>CAMVOY010000004.1 GCA_947169235.1 uncultured Lachnospiraceae bacterium | reverse complement strand
ATCAATCTGAATGTTACTCCCAATAGTTCTGATGCTTTTCTGCACATCATCATTCCTGAGAGTATTTTCTGCAGATTTCCTCCAACCTCGAATAGTTCACGCAACGATTTCTAGCAGAAAAGTTTTCCCCACTAGTATAGCTTCACATATCATCCCGCGAGAATATCATCGTTACGCTGTTAAGTCTCTCCTGCAAATGACGGTATTCCGCCCTCGGTATTATGCACTTTTCAAAAATACCGCGCAGTTTCGAGTTATCGCCCTTATCAAACGACAAAACACTCGCCTGGACCATCTCCTTGTAAGAGGTCTGAGTCAGATCAAAAACATAACCACATTTTAAACACAGCTCTCTCGTGAACTCTCGTTGAGACCGTCCGTTCCCCTCGCGAAACGGATGCAACGCATTCATATCAGCGTAATGACTTACAACGGTGTCGATAAAAGAATCCCTGTCCTTACTCGCCTCCCGGCAGGAAGTATAAAAATCATCAAAGACCTCTTTTGCATAATCATTGATAAAGACCGCTCTGCAAAACAGATTATTCTTCCCGATGTCGACGGTACGTATCTGCCCCGCCCAATCAAATATATCCTGAAAGATAAAACGATGTATGTCTTTCAAATGCTTAAAATCAAAAATGCCGCTGATAGGGTGCAACTGAAGATAAACGAGATTACCCATGGTGGATCTCGCTTCCAGCTCCTTCAGTTCATCCGCATCGCGACAACCGTATTTATTGATCAGCACATGCGTACCCGGGTACACATATTTATCTACGCTTTTCATACGCTCCTCCGGCCCTTAAAACGAAAGGAAGCATCCGAACACACTTCGGATGCTTTCTTTGTTTACCTCTATGTGTTCATATGCAAGATTCATAATCACTCAATCCTTTCGGCTAAAAGAAATATTGGACCGATTATTATAAGGCTATCTTTATCTTTTACATAAAATGAAGCACCAATAAAATCCTGTTCTTTATCTTTATCGTATAAAGTGACTTTTTTTACAACGTCTTTATTATTGAATCCAAGATTTTTCTTTTTTATCTTTCTTTCTGTATACAAGACCTTATCACTGACTTTCTTTTTCTTATAGATGGGATTGTTAATCGAAACAGATAGGCCATTGCCTGACATTTCAAAATAATCTTCATCAATTAAGAGCTCACATCCAATATAATCGTTTTCATTAAAGGTTATTGGAAATATGTAACCACTCCCAGTCATCGAAACAATCTTCCATTTCCCAAAGAACTCTTCCTTATTGCTTTTAACGTGCTTTTCCGTTTTGGCATCTATATAGTTATCCCTTTCTTCGATTAAACCCTCACCATTTACAATGTTATTATTCGTGTGATCAATTGCATTTTTTGATGCCAAATCCGTTCTCCCGCAACCAACAACAAATACACACGTCAATAGTAGTGCAACTGCTCTCTTCATTATCATCCCTCCCTAATCATTTTCCTGAACAAAGCAGTTTTGTGAGATTAGGACTCAACTCCTCACCTATCTTATTTACAAATCTCCTTGAATACTTCAACGGCTTTTTTAAGTCATTCTTTAATAATTCACTCGCTTTTGCCCTACTGATAGGCTCCTTTATTTTTTCGCCTTCATCAATAACATGTCCGTCTCCTGTTTTATCCTACATAAACTATGCGCGCCTGGTACTCCTCACGAGAGATCTTTCCGGTCACCAGATCCTTCAAATCCGAAAGATACTCCTCGGGGTAGGTCATATTCTCAACCGCGAGAGTCGCTCTCGCCTGACGAACGGCATCCTTCTGTATCGCGCTCATATCATCATTTAGAAAACCGTCATGCTTCATAACCCTGGTGATCAGTGAGACCAGATAAGTCGGCGGTGAAGCCACGCCCTGCTCCCAATGCTGTATGTTTGCAACCGGGATACCCAGATACGATGCAAACTTGCTCTGACTCATCTTTGTAGTGGTCCTAAGCTCTTTTATAGCGTTCATGTGCTCATTCCTTCCTGAGAATTGATATTTTTTCTCCAAAAACACACTCTACTGTATATGATTAGTATACACTATTCCTATACAAATGTCAAGAAGAATCTCGCCTCTACCACCTGGTCCAAATATAGTTTATCTTCGTATTTTTGCTGAGTTTTCGTCCCCAATGAACACTGCTGTTATAGTTTCCTTCAGCAATCGTAAGATAACTGCTTGTCTTATCAATAACTATCGCAGAATGAGTGTCCCCGTTCAGTCTTAATATATCCCCTATCTTGACCTTTTTATACGATGGAGACTTGATCTCCTTTGCTTTCTTCTTCTTGCCGAATACGGCATCACTCAGCCTGCATGCCAGCGAGACACATCCGCAGGCGATAAGAGAATAACCGAGCGCATGCCACCTGTAGGTATTTGAATTGGTCCAGTATTTGCCTTCGGGGTATTTTTTCTTGAGCTTCAGAAGCTTTTTCCCGATCTTTTTGTACTTTGATGTCTTTGGCGCCTGAGTTGGCTTTGGTTTTACCGTCGGCTTCGGTGTAGCAGTCGGCTTCGGCGTAACAGTCGGCTTAGGCGTATTCCATGAGTCGTCATCATCCCATGATTCATCGTCGTCCCATGAGTCGTCGTTCCATGAGTCGTCGTCCCACGAATCATCATTCCACGAGTCATCGTCATCCCAGGAATCATCATCCCATCCCCATGAATCCGAATATTCAACCCTATTCTTTGATACCGCCTGCGAAACATCTGCCGGCATAAACGACAAAACCATAGCCAGCACAAGTATCAGGCTCAGGTTTCTTCTATGCTTACGTCCAAGTCTCATATCAATGCGATTTTTCACACTAGCCTCCTTCCCGAGGATTTCATCAAGTTACATAACATATTACACGAGTACCTCATGAGCGGATTTCACAACTCTGTTTATCTCATCTGAAGAAAACTTACCTTCCGTATCATCCGATCCGCTACCGGCTTCCAGATAGAGAAGATATTCTATATTCCCCTCCGGTCCGCGTATGGGACTGTGATCGAGTCCGAGTATCCTGAAGTCGGCATCGTGTGCATAACCTGTCACATTTCGGATCACTTCCTCATGCACCTTCGGTTCACGAACAACACCCTTTTTTCCAACCTGCTCTCTTCCTGCCTCAAACTGCGGTTTGATAAGAGCGACCATCTGCGCGCCATCCTTCATCAGAGCACGCACCGGAGTTAACACCTTTTCAAGTGAAATAAAAGCCACGTCAATCGAAACGAAATCCACCGGCTCGCCGATATCTTCAGGCGTTACATATCTGATATTAGTTTTCTCCATCGAGATGACTCTCTCATCCTGCCTTAATTTCCAAGCCAACTGATTCGTCCCGACATCGATCGCATACACCTTTACGGCTCCATTCTGAAGCATACAATCTGTAAAACCGCCCGTAGACGAGCCAACATCCATGCACACCTTATCCTGCAGTGGCTTTTCATTGAAAATCTCGCCGCCCAAATCATCACCGGCGTTCACGCCGATAGGGAAAACCTTGAGCGCTTTCTCAAGCTTAAAGCCACCACGGCTCACGTAGGGCATCTTTTTCCCGCGCCACTCGATCCTGACCTCCTCGGGAAACATCGCTCCGGCCTTATCCTCACGCTGATCATCGACGAAAACCTCCCCCGCCATGATCACTGCCTTCGCCTGCGTCCGCGACTCGACCAGCCCTCTATTCACTAATAATATATCCAGTCTTTCTTTAGCCAAAATATTCTCCTAATTCGCTGTATGGTTCTCGCGCTAGCGCTACGTCCTATCTCGCCTCGTAGTAGACACCCCTTATAGCGTCCGCAACACTCTCGCTATCAAGCCCATATTCGCGATAAAGCTCCTCCTGGCTCCCGTGCGGGATAAACTCATCAGGTAGCGCGATCGCAAGAAATGCCTTCACGCAGATGCCCTCACGCTGCAGATACGCACCGACCATCTCACCAAAGCCGCCCGTCACGACGCCGTCCTCCATCGTTACGACCACAGTGTGTTTCGCGGCCAGCTCACTCACGAGCTCCTCATCAAACGGCTTAACAAATCTCATATTCACGACCGTGACCCTGATCATATCATCACTCAGAATCTCTCTCACCTTAAGAGCAGTCCTCGCCATATCGCCAACCGCAAAGATAACGACCTCGCGGCCCTCCCTGAGAACCTCCGCCTTTCCGAGTTCGAACTCATCCCTGGCATCCTCAAACCAGAAAGCCTCGCTCCTGGGATACCTTATCGCAACGGGCCCCTCCGACTTCTCCATCGCGAAATCAAACGCCTCGATAAGCTCATCCCCGTCCATCGGAGATATCACGGTCATCCCCGGCATGGGAAGCAGATATGAAAGATCAAAAATACCCTGATGGGTCCTTCCGTCATGTCCCACGATACCGCTACGGTCCACCGCAAAGATCACGGGATATGATGCATTACATACATCATGCAATATCTGATCATAAGCTCTCTGCAAAAATGTCGAGTAGATGCTGACCACCGGCCTCAATCCGCCTGCCGCCATTCCTGCGGCAAAAGTCACCGCATGCTCCTCAGCTATACCCACGTCAAAAGCTCTGTCGGGGTACGCTTCCGCAAAAGGGGTAACGCCCGTGCCATCCGGCATGGCCGCACACACAGAGACCATTTTCTCATGCTCTCCTGCTCTCGTCAACAGCCACTCACTGAAAATATCCGTATAGGTCACCGGTGCATTTTTCGGATCATCATATGGCTTTCCGGTCTCCCTGTCAAAAGCTCCGATCCCGTGAAAAAGATCCGGCTTCTCCGCTGCAGGTCTGTAACCGTGACCTTTTTTTGTGATAACGTGAACCAGCACCGTCTCGTCGATCATGGACGCTGCCGCCTCAAAAGCATCCTTCATCGCAGCTATATCATGTCCGTCAATAGGTCCGATGTATGTAAGACCCATGTCCTCAAAAAGCATCCCGGGCAAAAGCAGATGTTTCAGTGAATCCTTTGTTTTTCTGATCTGTTTTGCAAGGGGCACTCCGACTGTAGGTATTTTGTCAAGCGCCTCTTCAACGCGCACCTTCAGATCGCGATAACGTCTGTCCGCACGGATCTGACCGAGATAATTGCTCATACCACCGACATTCTGCGCTATGGACATCTTGTTGTCATTAAGGACGATGACCATGCCTGTCTTCGCCTCGACAGCGTTATTCATTGCCTCATATGCCATGCCTCCGGAGAGTGCACCGTCTCCGATCACGGCAAATATCTTCTCATCCGTACCTCTGAGATCTCTCGCCTTCGCCAGACCTAATGCGGCAGAAATGGAAGTTGACGCATGCCCCACGCAAAAAGCATCACACTCACTCTCCCTGACATCAGGGAACCCGCTTATACCGCCAAACTGTCGCAAGAAAGGCATATCATCATCGCGCCCGGTAAGAATCTTGTGAACATATGACTGATGACCGACATCCCAGACAAGCTTATCATCCGGGAACTCTAATACGAGATGAAGTGCCATCGTAAGCTCGACCACGCCAAGCGAAGCCGACAGGTGCCCTCCCGTCTCACTGACGGTGTTCACCAGACGACGTCTGATCTCTCTTGCTAATTGTCGATAATCCGCGGGATCGATCCGATGAATATCATTTGCTCCGCAGATCTCATCAAGTATACGTCTTTTCATACTTTTTTACTCCAAGATATTTACAGACTTCAAAGTCTAATGATCTCTTTTTGCCATCAGAAGAAACAACTGTTTAATAAAATCCAGTGTTTCTATCTGATCATCTTTCATGCTCTGACCAGCCGATCCCGCAAGGCCATCCAGACTCGTGGTAGCTCTTTGGGTATAGCTTTCAACTGCATCCCTGCCCTTCTCAAGCCCGAATACAGCAACATATGTCGACTTATCAAGTTCTTCGTCGCTATGGATAGGTTTGCCAAGTTTCTCCTCAGTACCGATCACATCAAGTATGTCATCCTGGATCTGAAAAGCCATCCCGATATCATATCCGATCCTCTCGACCGTATCAATCTGCTCACGACCTGCGCCACCAAGTATCGCTCCGACAGTCATCGCCGCAGCCAAAAGCGCACCCGTTTTACAATGATAGATATAATCAAGCCTGTCGGCATCGATATCCTTCCCCGTCATTTCCACATCCACGACCTGACCACCGATCATACCATCGGTCCCGGCACAGGACGCCAGCTTATCAAACGCCAACGCGGCACGTCTTGACCGCTCCGACTTTTCGTTATCATTCAGATCGTCGTTCAAAAAAATATCGCGCTGTGCTTTCGCTATCTGCTCATACGCGGCATTTAAAAGGGCATCCCCCGCGAGTATTCCCATAGCCTCACCGAACTTCTTGTGCGTGGAAGGCATCCCTCTGCGCATATCATCATTATCGAGAGCAGGCAGATCATCATGGACCAATGAATAACTGTGTATCATCTCGATAGCTGTCATGAAACGTTTCAGAGTCGCTTCATCGCATCCTCCGAACAGATCAAAAAACTCCCTCATAAGCATCGGGCGGAGTCTCTTTCCTCCGGCCTTAACACTGTAATTCATCGCCTCATAAACAGTCTTTTCAAAACCTTTTTCATCAGGAAGAAAAGCCTCTAATATTTCTTCAATGTCAGAGGCTTTTTTATCTATTATTTTTGACAGATTTTCACTCATTTGATTACACTCCAAAAAAGTCAAACATACTCCTTGCAGACTGACTATTCTTCCGAAGCAAATTCCTTTCGCTTATCCTTGGTAAGGCTGTTATATTCCTCCCAGATAACAGTCCAGGATTCCCTGGCATCAGGATCCTTAAGATTGCCTTTAAAGGATCCATATACTCCGGCATCATCAAGATCAGCCTTGTATGCATCCGGATCCTGGAACGAATCCATGATCATAGGCATTATATCCTCTGTAAGGTTGTTGTAAAGCTCTTTTTGCTGATCGAATGTAAGCTCATTATACGCCTGCTCAAATGCTGCATTGAAGCTCTGGATACTTAGGTCTATCTGATTTGCCAAGTTGTTCTCAACAGCGAAGTTAAGAAGAGTATCCGCAGCCAGAGCACACTTCACATAGTACCCTGAAGAATCCTTGATGCCTATGCATGCATCCAAAAGAGTCTTTATATCCTTAGATTCAAATTCAGGGAAGCCCTCATCAAGGATAAAAGGCTCCTCAGTTTCGGTAACCGCTTCACCGCTCACGGCATCCCCGCTGACAGCATCTACAGCCGCCGCACTCACCGCCTGCTCACTCACAGCCTTAACTGCTTCTACCACCGGCGCAGGCGTCAGTTTTTCTTCTTCCTTCCCACAGGCGGTCATCATTAATATCATCACTCCGATGACAAAAATCGAACTAATCCTTTTACTCATAATATTTATCATCCTCAAAAGCATTTATTTTCTTTATTTACGTTTCCCAGGGAGGATATATGAATAATAACTGCGAGGAATGTCTATCATACGTCGTTGCGCAGACGCTGTCTTTTAGCGTCGTGCAACGTGACGTATGATAAAAAAGCGAAAGCGTGTCCTCGCAGATTATTCATATATCTCCCGGCTCGTCTTCAAGCAACTACTTCATATTCCTATATATCTCATCAATAACATTATCATCGATTTTGTTATCAAGAAAAATCTCCACCGCCACTTTCGCCTGCGCTATCAGCATCTCGAGTCCGGTGACGCCGAGCTTACCAAGCGCTTTCGCCTGCGCGGTAAGCTTCGTCTCTGCCGGATTATAGATCAGGTCGATAACTGCGGTACATTTTTCAAAAGGCTTCAGATCGATCGGTGTCTCGTCAACATCAGGATACATACCGACCGGTGACGTGTTCACGATAACATCAACGTCCGTATGTGACGCATACACTTCATCATAAGTCACGGACTCATCGTCATGACCTCTGCGGACGATGACCATCTCGCGGCATCCCCTGTCCGACAAACAGGCCTTCACCGCCTGTGCCGCACCACCGTTACCGATCACAAGGACCTTTTTACCGACAACCTCAACACCATGCTTATCAAGCATGTATCCAAAACCATCGTAATCCGTGTTGTATCCGTAGAGCTTTCCTTCGCGATTCACTATACAGTTTACCGCTCCGATAGCCGACGCTTTTTCATCCATCGACTCCAGATACGGTATCACTCTCTGCTTATACGGAATAGTTACATTTATCGCCTTGAAATCATGCTTTTCCATAAACGGAGCAAACTCATCCTCTTTCAAAGGACAAAGCTCATATGTGTAGTCGGCAAGCTCCTCGTGGATACTTTTCGAATAGCTGTGGCCAAGTCTGCCACCTATCAAACCGTAATCCAATTCTGTAACCCCCAAATATTCCAAACATAGTGTGGTTCGGATTATTTATTCTTAACAATGGTATCCAGCACCCCGTTCACAAAGGCGTATCCCTTGTCACGGCCGTAATCCTTTGCAAGCTCTACTGCCTCGTCTATAGCGACACTCACCGGCACATCGTCATCATAGAGCGCCTCATATACGCCCAAACGCAGGATGGCCAACTCAGCCTTTGCGATACGCTTCAGCTTCCATCCCTCGCTCGCAGCCTCGATCTTTGCGTCGATCTCGGGCAAAAGCGGTATAACCTTAGAAACCTCTTCCCGGATGAAATCGAGATCATCACCGGTCAGCGGCTCCTCATTTTTAACCTCATTTAGAAAAATATCCTGCTGTTCCCCATACTGCTCGTCAGGATAAAAATCCTTCTGGAACAGCAGGAGGAACACGCAGGTTCTCAGTTCATGTCTATTCATAGTATAATCAATCCTTCGGAAGCTCTACTCCGGCGATAGTCACATTTACCTTGCTGCAGGTAAGTCCGGTCATCTCATTGATAGCCTGAGACACACGATCCTGTACCTTCTCACAGGTCTCAGGGATGGAGTAACCGTATTTCATGTTAATCGCGATCTCGACCTCAGCCGTGTCATCATCAACTACGACCTTAACACCCTTGGCATTTTTCTTGGCACCGAACTTGTTTACCATCTCGTTTTTCATGCCGCCGCTCATGGTCTCCACGCCCTCGATCTCGCTGGCAGATATACCCGCGATAGCAGCTACGACCTCATTCGCGATCTGGATCTCTCCGATTCCTTCAGTGTTCTCGTTATCCATTCTGAAAACCCTCCATTCAGTCTTCTATTGTCATCGCCATAGGCGATTTCATTCAACTCAGCTATTATACCACAAATCACGGGTCCGCGTCAATCATCAAATTATCCCAGTTCACGAAACCGCTTATGAAACATCTCTCTCCACTCATCCCTATCACCAAACCACGCATCATCGATATCTCTCACGGGTTGCCATCCTTTGATTCTTTTCACCGCCTCCTTGGCAGCCTCACGCTGCGTCATCCCCTCAGCTGTCTGACACTGCGCTCCATCTATCGTATCATACGCACCGAACGATTGGTTAAAATCCATCAGATCCTGCAGGCGCACACGCTCTCCCGTCTCATTATCGACGAGCCATCCCCAATTGCCCCAATGGCGATCCGTGTTTCCGACCAGATAATCGATGATATTCATCATGTAATAGCCCTTGGCATCCTTAGCCAGAACCTCATCAATCCAGTTCATATCGTGATTCAGCGCATATATCTGAAACGCCTCCATAGTGACGATACTGTATTTCTTCGATGTGATAATCTGCGACCTTGACACAGGCAAATCCACATACTCAGCCCGCTCGTATTTCACCTGCGGCACATCAAAGCAGCTCGCAATGCAACCGGCCAGAAGCTCCTTCTCCACCGAATCCTGATCTCCGTCCTTCAACAGAAAAAATGTTCCGCCGTCTCTCACCCATGCCTTCGGGAACATCCCCGGCGTATTCAGGTTATCAGCAATCATATGAGCATTCTCGACAGTCATCGACTTCCCGCGAAGGCTCAGATCGGTAAACGCGTTACTAAGAGAATGATCATACAGGTTAATCTCAGCAAAACTAATCTCCTCATCATCCTCACGCACCCAGTACAGGTCGAGCAGGGATAAAGCATGGTATGAAAGCGCTACCTTCGCTCTGTCACGATCAGTCATCTGTTGCGACGCACCGATACTGTTAAGTATTTCCTTGATATACTTCCTGTCGATATGTATAAGCCTCGTAGCACACCAGTGATAGAAGTTCTCCAAATTCTGCACGAGATCATCGATGTCGTCAGAGGCCACCTCGAAATAAAGGTCGTAAGGCATCCACAGCTCGTCAAACACCTCTATAGACCCGTTTTTCGCGATATGTGCAACCTTATCCTCACCATGCATGATGACCATAGCCGATCTCCTTATGTATAAAAAATGGTGCTTTATGGCATATTTTATCACTATTTCAGCGATTTGTCTACTTTTTTACACAGTAAAAATATTCACTCATAAAGAAAAAACGCCCTTGTACCCAAGGGCGGAAAAACCATCGTGGAATTATTTTGTTTATTTTTCCCTATGTCTTATAAAGATAAAACATGCATTTGTAATCACTGAAATCAAATACATAGTAATACATATCCAAAACCATAAGGTTGTTTCTGTGATTGAGAACTCTGCCGGATCTCTCATGTAACCGAAAGATATGACACTATCTTTTTCACAAATCGACTTGAATCATCTCCGTATTCTAGCATACCTTCCTCCTTTTCAACTCATCGTTTTCTTGGTTTTTAACAAATCATATCTTCGTACCACCGTCAAATACACGATGTGCCCGACAATGATCGCGAATGCAGATACTATTAAGCCATTAACAAACATCATTAAATCATCCTTGTCAAGAGGATTGATATTTCCAAAAGCAATAGTGTTACCCAATCTATACGTGACATATTCTAAAAGCATATACATGAACCCAAAGAATACCGGCCATATCCACTTGAGCTTCCCTCCAAAGTCAAACGCTCCAAACAGGACGGAAGCAACAAATGTAGACACCGGAATAACAATATAAATAACAAGTATTGTATACCCAAAACCTCCTGAGTCGTCCTTGATAACATAGAACGCTCCAAGGCACAACGCCCATATGATCAAGTAAACTATCAGACTCAACGGCTTAATAATCCTTATTACTTTTTGAGTTGTGGTAATTGCTTTTTCGTTAGTCATAGTCCTTCTCCTTTCATACACACTCATCTTTGAATTTCTCCTTTCGTACCGTTCTATTTACTATAACGATCAGAAAAGAGGTTTCCTCCCCATCTCCTTTGCTATGATCGCTCTGCCTCGTTGTATCCGCTTTTTTACCGCCTCAACAGAAATATCGGTTAACTTTGCAATCTCTTCCATCGTCATTCCGTTCATGTAGTGATAACTCATCACTTCACTGTATTTTTTCGGCAAACGCCTGAATACATCGGCCATCTCTACGTCCTCGAGTGCTTGGTCTTTTGTCAGGATCACCGGCGACTCCTCAAGTTTATCCGCTGACATTTCATTATTACGTATTCTGGAATTACGACGATATATATCTATCGCCACTCTTTCAACTATTATAACGATGAAGCTCTTGGTCTGGGGACAATCGATTTCAAGAATTTTATCAAGATTCGCCGCAATCCGCTCCCAAGCAGTAATCACGGCATCTTCAGAATCATGATGATGGTTAAGAATACCGTATGCAATACGGTACATCATCTTTTCATATAGATTAAACAGCTTTTCAAGCTTAGTTCTGTCCTCCGGCGTCTCCGCCATAGCCATAACAATACAAAACATATGTCATCCCATCATATTTCAAATCAATCTCTCAAATAGTCAACTCAACCGGACAGTGATCTGAGCCGAGTATGTCGGTATGGATCTTCGCATCCCCGATACGGTCCTTCATATCCTCGGATACGAGAAAATAATCAATCCTCCACCCTGCGTTCCTGCTTCTGGCAGAAAAACGATATGACCACCAGCTGTATACATCCGTCACGTCCGGGTAGAGATATCTGAAGCTGTCGATGAAGCCGGCATCGAGAAGCTCTGTCATCTTGCCTCTCTCCTCATCGGTAAAGCCCGCGTTATGATGATTTGCCGACGGGTTTTTGAGGTCGATCTCCTGATGAGCCACGTTCATATCTCCCGTGACGATAACGCCCTTCTTCTCCTTCAGCCCACACAGATACGCCCGGAAGTCATCCTCCCACTTCATGCGGTAATCAAGTCTTTTCAGCTCATTTTGTGAGTTCGGAACATACACACAAACGAAATAAAAATCCTCAAACTCGCACGTGATCACACGTCCCTCATGGTCATGCTCATCCACACCTATTCCATAGGTCACGTTTATCGGCTCAATCTTCGTAAATACGGCCGTTCCTGAGTATCCCTTTTTCTCGGCATAGTTCCAATATTGATGATAGCCCGGTAGGTCCAGATCTATCTGCCCCTGCTGAAGCTTTGTCTCCTGCAGACAGAAAACATCCGCGTCCAGTGTGTCGAATGCCTCATTAAAGTTTTTCCCTACGCATGCTCGTAAGCCATTAACATTCCATGATATCAGCTTCATTTTGTCTCCTAACTGCTAAACTGGCAAAACTTGTATTTCTTGCTTTTCATATACGATATTATCTGAGGAAGCGCCTGTGTATCCGCCGATGATGTGATATGTAATAGCGGTATCATACCCTTGTGATAACGGTTTCTGAACTTGTCAACAACAGAGCTCACAGAGGGCTGGTGCGCCTCATCATAATCATACCATGCCAGACTCCAAAATACTGTTTTGTATCCGAGCTCCTTTGCGGTTTTTAGCACTCTGATGCTGAATGACCCATATGGAGGTCTAATAAATCTGTCCATCTTGTAACCGGTCTTTTGCTTCATAAGCTTTTCCATACCGGTCAGCTCTGATCTTATTTTATCATCAGAGCAGTTATACATGTACGGATGGCTCATCGTATGATTTCCGACCAGATGACCTTCACGCTTCATCCTCTTAACAAGCCCGGGCTTATCGTCAAGAAAAACCTTTGTTATAAAAAAGATAGCCTTGACCTTTTTCTTTTTCAGTGTGTTTAATACTTTAACGGTGTTTCCGTTATCATAACCGCAATCAAATGTTAAATATATCTCTTTTTTATCCGGATGTTTAACGTACATCGCACCGAATTTCTTAAAAGAGAAACCGCTGTACGGCGCGCACGCTCCCGGCTTGTTGTGCCCGTTATAGCTCAGCCCGAAGTTTACTTTTTTGTTATAATTATAAGAGTCTGACGAACTCAGACTTGTAGCCGACACCCTTATCTTAAACGACTTTGCAAGCGCCCCTGCTCTGTACATATCATTGCCCGCGGCAGTAACCTTAACGCGAACAATATATGTTCCTTTAGCAAGTCTTTCTTTTACCGTTACCTTTCCGTTTGATCCGTTGATCCTGATCTTTTTATTTCCGCTTATCTTTTTGAAAGATAACGCTCCTTTCGCTCCGGATATGGAAAGCACCTTGGATTTTTTAAGTACCGTTTTAGGTCCCAGATCGATATTTGCGGTTTTCCCCTTCACACGTATCGGATTCGGAAGCGGTGTCTGTACCGGCGTCTCAGTAGGTAGCGGACTCTCTGTCACGGCCTGCTCAGACACTGCATCTCCATATGCAACCTCAGCAGATACCGCGTCAACCTTAACAGATGTCGCGACACTTTGTTTCTCAGCGTAAACTACAGGGATGAATGTCTGAGACATCATCCCTGATACTGTCAAAAGCACGGCAATAACCGCTTTAGTTCTCTTTTTCATAAGTCATCCCCCGGCTGTAAAAATAGCTGCGTTAAGACGGCCCCCACCTGTAATCCCTGTTTATTACTTATGTTTCATCTTCAGTTTCGGAAGCCTTTTGATCTTGTCAAGCTTCTTCATCTTCTGCATCTTGCTCATCTTTTTCATCTTCGGAAGTTTCTTCAGCTTGTCCATCTTGTGCATCTTGTTGTGATTCTTACTTCCAAGCTTAAACTTCAACGACCACTTACCGGGCCTCTTTGACTTCACGATAAACCTGCGCTTCTTCGGTCCGGCCTGAATCGACCATTTCCCGCGTTTTTTAGAATTCTTAAACTTCATCATCGGTCTCATCCTCCTCATCATTCACAACATATTTAGCAAAATCACTTATGCTATTTTTTTTAATTTCACCACTACCTGATGCATCGGTAGGACGACCGGACTCTCCTGTCTCCGGAAAGCCACCCGATCGATCACTTCTCTCAGGACTACCTGATGCATCGCGCGCGAGGGTCCTAGAGCCTGCGATCCCGGACCCGAGCGAAGATGCATCGGTAGGACGACCGGTATCATCCGCGTCGCGCTCTTTCATCGCCCTTCTCAGCCTCAGATACCTGCTAATATCAAGTATCATAAAAACGATTCCGAAAACGAAAAACACGGCTGCTCCGGCAATCGCTCCCCATCCTATCTCGCCTTTAACATAGTGATATATCAGCTCTCCACCGGTATAGAACAGAAAAAGGCACACCGCCAATCTGATCCAAAACCAAATCTTAAAGCTCTCCGGCGTCCCGTCGATCCACTCTTCATTTTTCTTTTTATCCAGAAAGCCCATATTTCCTCCAGATTATAGAAACGGCCGATGATAGCACTAAAACATCATCGGCCATATTTTTTATTATCATTTGCCAAGTCGATTCTTTGCGTCCTCGATAGAAAGAGACTCTGCCATGTTTTTCAGCTGGTCGAAGCTGGCCCCGCTCATACCCTTAATCTCCTCATCCGAGTATGGAAACTGATTTACAAAAAGCTTCTCATAATCGGAATAGGTTTGTGGCGAGAATACGTATAGATACGGAAAATGTATCTCGTTGAAGTTTCCTTCGATATAAGCTGTATCCCCGTTTATCGCATTGTATACCATGAAAAATGCAAACAACGGATCACAGTAATGTCCACCGGACTCAGCTGCTATGGATCCCTGCTCAAGTCTGGCCTCCAGATCATTCCTGAAATCAGTGGAGACAACCTTTATATCACTGACTTTTCCGGCCTTCTCAACAGCGTTAAGAACACCCTCAAAAGGATCACCGCCGCCTCCGGCAGCTATCAATGCATCCAGATCAGAATACTTGTCCATAAATGCGTTGGCAGCTTTCTCGCCACCCTCTATGGTCGTTCCTGCATACTGAGGATCATAAAGAGTTGCTTCGTCGCCGCCGTGCGATGCATTCCATTGATTGACAGCGTTTCTGTAGCCTTCCCAGCGTCGCAACCATGTCGAATCACCTTGCTCCCAGCCGACTATCCCGAGATGTCTGCAGCCCTTGTCAAGGAGAATACCGCCGAGTTTCTCGCCGTTTTCAACTTCGTTCTCATGTACGGAACCTATATAATACTTTGATTCCGTTCCCATCTGGTAGATGTCATCGGACTCCTGTTCACTGATCACGCGGAAAAACTGCGCTACATACACTCCTGCCTCATCACATGAGCGTATGATGGAACTCATCTCGCTGTCAGCGGAGTTGCAAACGATGATTCCCTTACAACCGTCATTGATCATCGTTTGGACACTCGATGTGACCTTCTCGGAAACATGATCCTGAACGATATACTCAAGCTCTACATCACCGAGGATATTCGCCGTATGATCAAGTATTTTTTTGCATTGAACACCCAGAGAATCAGTAGTGCTCCATATGGACACACCTATCTTGATCTTGTTTTCGTCATTCGAAGCCGAGTCGTCACCACAACCGGTCACGACAGATGTCGCGAATATGAAGCACATCATCAAAGCGATGATCTTTTTAATCGGCTTTTTCATCATAGGCATCATCTCCGAAACAGATCAAAGTCTCTTCAGATACTCTCCCGTACGTGTATCGATCTGGATACGATCACCCTGGTTAACAAACAGAGGTACTGCAACCTGAGCTCCTGTCTCAACTGTAGCAGGCTTGGTAACGTTTGTCGCAGTGTCACCCTTCACGCCCGGCTCAGTCTCTGTAACCTCAAGCTCCGCAAACATAGGAGGCTCGATAGAGAAGATGTTTCCTTTGTAGGAAAGCACCTTTACATTATCGTTCTCCTTTACAAACTTCATGGTCTCTCCGACTGCTTCCTCAGTCAGATCGATCTGCTCATAGGACTCGTTGTCCATGAAATGATACATATCATCCTTATACAGGTACTGCATCTCCTTCTTGTCGATGTGTGCCTGTGGAAACTTCTCTGTCGGACGGAATGTCTTCTCAACCACACCACCGTCAACTACGTTGCGAAGCTTCGTACGTACAAATGCCGCACCTTTTCCCGGCTTTACATGCTGAAACTCAACAACCTGGTAAACTACTCCCTCAATCTCTACGGTAAGACCGTTTCTGAAATCACCTGCTGAAATCATGATTTTCCTCCAATCTTTTTATACAAGATATAATCATTCTACCCTATATCATCACAAAATGCAAGAAAAATGTTCCCACACGAGTTTCTGATGATACTGCGAAAAGATCGCATTTGGGATTTTTACTTAGTATGTTCCCATATTTCCGCCGCGATATCCTCTATATCACGGTCATCCGTCGCAACAATGACATCTGCGGCACGCTCGTATGAAGGCATTCTCTTCTCGAGAAGCTCGGCGATGTATCCGACGTTCATATTGCCGTCAAGAAGCGGCCTTGAGTTATCCTTATGTATTCTCTTGTGGATAGTCTCAGGCTTTGCCGTAAGAAGCACTATTGTTCCGAAGTTCTTAAGCTTCCTGATGTTGATGTCCCGAAGAACCGTTCCTCCACCGCACGAAACAACCGATCTGTCATATGTTCCAAGCTCATCGAGAATATCCGTTTCAACCCTTCGGAAGGTCTCTTCACCATCCTCATCAAAGATCTCGGATATCTGCTTACCCGTCTTTGAGACGATCATGGAATCCGTATCGATCTCCGGGATACCGTATTTTTCGGAAATAAGCTTTGACATGGTCGTCTTTCCGGTTCCCATGAATCCGATAAGGATAATATGTCCGGGTCTGGAAAACAGTTTATCAAATGTCGTGAGTACCTCATGCACGCTGCGCTGCCCCGGCGCAGATGCTTTATCGAGCGTGGCAAATGTGACTCTCGATCCGTACAGTCCGCCGTAAAGCCTGGTCACATATCCCGGTCTTCCCATCGCCATCGTCGCTATCGGGAATGACGGATGCTTTTCATGAAAACGCCCCGTTGCTACCAACATCCTTCCTGCATCATCCGTAGTCTCGGCCATGCAGGCTATCTTTCCGACATCACATCCCTCGTCTCGCATCTTTGTGAGTTTCTCTACGATGAAATCCTCATCAGGCATTTTTTCAAAATCATGGTATGAACCGATGATCTTGGTAAACTTGCCCTGCGCTTTCACTATCATCTCGCGCAGTTTGTCCTCATCCTTTTCCACCTCGATATCGACGTAGTCGGCGAGCCCCTGATCTATGATCATGGAGATGGTAGAATAATAATCAAAACGATCGCCTTTTTCCTCACCGCCCTCGTCTGTGGAACGAAGTGTGACGATCAGTTTTTTTTCACCGAGTATTCCTTTCAACTCCTTTATGACCGCCGGGATCTCTTCCGCCTGTCCCGCAAAAAAGTCAAGTCTCCACTCGGCCATATCAACCCGCTCTTCCGCTATTTTACGTGCTTCAGCGAGTATGCCAAACCACACCAGAGATACGATTGGCACGCAGATGAGTTCTCTTACATCGGGGTTTTCACGTTTGGTCATAGGCATCGCTCCTTTACAAATTATAAAAATCTTACTATTTATTGTCAAATTTTACTTTTTATAGCAATCGTACGATTTATATCATCATCATACCGAAATCAGTTCCTTTACCGACCTTGATAAATTCTTAATTCCATCCTTTGTTATCGCCACAAGGTCCTCAATACGCACTCCACCGACGTTTTCCACATATATCCCGGGCTCGACGGAAACAACCATATTGGGACGGATAACGGTTTTTTCCTTTATGGAAAAGCCCGGTTTCTCATGAATCTTTAATCCCACTGAATGCCCCAGGGAATGACCGAAGTACTGTCCGTAGCCCTCTTTTTTGATAACATCTCGTGCAAGGGCGTCTATCTCCTTACCGGTCATGCCGGGTTTGATAAGCTTAAGCGCGGTCTCCTGTGCATTTTTTACAATGTTGTATATCTTTGTAAGCTCTAAAGAAGGCTTTCCGATAGCGACGGTACGTGTCATATCAGAGCAGTATCCCTTGTAGACACATCCGAAATCCAGCGTCAGAAGCTCGCCTTTTTTCAGCAGCCTGTCGGTCGGTACCGCATGCGGCTTCGCTCCGTTTAAGCCGCTCGCAGCGATAGTATCGAAACTGAGCTTCTCTCCGCCCTCATCCTTCATATAGAACTCGAGCTTCGCCGCTATCTGTTTTTCGGTAGACTTCAGAGCATCTATCGGTGTGCGGACGTGGTATCGGGCCACCTCTTTACCGACCTCACCGAGTTTCCGTACATCGACTCCCAGATCCAGCATAAGTCTTGCAAACGCTCTGTCTCCAATCGCCTCAGCCTCGGCTATCAGGCTGATCTCAGTATCATCCTTGACCTGCCTCAGTTCGTCCGCCTTTACACCGAGAGGTTTTAAGACTGCGTATCTTTTCAGCTTCTTTTCAAACTGCTTAAACTCTGCCACCGTCAGATACATATCCTCATATCCAACAGCCTTTATCAGCTTTTCTTTAACGGCATCCATGGCAGGCTTATAGTATCCGATCTTTCCCCAATCAACTATCTCGAGATCAGGACACTCCTCACGGGCCGCAACAGTATATCTCGAATCGGTTACAACCTTTCCGGCATTCTTTGTAAGAAGCAGATAGCCCTCTCCCGTAAAGCCGGATAAGTATCTCATATTCGCTTCATCCGTTATCAGTGCCAGATCAACCTTTGCGTCTGATAACAGTTTATCAATCTCTTTTCTCATGATCTTTTCTCTGTTTAAATAGTTTTTCTATTGCGCCATATCATCACTCTGCATCTTCAGTCTGTGATAGCGCTTTTTCTTCCATTCTCTGATCTCGTGTTTTTCCTGATTCTGAATCCCCTTTTCAATCTCTCTTTTTCTCAGCTTCGCTTTGATCTTTGCCCTGTACTCGGAAAGCACTACATTCTCAAGCTTTCTTTTGATCACGATCTGGATCTCCTCGCGCTTGTTGATCGGGGAAACAAGATAATTCTTCATACCTATCCTCTTCGCTCCGAAGATATCCGTAAACAGCTGATCGCCGATAAATACGGTATTATTGAGATTGGTATTCATCAGTTCCATCGCATAATAATAACCCTTCGCCGCAGGCTTGTGCGCATTAAAGACGCTGTGTACTCCGATGTCCTCGTTAAACATATTCACGCGACGTTTTTTATTGTTAGAAATCAGACAACATTCAAAGCCTATTTTTTTCAGTCTTAAAAACAGCTCCTTGGCTCTGTCATCGGCGCCCTCACCATGCTTGACAAGTGTGTTATCAATATCAAAAAGAAGCCCTCTGTAGCCATCGGCATACAACTTCTCATAGTCGATATCATAAGTCGATGAGACGGTCTCATCGGGAAAATATTTTTCGAACATATCAGTTCTCCCTATTATTATTTTTACCCCTGTGCGGCCATACCGCAGGAACTTTGGCACAAGTTATACAACTAGATTTTACTTAATAAATTGACGATAAATTGTTCCGCGGTTCGACCCGAGTAGCCGCCGTTGCGAAGCGACCAGACGTTTGCCCGATTGATAAGCTCATCTTCGGACATATCGATACCGGCGCCTTTGGCAAGTTCTGTGACGATCTGATCAAAAAGCATTTTACTCGGCTTATCAAAGCTGATATTTACTCCGAATCGGGCCGCCAAAGAAAGCTTCTCCTGCATGGTATCGCTGCGATGAACCTCTTCAGCATACATATCCGGTCGATCCGACCAAGTCTCTCTGATCAGATGACGACGATTTGAAGTCGCATAAATGAGCACATTATCCGGGCGAACCTCCATACCACCCTCGATAACGGCTTTTAAATATTTATAATCAGTCTCAAACTCCTCGAAAGACAGATCATCCATGTAAATTATAAACCTGTAATTCCTGTTTTTAACCTGGCGTATGATCTGTGACAGCTCTCTGAACTGATGCTTGTATATCTCAATAAGCCTCAACCCTTTTTCATAATACTGATTGACAATCGCTTTGATACAGGTCGATTTACCGGTCCCGGCATCACCGTATAACAGGCAATTGTTAGCGGGCTTTCCTGATACAAAAGCCTCAGTGTTTTCGATAAGTCTCTCCTTCTGTGACTCGTATCCCACCAGATGATCGAGTGTCACATCGGATGTATGAGTGATCGCCTCGATGGAAAAATCTTTGCCCTCTCCAACTACTCTGAACGCTTTATTCAGACCAAATTTTCCAACGCCATACTTCTTATAAAACGCGGTTACTGTCTCAAAAAAATCATCTCCGTTTTTAGCCTTGTCAAGTTCCAAACGGAGCTCTTTTACTTTTTCACTGACGCTCTTATTATACGTATTTGCATCCTTGTGCATGCTTTTGTAGTTCAATAATAATGAAAAACAATCCGTCCCGATGACCTCCTCAGCCTTTTTAAAATCGTAATTATAAATACGGTAAAAATTATCCATATCCTTCTTAACGATCTCATTGGCAGAGGCATCCTTCGCAGCACCTACCATCTCACAAAGAATGCTGAAAGGGTTCTCATCCGTAGCGATCAGATAACTGACATACGAAGTCCAAAGATTCTCCGTAAATCCATACGTAGTCGCGATCTCAAGTATCTTATGTATCTCATCATTAACCTGCGCCTGAGGATTCACCCCCGAAGACGGATTCTTCTCATAACCACGGATAATATCACTCAGTCTCTCAAGCACCGTCCCCGTTCTCGACTTATTATACATGATCAGCGAACTCGCATACTTATATAACTTATCCATTTTCTTCCTCCAAGAACTTTTTAATCTCTCCTGAAGATTTTATTTGAAAGCAGTGTGGCCATAGGACGATTTGACCCTTTTTGTGAGGAGGCTGTCTGAAACGTCACTGCGTAGGCACCGTCTTTTGGTGCCATGCAGTGCTACGTTTCAGAATGGCGAAAGCGGACCTCCGAACGGAAAGGTCAAATTCGTCCGTCTATGCCACACGGAAACACTACATGTCCTCAAGCGAAATGGTATTGATATTGTCCATATTCTGTGCCATCGCAGCGAGATCCTGTGCGAATCCCTCCTTCGAAAACAGATAATAATAATCCGCTTCCTTACCAAGCTGGTTTGTATTGTCAAGCAGAGTCTCGAAATCCTTCATAGTCATCGGCTTCGATGACCACTTGCACTCTCCGACAACTATCTTGCCATTCTCCGAACGCGAAACAAGCGGGATAAATCCGGTCTTGCCGTACAGCGAGCCGAAGTTTCCAAACTTCTCCGGCAGACGATCGTAGCGACTCATCAGATCCATAAACTCCCTGCAGACCTTGATATAAGCATACTCCATGATACCCGGAAGCTCGTCCTTTATATACTTCGCGAAAAACTCCTCCGGTGTAAGCAAAGAAAGCTCACTGATATTCGGATATATCAACTTGAAATAGAACTTAAGCAAAGAATCCGTGATACCGTAAAGACCTTTCTGAACAGCATCTCTTTTATCCGGCTCAAATGAAAAGATCTTTGTAGCCACATCGAGCTGAATAAGGTTCTTGATATAAACGGATATCTTCGCACGGGAGAATCCTGTTCTGTTGTAAAGATAATTAAGCTTCGGCATATCCTCCGCAAGTACGGAAAGGATCGTATTGTAGAAAGGAAGCTCTCTTAACACGGTCTTAAGAAATCTCGACGGCTCCTTTTTCAACGGCGCATGCTCATCGAGGAACAGTCTGATGATATTTTTACGTACGGACTCCTTTGGATTCCACAGATCGAGATACTCCGGCACGCCACCGAGGATCCCGTAAATGGTAATGATATCCTCTGTTGTTGAGTTCGGAAAACGGTCCACCATCTCGAGGAAGGTAAACTCTCTCAGCTTGATAAACGAACTGACCTCGCCGATAAGCTCCGGTGCCTCATCTGCCATCTTGTTCTCAACCCACTGAACGGACGAGCTCACCAAAAGTACCATCACCTGTCCGATGGGGAGCGTGTTCAGATATGAGATGAAATCCTGGAAAAATGTCTTGTACCCCTTCTGCATCAGATCAAACTCGTCGATAACGAGTACGCATTTTTCTCTGGTAGGTATAAGAAGAAACTTTGAGACCTCCTCCTTCTTTTTGTCGAAGTAACGGTTCTGCTCCTTCTCAGAAAGCTCTCTGGCCTGATAGTAGACCATATGCTTGTCTTTTACGAACTCCTTCACAAGAGTGGTCTTTCCCACGCCTTCACGGCCGTAAAGGATCACAATGTCGTTGTCATTTTTCTTGAAGGAAGCCTCCAGCTGCTTTCTCTCCTTCTCTCTTCCGATAAACATCTTATTCCCTCCTTACATCTTAATCGGCGCTTCGAAACCGAGCAGATCGATGCCCTGCTTCAGCACACGTCTGACCAACATAATAAGTCTCAAATACGAGTTCTTTCTTTCCTCATCCTCTTCCGCGAGGATCCTGGTCTCGTGATAAAAACGATTAAACGCCTCGGATAGCGCGTATACATACTGACATACCTTGTGCGGCGCGAGCTCTCTGTATGCGACATCCACCATCTCGATGAATCCTGCCAGAGTCCTGTAAAGCTCGTTCTCACTCTCCGATGCGGGAGCCATCAGCTCTTCATCCTCATCGATCTGTCCTCCCTCATCGGCAAACTTCGAAAGGACTGAACCGATCCTGACTATCGTGTACAGGATATATGGACCGGTGTTTCCCTCAAACGAAGCAAAACGCTCCACATCAAAGATATAATCCTTTGCTGCCTGGTTTGACAGATCTCCGTATTTCAACGCGGCAAGTCCGACCTTATCAGCGATCTCGTTAAGCTCCACCTCACCGTAATCACGGTTCTCGCTCATTTTCTTTTTGACCTCATCCACAATCTGCTGATGAAGCTGCTCAAGTCTCAGTATCCCGCCGTCACGGGTCTTGAACGGCTTACCGTCCGGACCGTTCATCGTTCCGAACCCGATGTGCACAAGCTCTGTAGACTCCGGAAGAAGCTTTGCCTTTTTCGCAACCCTGAATACCTGAGTAAAGTGTAACGATTGTCTTTTGTCCGCGACATATATGATCTGATCGGGCTTATACAGCTTCTCCCTCTCGATGATAGTCGCCAGATCCGTCGTCGCATAAAGTGTTGCACCATTTGATTTGACAACGATACAGGGCGGCAACTCCTTCGAGTCATCCGGCTCAGTCACATCCACGACAAGCGCTCCTTCACTCTCGTGAGCAAGTCCCTTGGCCTTCAGATCTTCGATCATATCCGGTATATAGCTCTCGACATCACTCTCTCCCTTCCAGAGGTCAAAGTGCACATCGAGCCTGTCATAATTCTTTTTAAGATCGGCGACCGACACATCCATTATGTGTCTCCATATCGCCATATAAGGTTCATATCCCTCCTGAAGACGTCTGGTGTTCTCCTCAGCCTCAAGCCTGAACTGCTCATCCTCCTTGGATCTCGCACTCGCTGCCGGATAGATCTCCTCTAAGTCACTTATCGTAAATGGAGCTTCTTTCGGATACTCACCTGAGAAGTTCTCATCAAAGTAAACAAGCTCGGGGCTTCTTTTCTTCAACTCTGCGATGATAAGTCCCATCTGCAGTCCCCAGTCACCCAGATGCACATCACCTATCACCTTGTGTCCGGCAAATGCACAAATTCTCTTAACACTCTCACCGATCGTAGCCGGTCTCAAATGTCCTACATGAAGTGGTTTCGCCACATTCGCTCCGCCGTAATCAACGATAATGGTTTTCGGATTCTCCGGCACCGGCACCCCGAGTCTCGCATCCCTGCTCATCTGCTCGACATACTCAGCCAGAAACTCCGGATTAATATTGATATTGATAAATCCCGGATTCACAGCCTCGACTGACTCAAAGGCATCATATATGTCCATCCCCTCCACGATCTCATTCGCGATCCGGATCGGCGCTTTATGATACTCCTTTGCAGCTGCCATGGCTCCGTTACACTGATACTGACACAGATCAGGTCTGTTCGACACGCCGACCTTCCCATACTTCGGATCATACCCGGCCTTCTCAAACGCCGTCGCAGCAATGTCATTCAGCCTCTCGATAATAGTCTTCATTCCAAAAACTTCCCTTCATTATTCTATATAAAGTCACATATAGTATGTTAAACCCAAAATTAAAAAAAATCAAGTACTTTTTTTAAAAATAAACCTGCTTAAGCTTGTCCATGTTTTTCAACCGCCATCATTCTCCATGCATCTTTTTCATCATATCCACGCTCAATACATGTCTTGTCTCGTATAACGTACAAAGGGAATTGATGACATATTTCACTGCACGGAATGTCTATCATACGTCGTTGCGCAGGCTAGGTCTTTTCTAGCCGTGCAACGTGACGTATGATAAAAAAGCGCAAGCGTGTCCGTGCAGAAATAGTCATCAATTCCCGTCTGTCTTTTAGACACAGAAATATACATCAATCTTCGTATGTACTCACATTATTCTTTATTCAGCTTCCTCTGACTCTCAAAGAACTTCTTTATCTTCCCCAAAAGAGCCATCTTGTCGATCGTCTTTAAGAGGTAATCGACCGGTTTTAAGTCGACCACGCTCATAACAAACTCTTTTTCATTTTTGCCGGTCAAAAACATGACCGGTATCGCCCCCGTCGTCGAATCCGAATGTAGCATCTGTACCACCTGAGGTCCGTTTACAATCGGCATCTCATAATCCATCAGTACCAGATCCGCCGTATTCTTCACAAGCCAAGAGATCGCTTGCACACCCGATGATGCCATACCGACAGTGTAATCTTCCTTAAGCCAGTCATATATCAGTCGCATGTATGTGATATCATCATCAACGATAAGAATGGTCTTTTTCTCATATACTTCCTCTTCTTCCTCATAGTACTCACGCACGCACTTCAAAAATGCATTCATGTCAAGGGGTCTGTCCAGCCATTTGAGTATCTGAGTAACGGGGATGATCTTTTTCATTGCATCATAATCCTCACCCTCACCGATGATTATGACCTTCTTGCTGTCTACATTCAGGATATCATGAAGATCCATGAGTGTTTTCTGCTCGATCTCATCCTGCATATACAGTACATAAAGCCCTGTGCCCGAACGGATCCTGCCCAGGACTCTGCTTGCCTCATTTAAAGTGGCAAATGCAGTAGAGTATCCCATCTCCTGGATCTTTGCCTCCATACCCTTCGTAAAGAATCCCTCCGAAGAGCTGATGATAGTCACTGTTCCCTCAATTTTCGTAGCCATAGCATTCCCCTTTTATTTTCTTCTATCCTTGACCAAAATCTCTATCGCATCCCAGTCCAGATTCATCAGCTTGTCATTCACCTGTTTGATGATGATCTCATCTTCGGGACTGAGTTTATACGCTTTTAACATCGAAAGAGTTGACTCCACCATACCGAAATCATAACTCAATGTATAGTCATAAATAGTCGAATATGCCTCCTTGAGAAGAGCATCCTCGATCAAAGGAAGAGAATCGGATACCTCGTCAAACTTTTTAAGCCTTCCGTCGAGCATTTCGAACATCCCGAGCGCAGCATCATTGTGAGCCATGATAAAGTCAATGTCATCGCTCTTTCCCGCCATCTCCAACTGCTCAGCGAGCTTCGAAAGCTTCAACGCTCCTATGATACGCGCACTGCTTTTAAGCGCATGCACACGTACGGTATAATTCTTCCAGTCCTTTGTTATAAAAAATCCCACGATCTCCCTGTTTTTCTGATCAGCGGTATCATGAAACGTCGTGATGACATTCATGAAGCTCTCCTCACCGCCACAGTTTTTGACACCCTCCTTGACATCAAGTCCGGGTACATCATAAAGCCATTCGGGTATCTCGACTTTTTTCTTTTCGGGCTCTGTTTTTTCTTTTTGACCCGTGTAGGATTCCTGAGTATCCCGTTTTGATGCAGGAATGTATTTTTTTAACATCGTCTCAAGAAGACTTCCGTCTATGGGCTTTGACAGATAGTCATCAAATCCGGCCGACAGATATGTCTCCCTGGCTCCCGAGATCGCATTCGCCGTAAGTGCAATATGAACGGATTTATCGTAATCCGGCTGCTTTTTCATCTCTTCGAGAGTCTCAAGTCCGTCCATTTCGGGCATCATATGATCGACAAATACTACATCATATTTATTCTTTTCCGTGAGAATGAGTGCCTCCCGACCGGATGCCGCAGTGTCGATCTGAATACCCGTCTCCTTCAAAAGCCCCTTGAACACGATAAGGTTGGTCTCCGTATCATCGACCACGAGAACATGCGCAAGAGGTGCGTAAAACATCGCCTTGTACTGCTTTTTCTCAGCTTCACGTCTGCTGCATTTGAAACTCTCAACAAAGCTTCCTATCGGCTCGTCACTCAAAACCTTCTGTTCCACTGCAAATGAGAACGTCGAACCCTTGCCATACACACTGTCAACGGAAAGGGATGTTCCCATCAGCTCGAGAAGCTTTTTCGTGATACTCATGCCGAGTCCCGTACCCTCGATCGTGCGGTTTCTCTTTTCTTCTATTCTCGTAAACGGCGTAAACAGGCGTTCCATGTCCTCCTGCTTCATGCCGATGCCGGTATCGGATATGATCGCTTCCAAATAAATCGTAAAATCATCTTTTCTGCGGAAACCGACGCCGAGCTTTATCTTGCCCTTTTCCGTATACTTAACGGCATTATTCAAAAGGTTCAGCATACACTGCTTTATACGGATCTCATCGCCGAAGAGTTCATGCGGCATAGCCTCATCCACATCAACCTCCAACTCGAGGCCTTTTTTGTTTATCTTATCCTGAACCATGTTTATCAGGTCATTTACCAAAGATCCGAGCTCATACTGGGTAGGTATGATCTCCATTTTTCCTGCCTCAACCTTGGAGAAATCGAGGATCTCATTAATGATGGCCAAAAGGGTTTTCCCGGCAGTCTGGATATCCATGGCATAACCACGTATCTCATCCTCGTTGGAGTTTCTGAGGATCATCTCATCCATTCCGAGGACTGCATTGATCGGCGTACGGATCTCATGAGACATGTTTGCAAGGAAATTACTCTTTGCCTGGTTGGCCTCATCCGCCTTCTGCTTCGCTTCGATCATCTCGGTCATATCCATAAGAATAATATCAAGACCGACAAAAACACCCTCATCCGTCGTCATGCTACGGATCGTGACCTGTATATCCCTATATGATCCTCTTATCCTGGTTCTGATCAGATATGGCTCTATTCTCTCGCCGTTTTTGACCTGATCACATCTTTCCATGAACTCATCCATCTGCTCGTCATCAAGAAGCTGATTGAATGCTTCACGTACATGTATTCCACTACTGAGTTCCTGTCTGTCATCGTATCCGACGAAATGAAAATAGGCATCCGAAGCCATGACCGTCATGAGATTTTCATCGGTCAGAACAAGAGCATATGGGGATGTCTTCATCATCTGTTTGTTGAAGAAAAGCTGTCTGAGGTTATCGCGCTGTACAAACTCCTGTGTATGGATCGCCTGCTCGGTGGCCATACGCATAAGCTCGTTATCCTTCTTTGCGCGTTTAACCTCACGCTTAAGCTTCTTTATCTCCAGTTGGAGGGACTGTATATCCTCCTCAGGAGACAACTGAAGTTCCTCGCTCATAGGCTTCCCCTTCCCGCCATAAGACTAGGATCAAAGTGCTAAAATAACGAAAGTAAAGTTGTGGAATGTATTATAATCATTTCCGGAGTTTTTATCTGTTACAGGGCAGAACTCACCATTTGAGTACATACCGAAGAAATTGAGCTGATTAGGCAATGACTCCAGCCATCTGCCTGCTTCCCCCTGGATACTGTTCGCCAAAGCAAGATACCTTGCCGCACAGCTCGTACATAATACGGTGGAATACGGATAATCAGTCGATCCGATATACTCCTTAAGTTCATTGAGCGCCGTATTCAGCGTCTCTTTTACATTGTCACGATTGATAAATCCGACCTGAATCTTCGAGCCCTTGGGCATCGCTCCCAAAAACAGACCGCTTTTGTTCTCTTTATTGATCAGAGAGAGGTTTCTGGCCGCACGTACCTCACCACCATCAGGTTGCGGTATGGTCACGATAAACGGAGTCAACAGATACTCTCTGAGAACATCCTCTTTCCCGACCTCGAATCCCTCTTCCTTCAGAACATCCACCATCGGTCTTCCGTCAATACACATAACCTCGTTATGGTTTGACTCAGTGATCTCATAGGTCTGAGGACTTACCCTCGCCTCGATAGATGTGATGTGAATATATTTCGGCTCAAACTCACCTGCAACCAGCACGATGACCTGTCCATTTTTAACCAGCTTTTCATTACAGAAAACGCACGTATCATCAAAACTGAATCTGTCAGATGCCAGACCTCCAATGATCGGAGTACCATTACTCACGGCATCAGTAGCAGCCAAAAGATCATCTGCCGAGACATGATTTCTGGCGGTCACACATACAGCGTAGCTGATGATGATCTTTTCCTTCTCTCCCAAACGACCACTGAGCTCGCCGTACAGATCAGCAATGCTCTTTTCATAGTTATCCCTCGTGAGCTCACCCGTGACACCGGCCTCAAACCTGCAGTCATCTGCAGTCATGACCAGAACAGAAATGCCGTCACTTGCAAATCCGGGACCCGAAACAAGCATCGCCGTACAGGTACAACCGATGATCGGGAAATCCCACTTCTTCGACAATCCCTCGTAGAGCTCGGGGTATTCAACATCCTCCTCCATAAAAATGATCGCGAGGCTGTTTTTCTTGAATTCAAAATCGGAAAAGGCATCAAATATCTCGCCAACTGCCTCTTCGATGTCATCGACCTCATCCGTGTAAGCTATTTTTGACTGCATGGGCACACATCCTCCTATGAAAAAGCATCACTTTATTTTATCATGATTTACACCCTTAGGCAAGTTAAAATATCAAAATACGAATCGAACGTTTTGCTGCAACACTCAGGATTATCAATGATCACACCGCTCATTTTGGTACCCGTCACGGCGAACGCCATGGCCATGCGATGATCATCATAGGTAGTAATATGTGTTTTTACTCCATCCTCAGCTCGTTTTACAAGCTCATCCTCAGAGAGAGGCTCTATCCTTACGCCGTCATCTCTCTCCTCGCAGCCAACCCCGAGCCTCGTAAGCTCAGTCACTATTCCATGAATCCTGTCAGATTCCTGCCCTCTGATATGACCTACCCCCGTGATCGTCACGCTGTCATCCGCAAAAGGCGCAATCGCCGCCAAAGTCATCGTCTGGTCAGAGAAGTCGCTCATATTTACCTCGATACCTTTAAGGGGCGTTTTGGGGTCTTTTTTGACTACGATATCTCCGTCCCCGTTTTCGGTTGCCGTACACCCCATACGCTCGAGCAGATCGATAAACCTCATATCCCCCTGAGTATTGTCCCTGTTCACTCCAATAACAGTTGCCTCTCCTCCGTTCGCAGCTGCCATCGCATAAAAATAGCAAGCAGCCGATACATCGGGCTCGATCTGATAGTCTCGAGCAGCATAGCCGCTACCTGAGACAACGCTGTATACATTTCGCTCCCCGGAGTTACGCTGCGTAGGACTACAGTATCCAAATTGACTCATCATTCTTTCTGATATCTTTACGTAGGATATTGCCTCTCTGGTACCCGTCAGACGTATAGCAAACCCTTCTGTGACCATCGGGCCGCATAACAAAAGTGCTGATAAGAACTGTGAACTTCTGTCGATATTAAGCGATATCTCAGCAGGCACCGGCTTCCCGGTATTCACCTCATGAAGCCTTCCCGTAACGGTAAACGGAAACGCATACGCCTCCTCATGAAAGTCAAACGTCGCACCGAGTGCCTCGAGTGCTTCTAACAATTCTCTCATCGGACGTTTTTTCATCTGTTCCGATGAGTTCACCTCATAACGTCCGTCAGACAGCGCCATCATCGCTGTCAGAAATCGTGCTGCTGTCCCTGCACTGCCAACATATACGCTCGCATCTTTAGAAGGCAGATCACCCCCGCACCCGGTTATCTTTACGTATACCCTGCCGTCACTCCCATAGCTTTCCGTAAGATCAAATCCGAGCGCTATAAGCGCCTCCATAAATACTCCGGAATCATCACTCACTCCGATCCCGCTAAGCGTACTGTCTCCGTCTGCAAGCGCAGCTAAAAGTAATGCCCGGTTCGTCATACTCTTCGAACCGGGCACTCTAACACGAATATTTACAGCGCCCCCAAACGGGCTAACCTCATATTCAGTTACCATAACTATTCCTTTATTTCTTTTCTGTATTTTCCGGTGCCGCTTCCACAGGCCGATTCGGTTTAGCACCCTCCTGCGCCTGTTTTGCGAGTTTTTTTGCCGCCTTATGCTTTTTTCTGACAGGCATGGTTGCAAGCCATACGATGATCAGGATCACCAGGATCACGATCAGATAAGGCAGGAAGTATATGAATACTATAAACAGGCTGTGGCAAACCTCGCCAAATGCCTCCATCGAACCGGAGAAAGCATTTGAGATAGTTCCCTTCTCTTCCTCCTGAACGATCTTCTCAACCTCTTTGATCGTAACTGATACGTATGAATAAGCAACATCATTATCGTACCTGTTGAGCTGTGTCTTTATCTGGTTGATCTGGACCTCGATACTCGTGATCGTGTTTTCGATCTCGATTATATCCTTGGTCGTAGTAGCCTTCTTGAGCATCTCAAGATAGCGCTGATACTTTGCCTCCAAGACCTCCAGCTCAGCCTGCAGGTTGTAGTAGCTCTGTGAGACATTCTCTACATTTGCATTTCTCGTCCTGACCTCACCGATGTTACCCGTTTCCTCGCAGAAATCATCATACTTGGCAGACGGGATACGTACGGTAGCAGTGTAAGTGGAATGCCTCTTACCCTGTTTCATCTCATCGTAATAATAATACCCGTTCGCAGCACCGTCATCTGATTCATTCTCATTCTCGACGAAACCATCATACTTCTTGATCAGATTGCGGAAACTCTTTACCGAGTCAGCATACTCCAGAGTATCGATGGACATACTGCATCTGAAAACAAGCTTTTCCGTATCTACTCTGTTTGTGGTATTTGACTGTTGGGTGTTTTTTTCTGATGAGTTCGACGCGTCTGCATTTGCATCATCAGACTTCGCTGCATCCTGAGCCTCCTCCACAGCAGGCTCAGCCTCATCTGTCATATAATCAAAGCCTTCACCTGCCGAAGGTTCCCTTACGGCCTCCTTATATGCACTCGAATTGCCGTCGCCGGAACCGCATCCGGTCATCAAAAGGCACGCAATCAGAAAAACAATCCCAAGTTTCTTCATCTCAAATCTCTTCATGGTCACCGTCCTTTCAGAACACTGATGTCAGAAGTTTTTTACCTTTTCATAGATGCTGTCGGTATCAAGTCCGTATTTAGCCACAAGCTCAAGGGCCGGACCTGACTCGCCGAACACATCATTAACACCGATCTTTAATACCTTTGTCGGAAGATTCTCTGAGAGGCAATCACAAACAGCTGATCCGAGACCGCCGATAACGGAGTGCTCCTCAACCGTTACTACCTTGCCTGTCTTTTTTGCAGATGCGAGTACGAGTTCCTCATCAAGAGGCTTGATCGTGTGGATGTTTATAACCTCAGCATCGATACCGTCTGCAGCGAGCTTCTCTGCTGCCTCAAGGCAGTTTGATACAGGCAGTCCGCTGGCAATGATCGTTACATCCTTACCCTCGCGGAGAACAACGCCCTTTCCAAGCTCAAACTTGTAATCCGGTCTGTCATTGATAACCGGTACTGCAAGACGTCCGAATCTGAGGTAGCACGGTCCCTGATGCTCATATGCAGCCTTAACCGCTGCCTTAGCCTCGATATCATCACTCGGTACGATGACAGTCATCCCCGGAATGGTACGCATCAGAGCGACATCCTCATTACACTGATGTGTAGCACCGTCCTCTCCTACGGAGATACCTGCGTGCGTAGCGCCTATTTTTACGTTTAACTGTGGGTAACCGATCGAATTACGAACCTGCTCAAAAGCACGTCCTGCCGCAAACATGGCAAATGTCGATGCGAACGGTACCTTGCCTGTAGTAGCGAGTCCCGCTGCGATACCCATCATGTTACACTCTGCGATTCCGCAGTCAATATGTCTTTCCGGGAACTCCTTTTTAAAAGTCCCTGTCTTGGTAGCAGCTGCGAGGTCGGCATCCAGAACCACGAGATCATCATGTGCCTTGCCGAGCTCAACCAGTGCATTACCGTAGCTGTCTCTTGTAGCGATCTTATCAGCCATTAGATTGCACCTCCTATCTTATCAAGCTCTGCCATGGCCTTCTCGAACTCCTCATCGTTCGGAGCCTTGCCGTGCCATCCTACCTGATTCTCCATGAATGAGACACCCTTTCCTTTAACGGTCTTTGCGATGATCGCAGTCGGCTGTCCCTTCGTAGCACGAGCCTCGTCGAAAGCTTTTTTGATATCATTAAAATCATTACCGTCGATATTGATCACATGGAATCCGAACGCCTTGAACTTCTCATCGATCGGATACGGTGAGCAGACCTGATCGATAGGTCCGTCGATCTGAAGGTTGTTGTTGTCAACGATCACAGCGAGGTTATCGAGCTTTCTGGAGCCGGCAAACATCGCTGCCTCCCAAACCTGTCCCTCCTGGATCTCACCGTCACCAAGAAGCGTGTATACACGATAGCTGTCACCTGACAGTTTTGCTGACAGTGCCATACCAACCGCTGCCGAGATTCCCTGTCCGAGCGATCCTGAACTCATATCCACGCCCGGGATATGCTTTTTGTCCGGATGTCCCTGAAGGTATGATCCCGTATGACGAAGTGTCTCGAGATCCTTTACCGGGAAGAATCCACGGTTAGCCAGTGCCGCATAGTAACCCGGCGCTGTATGACCTTTACTGAGGACGAAACGGTCACGGTCCGGTTTGTCAGGATTGGCCGGGTCGATATTCAACTCCTCAAAGAAAAGATATGTGAAAATATCAGCAGCTGAGAGCGATCCGCCCGGATGGCCCGACTTAGCTGCATGAGTGCCGACAATAACGCCCTTGCGGACCTCGACGGCTTTTTTCTGAAGCTCTTTAATGTCCATAGTTGGTCTCCTTTCGTACGGCGTGAGCCTTATCGCCCGAAGACAGCGATATAATCCTTCTGGAAATTCTCGATACCCTTGTCGGTAAGCGGATGCTTTGTCATCTGCTCAATAACTCCGTACGGTACAGTTGCGATATCAGCACCTGCAAGTGCACAATCCGTAACATGGATTGGATTTCTGATGCTGGCTGCGATGATCTCTGTCTCGATGTCAGGATAGTTTGCAAAAATAGCTGCGATCTGCTCGATCAGATCGATACCCGGTGTAGAGATGTCATCAAGACGTCCCATAAACGGTGATACATAAGCAGCACCTGCCCTGGCAGCGAGCAGTGCCTGGTTTGCCGAAAAGATAAGTGTCACGTTACACTTGATGCCCTCAGAAGCAAGAACCTTTACAGCCTTAAGTCCCTCGATTGTCATAGGGATCTTTACAACCATATTCGGATGAAGCTTGGCGATCTCACGTCCCTCTGCGATCATTCCCTCTGCATCGACTGTAGTTGCCTTGACCTCACCACTGATCGGTCCGTCAACTATAGAAGCGATCTCCTTAAGTACGTCCTCCTGGCTTCTGCCACCTTCCTTGGCGATAAGTGACGGATTTGTGGTCACTCCACAGATTACGCCCATCTCCTCTGCCTTCTTGATATCCTCGATTTTTGCGGTATCAACAAATAATTTCATGGTAAAACCTCCTATCACGATAATAATAAAATTTACTGCCACCCATTATACATTAACACCTCGTCCGTGACAAGATGTAAATCTCTCCAAAGAAAAATTAATTTTTGCGCCTCATCTCGTAAAAATGACCAAGACGAAAACCATATCTGTCAACCAAAGAAGAACATACCCTCAAGGGAATACTTCCACAGACCGTCAAACTCTCTGCCGAAATCAAATGTCCTGGTCACTCTGAAGTCGGCATCTCTCTCCTCATAAGTACCTCTGGTCCCGTTGGCAATGATCGAATAACCGTGATCATACCACTGCATGAAAACCTGTCCGTCAAACTCGGTTTCCTTGTCGAGGAGAACCTTCGCTTCTTTTTTCTTTCCGTCTATCTGAAGCTTCACCGCATGGATGAGCCTGCCCTTCTCTACGCAGAACGTGAGCACGTCGGTCTTTCCCGCGGACTCATCAGCAACCAAAGACAGCACGCTGTCCTTCATATCCCATCCGGCTAAAGGCGGATCCTTTTTCTCCTCGGGAGCTACCAACACTGCCTCACCGGAAGCCGCTTCTGCTTCCTCGCCATCTTCCGACTCATCCTCTCCGGAAGACTTGTCCTTGTTATCCTTCTTTTTGTCTTTATCGTCGTCCTTCTTTTTCTCCTTTTTCGGAGCAGTCGGGTCGACTATTTTTTTCTTGTACGGGGTAGTCACCCAGTCAGACGTGATACCGAACACAAGCCCCACCCTGGGATCCGCACTCATAAGTCCGTCGATCCTCATGATACCCATCGGGGAAGACGTCGATGCATAGAGTTTGCTTCCCGTCACACTGACTATCGATGTGACCTTTATTCCCTTCGGGAAAGTAAACACGTCCTTGGTACGGCCGCCTGCGGTAGATGAGCATACGATCTTGTATTGCTTTTTCTCCTTTACCAGCGCATAGACGTTATCATAACCATCGTATGAGAAATCCAGTATATCCGTGATGCCCGTAAACAGGGCCATGCCCTCGATCTGCCCTATCCTGTTTATCTTGGCAACATGAGTCCCTGCGGTCTGGTAAACCAGATTTGAATCGGTGGTAAAGACTCTCCTGCCATGTTCGGATTCAGTATTGATGATACCTCTGATATATCCGTTATTATCGTAGGTGTATATCCTTTTATCATCCTTCGGAAGCATGAAAAACATACCGTTCTGGAGGCGGAAATCACTCTTCCCGCGCTCATACGAAACCTTGTGGGGGAGCGAAGCCTCAGGCACATCGGCCTTGTAGATGATCTCATCCCTGTGCCCACCGTTCTCATCGAGAAGCTCAAGAATGATATAGTTCGTCATCCCGGGGATCAGACCGCCAACCACGAACTCATGCTCCGTGCTCACGTTCTTTACCTGACCGTTATTCACATAGCGTATACGATCGGGTACTTTTTCGTCAGCGACGGTCACTGTATACTTCACCATATACTTGGACTGGGTCTTGAAGTAAAAATAGTAAGAATTCTCCATCGTACCAAAGGGATTGTACGCGATTATGGGCTTTTCGAAATCCGGACTGCTTCTGCGGATCAGTCTGTCGAGTCGGTCTCTGCAAGCCTTTGAGTGCCCTACGGAAAAGACGTTATAATCATCGAAGTTCAGGACATTTTTACCCTCACCCTCTCTTACCAGTGGGGTGGCAAGCTGCTCCGTATCGTAGCGGAAAGCATGCTCGTCCTCCTGGTCGCTCTGCTGAAGGTGGCGTCTGGTACCGAACTCACCGACCTCGTCGTCGGATTTTGTCAGCAAAAATATCCCGCCTGCCGTCAGTGCTCCCAGGATAATGACGGTAATTATGACAGTCTTTAGTAACTTCTTCATGAGTAGTTTCCTTGTAGCATTATAGTCGTCCTACCATCGATTCTTCGCTCGGAGACGGGAGCAGCGCTCAAGTCTCCTCACGTGCGAATCGATTGGTAGTCCTTTAAGGGCATTCTATCTGTCCCACTTGTCACATAATGAGTTGATCTGATCGGTGAACTTTGCGGTATCTTTGTTAGACAGACCTTCATTTTTCTTAATGATGGAAAGCAAGCGCTGGCCGGCGGTGAGAAGACGTGAGAATACGTCAGATGCACGCTTGGTAGCCGCCTTCTTTCTCTCTGCAAATACAGGCTCTGTCTCGCGGATGAACTCACCTTTTATTACGTCGAACTCTGTTCCCGAGTAAGGAGCGCTCGCGATGAATGCGTGCTCCTCGAGCGTACGGGTGAACTGCTGGCACACTGTGTCCTCACCATGTACGACAAATACTCTCTTCGGCGGTTTTTCCGTAAAGGACTCAACCCACTTCAAAAGGCCGTTCACATCGGCATGTCCGCTGATACCGTTTATCTTTGTTATGCGGGCCTTGACTTCGATAAGCTCTCCGAAAAGCTTAACTTCGTCGAGTCCGTCAAGGAGTGCACGTCCCAGAGTGCCTGCTGTCTGATATCCCACGAATACGATCGATGAATCAGCTCTCCACAGGTTATGCTTCAAATGATGTCTGATACGACCTGCATCACACATACCGGATGCCGAAAGGATCACCTTCGGATTCGGATCGAAGTTGATGGCTTTTGAATCATCTGACGTGATGGAGAGCTTCAGTCCCGGAAAGCCGATCGGATTTATGCCCCGTTTTACGAGGTCCCTGGCCTCCTCGGAGAAACACTCTTCCACGTTTCGACCGAACACATGTGTAGCCTCAACCGCCATAGGTGAGTCCACGTATACTTCGAAATCAGGATATGAGGTAATGAGCTTACGCTCCTTGATCTGTCTGATGAAATAAAGAAGTTCCTGCGTACGTCCGACTGCGAAAGCAGGAATAACAACATTTCCACCTCTTATAAAGGTCTCCTCGATGATGGCTGCGAGGTCACCGACATAGTCGGGCACTCCATCGCTGTGGATACGATCACCGTAGGTTGACTCCATAACTACATAGTCCGCAGCCTTTGTATACTGCGGATCTCTGAGGATAGGTTTATTAATATTTCCGAGGTCTCCCGAGAATACAACTGTCCTTTCATCCGCACCCTCTTTACAGAAAACCTCTATGGATGAAGATCCGAGGAGGTGTCCGACATCGGTAAATCTTATCTTCACCTCGTCACAGACCTCGATGATACTGTCATACTCGCACGGCACCAAAAGATGGATCGCACCGAGAGCATCCTCCATAGTGTAGACCGGCTGATATATCTCACCGCCGGCGCGGGCTGCCTTACGGTTTCTCCACTCTGCTTCGAACTGCTGGATGTGCGCTGAGTCACGCAACATGATCTGAGACAGTTCACATGTCGCTTTGGTCGCGAAAACCTGACCCCTGAAGCCCCTCGCATAAAGCAGTGGCAACAGACCCGTATGGTCGATATGCGCATGTGTTAAAAGAACAAAATCTATCTCGGATGCATTTACAGGGATCTCCTGGTTCTCGAACATATCCCGTCCCTGCTCCATACCGATATCGATACAAAACTTCTTATCTCCGACCTCCATGTAGTGACAGCTGCCTGTCACCTCATGATCAGCCCCGATGAATACCAGCTTCATGGTTACCTCCCTGCCGCGATCTATGCGGCACGCGCATGTGTGCCTCAAGCACACATGTCGCATCATGGCTGTTTTGAGCCGGTACGGCACAAACAGCCGTGTGAAAAATCAGCATATCAATGTGATTTTTCACACTAACCTCCATTTATCATCACAGATATAGGTATTTTACCACATTTCGCCCTCGTCTGCAACAAAAAAATGTGCCCCGCACAACTACGGGGCACATTCTTAACATCCTATAAATCAGTGTCTTCTCAGATTCTTTTGAACTTAACTCCTTTTGGAACACCTCCGGATCCAACGATCAATTTTTTTATTTTCCTGAATGCTTTTACTGATGCATCAATCTTTATCACAGCATCTTTAGAAATACCGTCAAATGCACGAGCTCCGACCTTAGTAATTTTGCCCGAGTTTATCAGTATGTTCTTAAGAGATGATGCCTTATTAAAAAGCTTGGCTCCGAGTTCTTTTACATTTTTACCAAGAACAACCTTTTTGAGATTCTTTGCTTTCATAAGCATCTGATCACCCAGCTTTGTGACTGAGTTTCCGGAATTAAACTTCTTAACCTTTTTATTTCCTTTAAATGCTTTTGGCGCAATCGCTGTTATCTTGTAGCTGACACCATCCGCCTCAATACCTGAACCAATCGAAATGGTTGTTTCCTTGGCATTCGTAGTGAACGAAGTCAGAACCAGTGTTTTTTTCTCAGGATCAGAAACCGTATATTTGGCGGTAGTTTCTGTCTTTTCCTTTTTCTCCTCACGCTCAATAACAGTCTTTATCTGCGTCCCGGAACCGTCCGCGGATGGTACCACTTTCGTTGTGATGGTATCAGATGTATAGTCGCCGTTTGCCTTGGTATCCGTTACGATGACCTCAGAGGAGCCATCCGTCTCTTTTGTTTCCTTTCTTTCACTGGTTGCGCCGGAGGGCTGAGTAACCTTAACGGTTTCCGATGTTGAGCCGTCCTTCTTTTCAACAAGCTTGCTCTCCGTCTCAGTGCCGTCCTTTGTAACAGTCTTCGACTCGGTCGTCTTATCACCTGTCGTTTCATCTGTCTTCACACTGGTTTCAGTCGTCTTCAAAACTTCACCGGTATTAGGATCCTTTACGGTCTCAGTGATCTGCTTGGAACCGTCTTCATAGGTTTTGGTCGTAGTCGTGACATCATGTCCGTCGGCATCCTTTTCATTATCAGTAACTTCCTTGACCGGAGTAGGCGATGCGGGCGTCTTGTCTCCGGATCCGCCGCTGCCTCCGCTACCGCCGCCTCCGGGGCCGACGTAACCGCCGCCGTTATTTACCGGTTGCGGATTATCTTCCCTGTGCTGGGCTGAAGCAAGTGCCGCCAAATCCTGATTAACCTCCTGCGGTACATCCACGTCATCAGCGACAAAGTATGTAGAGAAACCATTGGTTGGTGCTACGATACTTCCCGAAGCACCACCTGATGAAAGTTTCTCAATCTTCCCTTCCGGTGTTACGTGATAAAGAGCACATCCACTGCCCCACCCGGCAAGTCCGTTCACATACAGATTGACAGTTTCTGTTGGTTCGACCAGCTGTGCATTGTCCTGTACCAGGGCAATATCCATGATCGTTGCTTTAGACAGTGTCGGCAGAGCATCCTTAATGGCAGTCCACCATGCACCCATAGCCTTCCATGAGTCACCATTTGCAGTCTTCCGACGTACCATCGGATAAACATCTCTTCCCACAGATGAAGAAACATCGATATCAACTGCTCCTACCGAGTCTCCTCCCTCTCCGACCGTATCTACTGCAGTTGATGTACCTGCAACCTGTTCACCATCCCGTTCACGTCCGTTGATGACAGAATATCCGACGAAGTCTTTTATATCTTCAACCGTTGCGTCCTCATGAGCACCAAACACATAATGACTCAAAACCTCATCCTCACCTAACGGCCGAATGGAATCTATAAAGTGTCCTCCCGTAACAATGGATGATGAACCTGTACCTACGTATGTCCCATAAAAATCCATCCGAGCTTCATCCGGACGGTATGGTTCATCGCTGTAGTAATAAAGTCCCATACCATCAATGGTCTTACCGGAAGCGATGGAAAAGGATCCTTCATAGGTATCTGTCAGTGACAGGAATCCGCAGTTTCCGTTCACGGTGAGAGATGCCTGTTTATATGATCCTTCCACAAGCGGAGCGGAATTCTCCGTATCTCTTGAAAAATCTTCATCCTGAAACAGTTTGTGAGAAAGTGCCTCAGTAGAATTATATATATCTTCCAGAGGGATCGGCCTGCCGTTTTCATCTCTGTCATCTCCGACATACACACGTGTATCATCCTTTTCCTCCGAACGATAACCTCTGTCAAGCACACAGTCGCCGACAACGTTTCCGTTGATCGTCACGTTTCCGTATAGTCCCCATACTCCGTAGAAATCACCAGTGAACGTACGCGTCACCTTGGCATGATACTCTCCCGGTGAGAGGATTTCGCTTCCGTCTCCCTTAATATCCGTCCATTTGCAGGAATTGACAAAGCCACTGCATTTTGACGAGAATGCATCTGCCGGAGATGATCCGCTGCTCTTATTCTCCGGATACTCATCATAGATCAGATACGATACCGGATGATCACCGTCTTCCGTCAGTACACCTCCAAACCTGTTCAGATGATAATACTGCACAAATATGTGTGACCCCCTCGGCGTACCGTTCTCATCATATATTCCGCGATAAGTCCAATCGATGTCGTCTTCATCCGTCGATTCCCAGCTTCCAGCGTTCTGATCAAGAACCTGCTGATAAGACACGTTCGGATACATCATCTGGCTGCTGTAATAATATACTTTTCCAAGATACGTGTTGCCGTCCTTTGGTTGAGTGTATAACACTTTTCCAACATCTCCGTTAAGCAAAGTTTGTACATCTGAACCAGCCACACATAATGCATCTTTTTCTCGATATCTGTCACTCGGTGTCACCTTTCCGACTATTTTTCCATTTACCGTTACATTCGCTGTCTTGACACCATCTAAGCTTATATCTCCTTTTCCGACTTTTGCTTCCGGATGTGTCGTTGTAGCAGTCAGTGTCACCCCGGAATCAATAGAGAATTTCGAATTAGACGTTTTCGAATCCCCGTAAACGGACACTGCATATTGGCACCACCACCATGATTCATTGGTTTTAAAACTCTGCGCATCTTTATCCCATTCGTAACACTCTATTGTTTGAGAATTCACGGCATTAACTGTCAGTGATGCGTTACTCTCCGACCCTTTTTTCACTGATAGATCACTTCCGGTATTAAGTATATGACTTCCACCGGCACTGATAACATTGTCTCCAATCAAACTGATCTCGATCGGCGCTCCATCCCAACTGTCACACAAACTGCTCCACTGATCGCATGCGTTTTCCCTGCTGGAATCATAATCTCTCCTTATCAGTTGATCTGATGATAACGAAAGAGTAAGGTTATTCATCGTCAATGCAACTTTATTGTTGTTAGATGTCCATTGATCTACATCCCACTTTAATCTCCAGTTTTCAGGATCAGATACAGGATCAACTTCATAAACAAAGCATCCGGCATGCGAACCGTCTTCCAAAAGATAGACTGTTTTAGTCGGCGAAGAATCTCCTACTGTCGCTTTTAACTCCGAGTCTTCTTTATACCCCTCAAGGCCCATCGTGATTGGTTTACCTTGTTCTGTATCATAATATGGGAATCTGAAACAAAATCCCGGGTTAGACACATCAGCCTTCGCCACCTCCTTCGGCAGCACACCAACACCGGTCATCAGGCTAAGCACCATAACCAGAACCAGCATCCACGCGGTACTCTTTTTTCTCTTGTAAGATTTCATAGGCATTCTCCCTTCCGAACACTGATAGTAACTACCGATTCTTCACTTTATTAATTCATCCTGTGCAGAGTCTCAGAATAACTGATAAGCTACACCAAGTATGCTCATTTTAACACTTTTTTCTAATCCGTTGGTGTCTACATTTGCACACATTCCCCGCAAATATGCTGTGTCCTTTTTTGAACACGAAAATCGCCTGTTTTCGTACGTTTCAGCTTTTTTTGGTATTGATTTTTTCGGATCAAAGTCGTATAATGCAGATATGAATACAACAGAGATTATTAATTCCCTCCGTGATGAAAACCGGAAGGATTTTCCAAAGGAAATATTTGCAAACGAGCAGGTCGACTTCGTCGGTCATATCGAACGTCTGCTCTCGGAGCGTGGACTCACGATCGCGGATATAGTTCCTCATATGGACTACGAAAGATCCTATGTGTACCATATGCTGAACGGTTCGCGCGCGCCGTCGAGGACTTTTTTGTTGCGCCTTGCCATTATCTTAAAGCTTGATTATGAGGAAACGCAGCGCATACTCTATATCACCGGAAATCCGCTTCTCTACGCGAAAGTCGAGTTCGACGCCGTGATCATCTATGCGCTTGAGCGTCATATGGATCCTGTCGGGTTAAACAACCTGCTCGAAAGCGTCAAAGAACCTCTTTTATTCTGGACTCGGCACGAGGTATAAACCATGAATCTACCATCATCGATCACAAATTCATATGATGTGGAAGCACTGGTCCATCATAGCGACCGAACGGAAACCTACCGTCTTCGCGGCAGGATTGATGATCAGATCTACCTTATGAAGGTCAGATCCATATCCGAGAAAAATACCACCGATATAGAGGAAACCACTCTCGAGCGTCTGCGCAGCCACAAGCTTCAGACGCCTCAGGTAGTACTGCGCGAGGATACCGATACACACTGCTATCTTATCCGTGAATATATAGAGGGCGTTACTCTAGAGACCTACGCAGAGAACGTCGGCTTCATATGTGAGGAGGACCTGCTTCGCATAGGAATCGCTTTACTGCAGGAGCTTCGTGTGCTTCACAACCTCCCGGAGCCTGTCATCCATAGGGATATCAAACCCAAAAACATCCTGCTGACCAATCCCGATATCTGCCATAACGCATGCTTTTCCGAGGTTCATCCGCCGCTTGTAACACTTATCGACTATGATACGGCTCGGACTTTTAAAAAAAATGCCACGAACGACACACAGTTTCTCGGAACCAAGGAGACTGCCGCCCCCGAGCAGTACGGCTTTGCCCAGTCAGATGTACGTACGGATATCTTCGGCGTCGGCAAAACACTTATCTATCTGGCGACCGGAACGTATGAGATCGCCGAGTTAAGCATTCGCAATTACAGTAAGCATCTGAAAAAGCTTCTTCGCGCCTGCGTAAGTCTCGATAAAGATGACCGCCCGGCATCCGCAACTGTAATGATCCATCAGTTGCAAAGACTTCTTAAGAAAACCCGTCGACATGAAAAACTGATTGTTTTTTTCCCCTGGATGCATCATTATGACGGCTCATACATTGAGTCATCCGAATCAAACCCGGTGAAACTGCGTGCCATATGGATAGCTACCACTGTTGCAGTTGCTGTTACAGTCGGCGTCTGCAGCTATATTCTCGGACGCACTCTCGGTACTCCTGCCACAGAAATATCTGCATCCGTATCCGATTCTGCCGTCACAACCGGTGCTACCGTCACATTCGCTACCTCCGATGATAATAACACCGGTCTGTCGCTGGGTCAGAACTCTCCTGACACCGCCTGGGATCCCACCCAAACACCTCCTCCGACGCATCAGCCAAAGGAAACGGTCGACTTCGGAGGCTCAAAGTCGCTTGAACTCGCGGTACGTACAGCGCTTGGTGTAGACAAAAAGACAAAGGTTACCTATGCGGATCTGGCCGGAATAGAGAGCATTTTTGCAATCGGAAATCAGAGCTATTCAGATGCCGATTCTTACCGCCACACTGACAACGAGGATCAGCTGATCTATAACCGCGGCTCATATCCGGAAATCGAGACGGTATTTGTCGAGCACGGGGACATCTCAGACCTCTCTCTCCTCGCGCAGATGCCAAATCTGAAAAAAGTATTCCTCTCTCACCAGCCACTGACCGACATATCCCCGATCTCCTGGTCGAGGCTTGAGGATCTCGCCATCGTTGACTGTCCCGTGAGAGAATATCGCCCACTCACCCGTCTGAAATATCTGACACGCCTCGTGCTGATGGGATGTCAGGGGCGTAATGTATCATTTTTATCTGAGCTTCCTGAACTGCGTGAGCTATGCATAGGACGTATGGATCTGAACAGTATAGGGGTGTTGCGCGATATGCCGATTGAGAGTTTACAATTTGAAAAATGCTTTCTCGATGACAAAGGATATGATGTGATCGGACAGATGCCGGCGCTGACAACCCTTACCCTGTGGAACACAACAGAAGACATCATAAAAAAGATCGGAGGCTCAGGCACGGTTCAGAGTTTGGAGATATACTGGACTTCTCTTCCGGGCGGACTGACTTCTCTTGCAAATATGCCATCGCTTCGCCGTCTGGCTATCAACTGCGCCACACCTGCATCTATGGACGGTGTAGAAAAACTGAACCTGCAATACATTTTTCCGCCGGGAGGACTTGGTGTTGAATGGCTGAAGGACTGTCCTTCTATAGAGGAAATAGAAACAAGCCGGATCAAAAGAGTTGACTGGGATGCGATCGATCGCTCCCACGTTCAGACTGTCTACGCAACACCGGCCCAGAAAAAAGAAATCAAAAAGAAACTGAAGAACCCCTCTTTCGAGGTGAGAGATGCCTAGCGGGACAAACTTAATACATTCACTCAAATGCAGGACGCATATACTCCATATCAGACCTGCTCAGTTTATAACCTTTAGCTACTGTCTGCCATCCTTCTTTAACGGTTTTTGAGATATCCTCTATCATCTCCTTTGCTTCCTTTACGGATATCCCGTAGTACTTTGCTGACTCGAGCGCTAACTCCATATCATTTTGGTTCTCACCCGGGAGGATATCAAGCGATAATGTATCCCCAAAAGGAATAGGATTCACGTCATATACGGGTGAAAGCATCCATCCCTTCCCGGTGAGTATGAATCCGTGATTACGCAGATGATCATCGCTGTTTGACACCGCCATATTAAAAACCATACGTTTCCACAATTCAATAAGATCCGATGTCGCATTTATACTATGCGATCTGATAAACTCAGTGATATCCAGATACCCTGCATCTTTATCCATATCCTGTTTTCCGAGCATTGTCATCGCAGATGCGAAGTGCACACGCCTGTCACCGTCCCTGTCAAACCTCTTTGCAAGATAAGTCCCGCCATTCTTTGAAAAATACTCCAGTCTGGCATCAGGCACACGTAGACCACATGCTTTGGCCAGATCATGAACCACCATCTCCCATGCTCCAACATCATGCTCGTCATTTTTCGATGGAAACTTTGCTATCCACAACTCACCCTTCTCATCACGAACTGTCGCCTTTGGTCTGGCTCCTCCGAGCGATGATCCCGGTACCAAAAGCTGATCCAGCCATTTTTTTTGCAAGCCGTCATCCTCAGACTCTATATGCATCGATGCGGACTCCAACCTTCTCAGATCGACCCGGGGCGGAATAGCTAATTTCTCATCGAATGATAAAAATGGTCCGCCCTCCTCCAACGAGAATCTGAGCCCACCCATGCGAGCCTCGTCGTAAACTCCGAGTAGATAATCGCTTTCCATGAGCTTTGACGGCTTGCGTTTTTCCTCTCGCGCCAACACACTCTCTCGTCGCTGTAAGAGCATCCTTCCCCACCTGTCGGGAGATGAATCGGCAAACATACCGAAGATAAGTTTATCGTCACTGAGAAACTGACGTCCTTTAAAGCACTCTATATCCGCATCATAAACCAATCCCTTTGACTGTGACTCAAGCCACGTATCGTCGTATTCAAATGAAAAGTTCTCAGTCCCCCTGATTACATCCGAATAAAGCTTCCCCATCAGCCGGGGCGACTCAGCCATCCAATCCGCATATACATAGATAATCTTGCCCATCTCGGTCCTCCACGTCACAACGCCGACAGTAGCACACTTTCAAACTTATATGTATCATACAGGCTAATTCACTTTCTTGGCGCACGTTTCCTTGTTGTCAGGTTCAGATCCTGAATCGTCCTACCCATTTTGTCATCCTGCGCGACCAACAAAAGGTCTTTATCCATCCCTCCGAGTGCGTGCAAAACCGCAGCATACGTCCCCATAGCGACTGATGATGATCCTTTTTCCACTGACCAAAGTGTCGTCCTGCTGATACCCGCTCTTTCGCACACCAACTCGACAGACAGATCCCTTCTCAGTCGAGCAAGCTTTATCTGCTCTCCCATCCGATTAAGGATCTTCTGCGTGTTCGGCATCACTATTGTTGTACGTTTACCCATTTTGCCCCCGTTTCTTTGCAAACAAAAAACACACTTTACGTTTATAATAATAAACCAAAGCGTGCTTTTTGTCAAGTTAATTAAACATTACTTGTGATACGGCTCACCTTTCATGATCCTGTAGGCGCGATAGATCTGCTCGAGAAGGATCACTCTCATTAACTGGTGAGGGAAAGTCATACGCGAAAAACTGATAAATAAAAGTATCATCTACTCTCCTGATCGAGGCTTACTGGACTTCACAGTACCGGAGTTTGACCTGTACCTCCGAAGAATCTCCAGGTAGAGCAATACATAAAAATGCCCCGCTCGCTGCGGGGCAAAATGATTTCAGGAGATATGTGCTCCTTTTTGTTTTCCAACTAACACTAAAGCTTTACCTGATTCGAATCAACACTAACTGTCATGGTACACCTTTTCTATTTCTTCGACCAACTGCTTTATACTGTCGCACATAAAACTGCCATATTTCGTTCCTATGAAATCCGTGACGATAAAATCATCAGATGACCCATCGTCATAGTAAAGAAATACCGATGGACCGTCATACATGGTTCGTTCCTTACGCTCATACTTCTTTATATCATATTTTTTCAGGATAGAAACAAAGTGATCTATAGTGTTCTTATCCGTTATAGTTTTTGGTGTGTCAAGATTGTAGATTACCAACTTTTCTATTCCATCTAATCTCATGTAATGCTCAAAACTATCGTCATCTATTCCACAGCCAACAAGCAGTACGACCATAACCAATACATACGGTATTATTCTTTTCATGACAATCAGTCCTTTCGATAATAAGACAAATATGCATCCCACGTGTAAGCATGACCATAATATGTTATTAGTGTTCCATTCGCTCGAAATGAACTAGTTATCTCTCCTCCTTTTCCTCCATTTATGCCCGGATTCCAAAAAATAACATATTTTTCACCGGCTGATACGGTGTAACCATGATTAACCACTGCATGGCCACCTTCGTAACAACTAGCCGCACAATAAACCGGTTTTTTTTGTTTTATACACTTTTTGATCAAATCCCAACTTATATATCCATTCACTACGTACGGATAAAATAAATCAAACTTTTCCATCGTCTTTCTTGTAACAGATAACGAAGCACCTTCATTTACGACATTTGCCGCCCTGGCTACATCCATTGTCGTTACACTTCTACCCTTAATATAATTGATTATCGTTGCAGCTGAGGCCGCCCAACACAGTTTATTTCCTCCCTGACCTCTTGCATTATACAAGCTGCACTTTTTCGAATTATCTGTATCAATGTAAAAACCCGGCGCGTACTCAAGAACATCATTTTCATCATGAATTCTAGAATTAATATCGACTGTATTTAATGAAATATCCAATTCATCAAACTGTTTTTTATTAATCCTTTTTAGAAACATTTTTGAAGAACTATCGTCAACCAAGAATATATTCTCTTTTCCTTTTCTATAAACCCTATCAAACTCATTTAACCATTCTCTTGAAAAACAACATGTCCATCCGTCCGTTGTCTCAATCACACTCATAACGAGACAAATGCATCCATCTTGATCATACAACGGAAAATAGAATATCCTATCCTGATGCAAACACTTTTGAGGATCAAATACAATCACGGAAGGTTTTCCCAGTGTCAAATCTTTACCCTCAAGCAATTTGTCCTCACCATACACACTTTCAATTTTATTTGATAAAACATCTTTGTAATGGTCACTAGCATATTCAATTGCTTCTTTAGGGATTATACTGGATTCAGTTACCCTTGCCGAAACTTCTCTTTCCGCTAATGCCAAATTAGCAATTGAAAGCATCATTACAAAAGCAACAATAAATAAAATTCTTTTTTTCATATGTCAATACCTCCAATTAGTAAACTACTGTTTTACTCGTATCATAAATCGTATCTGTCTTTCCATTCTTAGTAACAGAACCTGTCAACATGCAGCGATATTCACCTCTACTCAATAACTTATACGACGTTGAAAAAACTGTTGACGCTTTGTTTGAAGTTTTTTTCCATGTCTTAACAGTTGTCCACATACTGGTATTAGCATTCTTTTTTTGTAGACACACAGTAAAATCCGTATTTGATTTACTCTCAGCGTTAACTGAAGCCTCAATCAAAGCATCTCCTGAACCGGCAATTCTAAAATCAACATGTGCAACACACGTGTTGACACTCATAATTATAGAAGATGGGTCTTCATCGGGTTGAACACTTTTTGCACTGACGTCCGAAATGAGAACTCCAAAAGTCAGGCAAATCAACATAAGAACTGCCATGGATGTATTTATACATCTTTTACTCATTGAGTTTTCCTCCTTCCCAAGGGCTATTTCTCACAGAGATTCCGCGCCCTATACCTATATAAACCATGCGAAGAAGGATTTTTGGACAAAAACTTTTATTTTTTTCTAATCTTTTAATAATATATGCTTTCCGCCATTTTCTTCAACAATTCTTTTTTGGCGTTATTTCCAGAAATAGATATCGTATATCTGTAACCCTCATCATACCAGGCAATCCAAACCCTTGTCGATTTCTTTCGAATAACTGCCACATATCCAGCCACTTCAGTCTTATAGGAATAATCATATTCCATATCCTCTATGATAGAGGAATCCTCACTGACTGCAAAACGTAAATATGATATTCCATCCGCGGTGCCATTTGGATTCTTTTTCTCCCACTCCTGTGCTCTAATCGTACCTTCAGCTTGATCATCAATAAGCACATACCCCTCCGGCACATATGTCGGCACATCAGAAATCGGCTTTGCCCCTCCATGATCTCTCTCTACATCGCTCTTCTCAAATGTCTTTCGCTCCATCTCTACGTCGGGAAGAAACAGTTTAGTTACCTCTTTCCAGGGATTAAAACCAAAAATAGCCGCGCTTGCCTGATTTGCGCAAGCGAGACTAAATACAATAAGAATAGCAGCCGCTACGCGGCGAAGTGTATTATAAAGACGCAGGTTACCACCAAAGTAGTCTCCTGCCCGCATCAGTCGTTTCATTTTTCTGTTGAAGTTTCGTGAATACGATGGATGATCCGGTAAATCCTTAGAATCCGGAATGAGTTCCATCTCAGCACTCACATATCCACAGATCAATTCTCTGATTTCATTGTCTGTCATGATCTCCTCACTTCCACTCACTTTTCAGCATTTCACGTCCTCTTTGAAGCCTTTTGTAGACGGCATCTTCGGACACCCCAAGTGTTTTTGCTATCTCCTTTGTAGTTAGTTCCTGCATGTAATACAGTATCAGCGGATCACTGTATTCCTTAGGGAGATTCTTCAAAACCTCATACATCTCGACATTCTCGTATTCCTTATCAGAAGTGGCGAAAAACGGAGATTGATCATACTCGGCTATTGGCACCTCTCCCCCTTCATGTCTTTTGACACGATTCAGAATGTTTATTGCAGCCCTTTCAACTATAACAACCACGTAGCTTTTGGTTTTTGGACTGGAAATCTCAGAAATCTTGTCAAGATTACGAACAATCCTCACCCAAGAGTCCATCACGGCATCCTCGATATCAGCGTGATTATGCAGAATTTTCCCGGCAATATAGTACATCAGACGGTCATATTCATTATACAACGCCTCGACCTTTATCTTGTCTTCAGGCGTATCCGCCATGGCAAGTATCATGCAAAGCATATGTTGTTTCCTCCGTAAAGACTATTTATGATACGGCTCACCTTTCATGATCCTGTAAGCACGGTAGATCTGCTCGAGAAGGATCACCCTCATCAGCTGGTGAGGGAAAGTCATACGCGAAAAACTGATGCGTTCATCCGCATCCTGTAGAAGTCCCATATCGAGGCCGATCGATCCGCCGATGAGAAAGACGATATGCGATACTCCATCAACTCCCAGTTTTTCAATCTTCTCGGAAAACTCCACAGAGCTGTACTCCTTGCCACCGATGGCTGTGGCTATCACATATGCCCCGTCCGGTATCTGCTTGGCTACCCTCTCAGCTTCCTTCTCCCTGATCAGGTTCTCTTCGTGTTCACTCGCCTTATCGGGAGTCTTCTCATCAGCCACCTCGATTATCTCAAGGTCGCAGTATCTCGACAGTCTTTTGCTATACTCAGCTATAGCATCGATTAGGTATTTTTCCTTTATTTTTCCCACGCACACAACAGTTATTTTCATTATCCGCCTCCATATTATTTCTCCACAAGATTACAAATAACTAATAGTATTTCCGTTTATGCTAATCGCCATATCAATGCTGCCTTTCACATTAAAAACTCTCTATCAGTCCGGCGAATCCTTTTTCTTTAAACACATCCTTGTAGTAAACAAGTTCCTGCTTTATGATGCTGTCTATCTGGCGCATCCCGAGTAGCTCCACGGGAGATCTGTCATCCGTAAAAATATTCCCGCCGCCGCGGTACATAACCATACTCTCACCTACCGATGCCATAAGCGTTTTCAGATCCTCCTGTGAAATCTTTTCCAGCCCCGACTCAAGTGCTCTTTTGATATCACCGGGTCTTTTCATCGCAAACAGTTCTCTGTTGGTCGTGCCCGGTACATCGACTGTAGCGACATCTCCGTATACGGATGCTATCGTATCGCACAACCATGTATTGATCCCCGGATCATCGTTACTCTCGCTCCCCTGTTCGGATCGCATATTTAAGTTTACCACCATCACTCCGTCATCCGTCAGATGATCGTAAACTTCTCTGAAAAACTCTATCGATGACATCGAAAACGGGATAGTTATATCCTGATAAGCATCGACCATGATCACATCATAAGTCCCCTGATCCGCTTTGATATAAGCTCTCCCGTCATAAGTAGTCACATTTGTTTTTTTATCGGGATTAAAAAATCTCCCCGATAGCTCAGTTATCGCTTCATCGATCTCCACGCCCGTTATCTCAGGTGAAGCATCGGAAAAATACTCCCTGCACTGCTTTGCAAAAGTCCCTGTACCATTCCCCAGCACAAGGATACGCAGCTTTCCATCCGACTTTGATGAGCTCGCCATCACGGGCGCGCTCATAGCATAATCATAATACATCCCGGTCAGTCCGTTTTTCTTCATCGATACAGACTGCACGCCGAAAAGGACATTCGTCGAAAGGATCGTCCGATCCTCCAAGTCTCTTACCTGAAGATAATTGTAAACGGATTCGCCCTCATACGCCAGATCACTCTCCCAGAATGCAAAGCTGTCAGAGTTACCAAATACCGAAAATAGTACAAACAGCACAGCGCTTATTATCATCGCGACTATATGTCTTTTTTCGCTGATAAAGTAGATCAGTCCGATCACCAGCAACACGCCCGAGAACAGCAAAAATGTTATCGCGGTCCCGACAGCCGGTATGGTTAAAAATGTCGGTAAAAATGTTCCGATGATACTTCCTATCGTGTTGAAAGCTCCGAGCGTCCCGACCACCTTTCCGTTATCATCAAGATTATCCGTAGTATACTTAACTAAAGATGGCGTTACCGTCCCCAATAAAAACAGTGGAAAAACAAAGATTATCATACACGAAACAAATGCCGCTATAGTCAAAAATCCCGTATCGATCGTAATGACAAGTAACCCCGATATCCCAACTATTATATACTTTCCGACAGCAGGAATCGCTGCGATCCACACCGCGGCGATAAGCATACGTCTGTATAACTTGTCAGGGTCGGGATTTTTATCCGCGGATCTTCCTCCGAAGATGTTTCCGAGAGCCATTGCGATCATGATGGTACCGATGATGATGGTCCAAACAATCTGCGACGATGAAAAGTATGGAGCCAAAAGCCTCGATGCTCCCAGCTCCACCGCCATCACTGACATCCCCGCAAAAAACTCAGTGATATAGAGAAAATATTTGTTCTTAAAAATCCCTGGATCAGGCTTATTATTCATGATCAGCTTACCTTTCAATCTTCAACCGTAACCGTACACGTTTTGACTTTATCTCCGGATATCGCCTGCACTTTACACTTCCCTTCTTTCAGCGCCGAGATAACGCCGTTTTTGTCAACGACAGCTATCTCACCATCCAGCGATCTGAAATCAATATCCTCCGTACATGGATTCTTAGATGGTGCCCAATTCGCGACAAGCTTAAACGTATCACCTTTTTTGATGGTCACGGATGTTTTATTAAGCGATATCCAGCCGAGCTCGATAAGGAACTTGTTCATCTCCTTCCTCGCCTTGCTGCCGGCGACATCGCTATACGCAAACAACGCAAACCCTTCCGAGTTTCCGTTCTTTATCTTTTTTAACTGAGAAACAAGATTAGTCGATTTCTTTGCCCATCCGTAATCCGGCTTCACGGCTTTTTTACTCAATCCTGCCCTGTAGACTCCCAAACCGATATACATAGGCAGGTCGATCTTGTTTAGCGATCTCCACGCATCCAGCCTCTCTGTAAAAAGCTTGTGCATGGTGCCGGAAAGCTTGTACTGATCCGACCAGTATATCTGAGGCACGATGTAATCTATATATCCCTTGTTACTGAGCCAGGTTTTTACATCTCCACCGATCGACATCGAATACTCAATATTTCCTGCCGGGCTTATACCGAACTCGAGATCTTTGCTCTTCGCCTTAACGGTAGCATAAACCTTTTTGATAAGCTTGTTAACGTTCTTTCTTTTGGTAGCAGCCTTCACTTTGTTATACTTACTTCCCAGATAAAAATAGTCATCAAAATGGATCCCGTCAACATCGTAATTATCAATGATCTCCTTCACCTGAGAGACGATCCTGTTGATAGACTTAGCCTTGCCGGGATTAAGTATCTTTGAATAAGAGATACGGTAAGGATTCATCCACGCATGTATTTTCAGTTTCTGCTCATGAGCCTTCTCAACAAGTATCTTCAGCGGATCATAACCCGGAGACCTTTTATCTGAGCACATATACGAACTCCACCCGACGATCTTGGAAGGATAAATAGCATCATCAAAAGCTCTCACATGAAAGTACACCTCATTGCATCCATAGTTCTTTATACTCTTAAACAGCGTCTCTGCATTTCTCTTAAAAGCAGCCTCCGTCCTGTTAGAAAGCCCTGCAGAAGCGTACTCATAAAAACAAACCCACACGGCCCTGTGACTCGTCGTCCCCGCCTTTACTTGCTTATCCCCCATCACGCATATGGAACAGGCAACTAAAAACAGCGCAAGCATTCCTTTCAAAACAAACTTTTTTACAAAACCCATCATACACTTATCCTTTCAAAAGTACCAAAGTTCCCGCGGCCACGCTACGCCCTGGATGCATCATAAAGCTTCTTGTAGAACCCATCCGCTGCTATCAGCTCCTCATGCGTCCCCTGCTCCACTATGGCGCCGTCCCTCATCACAAGTATCACATCAGCCTCTCGTATCGTCTGCAACCTGTGCGCCACGATAAAGCTCGTCCTGCCACTCATCATCTTGTCAAACGCCCTGCGTATCCGCATCTCCGTCCTCGTATCGATCGACGACGTCGCCTCATCGAGGATCAGCATCGGTGGCAGGTGAAGCATAACTCTCGCGATACATAAAAGCTGCCTCTGCCCCACAGAAAGCCCGGTCGCATCATCGATAACGGTATCATATCCATCAGGCAGTCTCAAAATAAAACTGTGCGCATGAGCCTCCTTTGCCGCGGCGATAACCTCATCAAGCGTCGCCTCCGGCTTTCCGAAAGCGATATTATCTCTCACTGAGCCATGCGCCAGCCACGTCTCCTGTAACACCATCCCATACTGTTCTCTGAGCGAATCCCTGTCCACGGATGCGATATCATGATCCGAGACGGTGATCACTCCATGGTCTACATCATAGAACCTCATAAGAAGGTTAATTATAGTTGATTTCCCGGCTCCTGTCGGTCCGACTATAGCGACTCTGCTTCCGGGTTTTACATCCAGATTCAGGTCACGTATCAATGCCTCGTCAGGCTTAAACTCATCGGTCTTATCATACGAAAAATAAACATCATCAAAGACAACACTACCATTTACATCCGTCAGAACTGTGTCATCATTTGATTTTTTCTCACACGGCTCATCCACAAGCTCGATGATCCTTCCGGCGCATGCGATAGCGTTCTGCAGCTCCGTGATCACTCCGCTGATCTCATTAAACGGTTTTGTGTACTGGTTTGCATAGCTCAAAAAAGCAGTCAGAACACCGACTGTGATAGAGCCCCTCACGGCAAAGAGAGCACCAAAAACACCAACCGCCGCATACACTATATTATTGACAAATCTGGTTCCGGGATTTGTTATCGACGAGAAAAATGTCGCGCCCAGAGAATCCTTTTTAAGCTTGTTTGCTATCTTGTCAAAATCATTCGTAAAAGCCTGCTCCCTGCCGAAAGCCTGCACGCATTCGATGTTATTAAATACCTCATCGATCAATGCTGTCTGCTCACCCCGGTCCTTGGACTGTGCGAGAAACAATCTGTATGTTCTCCTCGAAACAAACCTCGCAAAGATCAGCGATAACGGCGTCACAACAACGACCGTGATCGCGATGGGAACACTTGTTATAAACATAAAAACAAGTGTTATTATTATGGTTATAATTCCGGTAAATAATGACGTGCTTCCCAACAGTAGTCCATCAGAAACAGCGTCCGCATCAGCTATGACTCTGCTCACGATATCCCCGTGAGGATGCGAGTCGATATAGGATATCGGCAGCTTTTCAATAACATAAAAAGCATCCGTTCTCATATCCTTTATAACTCCGAAACATATCCTGTTATTACATAGCTTCATAAGATACGCGGTCAAAGCGCTCGCACCCGCACAGATCCCGATAACAAGGATCGTCGATAACACTTCTTTCATATCGACCTTACCTTCACCGATGATAAAGTCGATAGCATCTCCGATAACAATCGGAATATACAAAGAAAGCACGGTTGATATTACGGCAAATAATAACGATAAAAATACAAAGCCCTTGTACCTCAAGGCGTACCTCAAAACTCTCCTTAATATCTCTCTCTGTCTCATGAGGCATCACCTCCGATCCGTTCGATCTCGCGGTAAACCTCACACGAACTCATCAACTCATCATGTGTTCCGTATCCGACCTGCTTTCCGTCATCCAGCACGAGAATACCATCAGCATTCTTTACCGATGAGATCCTCTGCGACACTATAACTAAAGTAGCCTTAAGCTTTTTAACATGATCGGATAACTGCACGCGAAGCTTCGCCTCAGTCGCAGTATCAAGCGCCGAAAACGCATCGTCAAGCACATATATATCCGCATTTCTCACGAGCGCTCTGGCGATACACAGTCTCTGTCTCTGCCCACCCGAGAAGTTCTTGCCGCCTGCCTCAACCACGGTATCAAGCCCATCCTTTTGGCTTACAAACTCATCCGCCTGCGCGATACGTAAAGCCTCCCACATCTTCTCATCCGATGCAGACTCGTCACCCCAAAGCAGATTATCCCTGATCGTACCCGAAAACAGTACCGATCTCTGATGCACATATCCCACTCTTTTTCTGAGAGCATCCTGTGCCCACTCCTTACTGTCTCTGTCAAAAATATCAAGCACGCCACGACTCGCCTTATAATACCCCAAAAATAACGAAAGAAGGGTTGTCTTTCCGGATCCGGTTCCTCCTATTATCCCGAGTGTCTCGCCTCTATTTACGGAAATATTAATATCCTCCAGAGCACTCTCTCTGCTCCCGGGATACGAAAAACTCATATCCTTACACTCCAGAACCGGCGCATCACTTTCATCCGTATCTTTTTCATCACGATGACCTTCCTTATGGTTGTCTTCATCTCCGATCTCAAATATCTCTTTGATCCTGTCCGCACTCGCCAGTGATTTGTTAACAAGAATAATAACATCTGCCATCTTGATCAGTTCGATAAGGATCTGTGACATATAATTTATCAGTGCGACAACCTGACCCTGGGTAAGCTCGCCGATATTAACTCTTACGCCACCCACATAGATGAGAAGCATCATCGCTGCATTAACCGTCAGCAGAGTAAGAGGATTCATAAGCGAAGAAATTCTACCCACATGTAACTGCTCTTTCTGCAATTCTATGTTCTCATCTTCAAATGCTTTTTTCTCTTTATCCTGTCTTAAAAACGCCCTGATAACACGCACTCCGGCGAGATTTTCTCTCGTGTGGAGTAACACCTTATCAAGACGTTTCTGGACATTTTTATATAGCGGGATCGATATACGTAAACAAAGAAAAACAATGACAGAAAGAATCGGGATCAGCACCGCAAAAATAAGCGCACACCTGAAATCTATGATAAATGCCATCACCATTGCTCCGAAAACAATAAGCGGCGACCTCAACATAAGTCTTAAAGACCAGTTCACACAGGATGCAACCTGATTCATATCCCCTGTCATACGCGTTATGAGAGTCTCGGAACCGAGCTTGTTCTTTGACTCCGCAGACATATGAACTATGTGCTCAAAAAGAGCATGCTTTACATCCGTTTGAAAATATATCGCTGCCTTCGCCGCAAAATACTGCGCAGTGATGGCGATGACCACACCTACGATTGCAAATCCTAAGAGCAGTCCTCCCATCAAAAGGATAAAGGAAGTATCCTCTTTTGCGATACCTTCATCGATGATCCGGGTCATCACCAAAGGTACAAAAAGATCCAGCGTCGCTTCCAAAAGTTTGAAAAGCGGCGCCAGAACACATTCCTTTATGTACGGTCTTAAATACTTTAATAAAAACCTCATGAAATCTCCTGATTTGCGATGATATTTCTGATCGACTCATAGAGCCTCGGCTTCAACTCATCCAGAGTGACCGGCTTTTCATAAAGGATCACCTGGTAACAGCATCCGCCGACGAGTTCAACGATCATAAAAAGCATCAGGTCCGGGTTGTCAAACTTCCTGCCCGAGGCTTCTATCAGCTTACGATAGCCCTCGTGGAAATTCATTTCCTCAGCACTGTCATCCTCAATAGAGATCTGACGGAATGCTCCCCAGCTTAAGTTCTTTGTTATGAATCGAAGCAGCTCAGGCTCTCTGTTCATACGATCCATGATCACATCGACTATCTGAACAATGGCGTCCTCCAAAGGATACATGTTCAGATGCTCCATGTCAAGTCCAACTTCTCTCGTGGCCTGCATCAGAACCTGAGACGCCTTAGCTGCGATAAGCTTGTCCCTTAGGTCAAACTTATCCTTGAAATACAGATAAAAAGTCCCCTTCGCAACATCTGCCTTATTCGCAATTTCAGAGATAGAAGTCTGCCTGATTCCCTTCGTGTTGAAGAGATTAAATGCTGCGGTAAAAAGCGCCTCTCTCTTCTTTTTTTTCTTCTCATCAAGCTTACTCATTTTCTTACCTCATTTTTATACTTTTTGCGGTTCACACCACCACATATTTTATTCCTCGGCTTTTACAGCCTCGGTCTCGATGATGAACTTGACCTCACCATCCATACTGTCATCAATACCGGAAAAACTCTTGTATTCTTTTCCTGCATCCATTATATCCTGAAGCCTGTCTACCATGCCTTTGAGATCGTCATTGTAGAAGTCCATAAGCTTGTCGATGGCTTTTTCACGGAACTTGGTGAATCCGTCGTTAAGCTTTTTGGCTCCGGAGAAAAGCTTGCCTGTTCCATCCTTGAGCTTGTCTGCTCCACTTACAACTTTGTCTGTGGCACTGTCAAGCTGCTTTGCACCGTTATCAAGAGTAGTCATACCATTTCCAAGTGTCTTTATGGTCGAACGCATCTTCTTTCCTGCAGACAAAAGCTGATCGCATCCGTCGGTAAGCTGTTTGTTTGTTTTCGTAATGGTATCACCGCTTGCCATGGAAAGCATCGCACTGAGTGAAGGAAGCACTTTTCCTATTTTGCCCATGGCATCCTTTAATGTAGCCATGGTAGTCGGATCTGCCATCGTAGCAAATCCGGCAACAAGCGCTGAAACAGAATCCGCGATGGTCTTTGCACCGGCAGCGAGATCGCTTCCTGATGCAGTAGCAGAAACGAGTTTTTCAACTCCCTCCTTCTGTCCCTTTGTGACCTCTTTAAGTCCGGCGATAGCCTTTTTCTGACCTTCTACCGACTTCTCCATGGTCGCTATGGCAGTGTCAAGGTTCGTATCACCCGCTGCCTTTGCAGCCTTAAGTCCCTCCAAAACCTTCTCATCAGCGGCAAGTGCTGTCTCCAAGGCCAGGATCGCATCATCATTGTTTGAGAAGCTGGATTTCAAAGCTGAAAGTCCTGTATTTACTGTTCCTATTCCATCAGATACAGCCTTTGCTCCATCTGAAAGCTTTGCCATCTTATCCTTATCGGCGATGTTTGCAAGTCCTTTGCTCAGCTGCTCAAGTCCGGTTGAAAGAGCAGCAAGCTTCGCAGCATCAAATGATCCGATATCAGCGGTAGCTGTCTTTACCGTTTTCAGAACGAGATCGATAGTAGCAACATATTTCTTTGTACCGGCAGCCAGCTTATCAACTCCGGATACATAATCTCCGACACCCTTCTTCAGCTTCGGAGCATTTTTACCGAGCTCATGGATACCTGCAGTGAGCTTTTTCACTCCCTGATTTGCGTATTCACTGAGACCCTTCTTCAACTCTCCGACACCCTTATCAAGTTCCTTGGTTCCGTCGGAGAACTTCTTTGTTCCGTCACCTAACTTGTCAACAGCCTCATCAAGATCATTGATCTTGTCATCGATCTTGTCAAAATCAATACCTTTATCTTTCTTGTCACCATCATCAGAAAGCCCATTCAAAAGACTTGAGCTCGCAAAAGTGAACGTATTCTTCATCTCAAAATCAGTAGTATCACATGTGACTGTAAACTCATCTCTGAGCTTGTCTTCTATCTTCTCCATAAACTCTGAGCTTAAGTCAAGTGAGTCCTTGAGTCCCGGCATACCAATTCCGATAACGATACTCTTCGATCCATCATCGATCACCTTTCCGCCATCACCCATCTCCACATTTGTGAAATGCTCGCTGTCTAAGATCAGACCGGTCGCCATCAAAAACGGTGTGGCGATCTTTACGTTCTTTCCGTCCTCATTCTTTGTCTTGATCTCGTTGTTCTCGTACTTAACGGTGATCTTGAGCTTGCCGCTCTTGCCTACGATATCCTTCGGATCAACCTTTGCTCCGTCGAGCTCATAGGTGATCTTAACTGATACCGGAAGCTTTTTCTCAGTCTTTCCCTGATAAAAAATGTCCGCACCATCAAGATTCCATGTGAGATTCTGACCGCTCTGGTCAAAGGTCTCATCACCCTTGACATTTTTGATATCAGAAAGCTCTGATACATCCTTGATCGTTCCGCTCTCACCTGCCGCTCCCTGCAGCTGGTCAGATACGGTGATCGACTTGGTCGAACCATCAGGATTCGCCATCACATAGACACTCTCCTGTTTTGTCACCTTTGCAAATGATACTGCAGGTGTCACAAAAGCAAGGCTCAGCGCCAACACCCCACATATCACTCGTCTGATAGCATTTCTTTTCATGTCGCTTCCTCCATTTCTTTTGTACTAACAAATGCGATCTATATGATCAATACTTTCACATTCTTTTTGCTACTTACCAATTAACTCTTCGCATCGTCCATGTCAGCCTGCAGATGATCTTGTCAAATACCATCAGAAGTGCAGGCAGGAACAAAAGCACGCATGCTGTCGAGATCAGAGCTCCACGCGCAAGCATAGAGCAGATCGAATCGATGAGTTCGATGTTTGTCACAAGCGACACACCAAAGGTTGCAGCAAACATGATCAGACCCGATGTAAGTATCGACTTAAACGATGTCAGATGCGCTATCGCTATCGCCTCTCGTTTCGTCTTCTCCCTATATAGTCTCTCGGTCCTGTACCGACTCGTCATCAGTATCGCATAATCGACGGTCGATCCGAGCTGAATAGTACCTATAACGATACTTGCCACGAATGATACATCCGTCCCCAGATAGAACGGTATACCCATATTGATAAGTATCGCAAGCTCGATAACTGCCACGAGTATCACAGGCAGGATTATCGATCTGAACGTCAACAGGATGATCAGGAAAATAAATCCTATTGATATGATATTAACGTTTCGTATATCAACGATGGTCGTCTCTCTGAGGTCCTTCGTCAAAGGCGCCTCTCCTATGATCATCGCACGTTCATCCACCTTTTTGATTATATCGTTTATCTCACCGACCTGCTTGTTGACCTCGTCGGAAGATGTCCTGTAATTCGAGCAGATAAACTCTATCTCATGTTCCTTTCCAACCAGCTTCTCCCTGAGCCTGTCAGGTATCATGGCCTCCGGCAGCTTCTCTCCAACTAAAGAGCTGATACCGAGCACCCACTTGACTCCGTCGAGCTTTTTGATCTGTGAGTTGATCTCCTTCTTAGTCTTTGCATCCATATCACTTGGCAGCATAAGGATATGCATGTTGTTCATATGGAACTCATCATTGAGCTTGTGGTTCGCTATCGCACTGTCGAGGTCCTGCGGCAGCGAATCAGCGATTCCGTATGCTGTATGGTAATTCGCGTTTCCGTACCATGCCACCGGCAGTACCACCAGAAACAGGATAAACAGAACTACCCATCCCTTAGTTATGACCTTTGAAGTACGCTTAAACGATGGCAAAAAGCTTCTGTGCGATGTCTTCTCGATCGCTTTGTCACAGCACAGCACGAGTGCCGGCAAAAATGTTATGCACACGAGCACTCCCATCACGACACCCTTCGCCATGACGATTCCCATATCCATACCAAGTCCGAACGTCATAAAGCACAGTGCCAAGAATCCCGCAATAGTCGTTACCGAGCTACTGGTAACGGAAATAAGCGTATTCGATATCGCATGAGCCATGGCACGCTGATTGTCGCCGGGGAATCTTTCCTTATTCTCCCTATAGCTCTCCAGAAGGAATATGGAGTAGTCCATCGTAACACCCAGCTGAAGTATCGCCGCTATCGCCTGAGTCAGATATGATATCTGCCCCATGAAAACATTGCTTCCCATGTTATATATAACGGCAAATCCTATACCTCCAAGGAAGATGAAACCCGTGATAAACGAATCCATGGTGATCAGCAATATGATCAATGTAAGTATAACCGCTACAACCACATAGATCGGCATCTCGTGAAGTGCGATCGCCTTGATATCCGTCGTGATCGCAGCCATACCACTGACAAACGCCTGATCCTTTACGGTATCTCGGATTCCCTGGATCGCTTCCATCGTCGTCTCATCCGATGTCGTTTTATCGAAAAGAGCGATCATCATGGTCGCGTCATCGGTAAACAGAGCATTTCTAAGTTCCTCCGGCAGCATCTCTACGGGCACCGTGATATCAAGTGCATCGTCATACCAGAGAACTTCCTTTACATGCTCTACCTTCTCAATTTCCTTCTTCAGCTTCTGAACATCCTTGTTCTCCATCCCCTCGACGATGACCATCGAGAAGGCTCCCATTCCGAACTCATCCACCATGACGTCCTGACCGTAAACCGTCTCAAGACTATTTGGCAGGTAGCTGAGCACGTCATAATTGATCCTTGTTGAGATGTAGCCGATCCCCGCCGGGATCAACAGAATTATTGCGATAATGATGATCAGCACCCTGTGCTTCGCAATAAATCTACCATACTTAACACCCACTTTTTCTTCCTCCTGACAATAAAAAAACTTGACTACCGGTCATTTTTCGTAGACTAGTCTAACACAAAAATGACCATCGGTCAAGTCCTTTTTCATTTTTCTTATTTATACGTTATTCCAACTTCAGTTGATGATTCTTAAAGACAAGCGGTCGTCTCTCATGAAACGCGTGAGGGCCCGCTTGCGCTTTTTTCGAGAACGTAGTGGTGCATGGCTCGAGAAAACTCTTCGAGTTTTCTGACCTCGCCTACGCACCAACGTTCTCGACACATCCCTCATGCCAGTTTCTATGAGAGACTCCCTCTGAACTTGAATTGAAGCACATAAAAAGGGAGTTTCTTAAAGAAATCAGCGCGATGAATGTCTATCATACGTCGTTGCGCAGCATGCGTCTTTTGCATGCGTGCAACGTGACGTATGATAAAAAAGCGCAAGCGTGTCATCGCGCATTTCTAAAGAAACTCCCGTATGCCTTCATACAACTTATTTTTCAAGCTTCCATATATCGTCATTATACTGCTCTATGGTCCTATCCGACGAAAAATACCCCGCATTGGCAATATTCGCGATCATCTTCTTCGCCCATCCGCGACGATCCTCATAATCACTGTAAGCCTTCTCTCTCGTCTTGCAATAGGAGTCAAAATCCGGGAATGTCATAAACCAATCCTTGCTGAGAAGCTCGTTATAAAGACGTCCCAGATGCTTTTTGTCTCCGATCTTAAGCATCGGCTTCGACACGATGAAATCAACGCACTCCTTAAGGATCGGATTCTTGCCATAGTAGTCGATCGAACGATAATCACCTCTCGCATAACGATCGATGACCGTCTGCGAATCCTCTCCGAATATATATATGTTGTCATCACCGACAAGCTCGTGTATCTCAACATTGGCTCCGTCCTCGGTTCCGAGTGTTACAGCTCCGTTAAGCATAAACTTCATGTTTCCGGTACCGGATGCCTCCTGTGAAGCTAACGATATCTGCTCCGAGATATCGCAGGCAGGGATAACGCGTTCTGCCAACGTCACATTGTAGTTCTCAAGCATCACGACCTGGAGATACGGACGAACTTCCTTGTCCTTCTCTATCAGCTTCTGCAGACAGAGGATCAGATGGATGATGTCCTTTGCTATCGTATATGCCGGCGCAGCCTTTGCTCCGAAGATAACGGTTATCTTGCGGTTCGGCCTTTTGCCGCGCTTGATCTCGAGATACTTTCTGATCACATACAGGCAGTTGAGCTGCTGGCGCTTGTACTCATGCAGACGCTTTACCTGGATGTCAAAAATCGAGTTCGGATCCACATCCACTCTCATCGCATGGCGCAGATAGTAAGTGAGCTCGAGCTTTTTCTTTCTTTTGATCTCAAGGATCTTTTTCATCGTACGGTCCTCATCGATGTGATTCATGAGATTCTTGAGCTCAGTCGCGTCTTTTTTATAACCCGGTCCTATCACCTCGTCGAGGAAGTGAGTCAGCGGACGGTTGCACTCCATGAGCCACCTGCGGAACGTGATACCGTTTGTTTTATTGTTGAACTTTTCAGGATAGATCTCATAAAAGTCATGGAGCTCGGTATTCTTCAGGATCTCGGTATGAAGCGCTGCCACGCCGTTGATGCTGTGACTGAAATGCATATCCATCTTTGCCATATGGATGCGCTTCTCATTGTCGATGATGGCGAGATCAGGGTTGTCGTATTTCTTTCTGACATCCTTATCGAGGCGCTCGATGATCGGCACGAGCTGCGGAGCAACCTTCTTGATAAAGCTCTTCGGCCATTTCTCAAGTGCCTCTGCAAGTATCGTGTGGTTCGTATATGCACAGATGTCGGTAACGATCTTCGTCGCCTCTTCCCATGTCATATCGTTTTCTTCCATCAGAAGCCTTATGAGCTCCGGGATCACCATCGAAGGATGCGTATCATTGATCTGAATAGCTACATAATCAGCGAGATCATGCAGGTTCGAACCTCTGGCTCTGGCCTCGTCTATTATAAACTGCGCACCCGCGCTGACCATGAAATACTGCTGATAAACTCTTAGAAGTCTGCCGGCATCATCACTGTCATCCGGATACAAAAACAGCGTGAGATTTTTTCTGATATTCGTCTTGTCAAAGTCGATACCCTTTTTGATGATGGAAGGATCCACAGAATCGAGATCAAAAAGGTGCAGACGGTTCGTGCGGTTCTCATAGCCGGTGATCAGTATGTCATACATCACGGCATTTACCGTAAATCCGCCAAAGCTCACCGGATACTTTTTTACGCTCCTGCCGAGCACCGACCTTTTTTCACGCCATGCGTTGGGGTACTCCATCTGACGGTTGCGCTTGAATTTCTGATAAAAAAGACCCTCATGGTAGCAAAGACCGATTCCGTCTCCCGGTAACCCCAGCGTTGCGATGGAGTCAAGGAAGCACGCTGCGAGACGACCGAGTCCACCGTTTCCGAGCGACGGCTCAGGCTCTCTCTCCAATATATTCGCAAGGGATTTGCCCTTGATACGAAGCTCTTTCCTCACCTCGCTCCACAGACCGAGATTGATCAGGTTGTTTCCGATCACGCGGCCGATGAGAAACTCTGCTGAGATGTAGTAGAGCTTCTTCTTCTCCTTTGAAAGAGCGACCTCCTTTTTCTTTGCTTCGCGCTTCACCAGATGCAAAAGGGCGATATAAACCTCCTCGTCCGTACATTTGTTGATGTCGCGCTTGTAGAGCTTCTGACAGATTTCGCTGACCATGATACGCCTCCTGAATTACGAAATAACGTTGTTTTCGTGAAAACACAAAAAGTATTATATCATATTGTAATATATGACGTCAATGTAAAAATGCCCCGTCCTTAGCGGATGAAACCTCTGCCTCAAAGTCCCTTGCCGACAGAAGATGCGCTCCCGCTCCGCGGATAATGATCTGCTCGAGTCCGTCTGAGGTCACCACCGTAACATGATACCGGTCCGCCTTTTCCACGGAAAACTTCTCGATATACTGATCTGCCGTTTCCGCCGTTTTGGTATACACCACATGGATATTGTGATAATCAAAAGTCTCTGTAGCATGCGACGCCACACGGTAAGCATCAAAGACCAGTATCACATCACGACCGCTGTACCCCTGATAGTCACAAAGGATATCGCAAAGCCTGCCCCTGGCCATCTCCATATCATCCTTCGCAAGCTCCGATAACTCCTTCCATGCATGGATCACATTGTAGCCATCCACCAAAAGATAATCCCCGATCTTTTCGCGCTTCTTTTTGGGCTTCGCCTCTCCCACGGGCTTCGCCGCCCTCCTCACGGTCTTTTCTCTCGCTCTCCTTAAAGACCTCTTTGGCGCCCTCCTGTTTGCATTAGTCGCCTGATCAAGGATCGAATCTATCTCCTCGACGCCAAGCGCCTCATCCATCATCCTCAGGCGATACGTCTCGTTACTCTCTTTATCAAAAATATCACGACTCTCACCGTCATATCTGACCTCTCCGTCATCTCCCCTGACGATATTGCCGGGCTTCCAGCCGGTATGTACGTGAGCTTTTTCTTCCACCTCATCCCACGGCACATAGAACCCCGCGCCATGCTCGCAGAACACGGATCCGGGCAGATTTGCGGTATCAGACTCCGGGTCATAACCGATGGAATCCCTGAGCTCTTTTTCATTGTGCGCCGGCAGATATCCGTGGAAGCTCAGACTCAGCTCCCCCTGTCCACCCGTATAAGCCGTGACCTCACGCGCATAATCCTGCATAGTGACGACAGGAGCGCGACCGACCAGAACGGACACGGACCTGGTGCCGCTTTGAGAGCCTGTTTGTATATCATCTGCCAGCGTAAACGATCCGCACATCCTCTCTATATCCGTCATCGCGCGCCCCACCTGCTCCACGGGCACGCTCAGTCTGAAATCGTAATACGGCTCCAGAACTCTGCAGCAAGCCTTCATCAGGCCCATACGTATGGCTCTGTAGGTTGCCTGACGGAAATCACCGCCCTCTGTATGCTTTATGTGTGCCCGACCGCCGATAACCGATATTCTGACGTCCGTAAGTGGCGCTCCGATGAGTACACCCGGATGCTCCCTCTCCAGGATATGCGTCACGATAAGTCTCTGCCAGTTCAGATCCAGCTCATCCGTGGAAACGCACATATCCGCGACCACACCGCTCCCCGGCGGCAGTGGCTCTATCGCCACATGCACCTCCGCATAGTGTTTCAGCGGCTCGTAATGACCGATCCCTTCGACAGGCTCAGACACGGTCTCTTTGTAGACTATCTGCGCCTGCCCGAAGCCAACTTCCACGCCATATCGCTCACGGATAACCTCCTTTAGGATCTCGGTCTGCACCTGCCCCATGACCCGGACGTGTATCTGATCGGCATCAGCCTCAGCGTTATCACCGTCTATCGTCACTGCGCCCTTTTCGACGGACACATGGAGCTCAGGCATCTCCTCCTCGAGCTCCCTAAGCCTCGGTAAAAATGTCAGGACACTTACAGACTCCGGAAGTATCATCCTGTAATTCAGCACCGGCGCCAAAACAGGCTCCTCCATATCATCCATTTCTCCGAGTCCCTGCCCCGGATAAGTGTTCTTCAGACCTGTCAGAGCACAGACCATATCCGGTCCTGCCTCGTTTAAAAGCTCATACTTCTCACCGGAGTACCTGCGTATCTGATCAACCTTCTCGAATACCACTTTTTCAGCATCATCATTTACACCGGCACCATCTGATGGCAATTTGTTAGTTGCAGTTTTAATTTGCAGCTCGGTCTTAGGGGTCAGAATTCCCGAGAACACGCGGATATGCGTCAAGCGAGCTCCTTTGTCATCCCTGGAAATCTTGAAAACTCTTGCAGAGAATAAGTCTTTTTTTAATTTTTCCCTTTCGCTTTCATCTTCTCCACATATATTCTCTGTATATCTACACAACCCATTATAGAACTCCTCTACGCCCTCGGACCTTAAAGCCGCTCCAAAGAAGCATGGGAACAGCTTTCGCTCATTGATAAGCTTACGAATATCCCGGTCGGATATCTCACCATCCTCCAGATATTTCTCCATTACTTCCTCATCAAGCATTGCTATCGTCTCTGCTATCTCATCGGGGAAGGACACCCTCTCATCATTTACTCTGCCCATCATAGGCGCAACGGATGAAAAATCCACACAGCCTTCGGAAAGCTCAGTCAGAAACTCTCTCATCATTTGCTCTTTATCTGTTCCGGGCAGATCCATCTTGTTCACAAAAATAAAAACAGGCACCCCGTATTCATCGAGAAGCCTCCACAAAGTTCTTGTATGTCCCTGTATCCCGTCAGTTCCGCTTATGACCAGTATGGCGTAGTCAAGTATTCCAAGCACTCTCTCCGCCTCGGGAGAGAAATCCACATGCCCCGGAGTATCAACAAGAGTACCCCACGGCATCACAGCCTGCTTGCTGAAGATGGTTATCCCTCTCTCCTTCTCCAGCGCAAAGGTATCCAAAAACGCGTCACCGTGATCGACGCGTCCTATATCTCTGAGCATACCCGCTACATATAAAAGGCTCTCTGACAACGTGGTCTTGCCCGCATCAACATGAGCCATTATTCCTACAGTTATATTATTATTCATAGTACTATTGTTATATCATTGTTTCTTATACATGTCAAATAGTGCTTGCATTTTTTCCAAAAAAGTGTATAGTATAGGTGTGTTGAAAGACTTTTTGACACTCAAACAAAACATGAAAGAAAGAGGCACAATGCATGGGCTTATTTAGCAGGTTTCAGACTCAGGATCGTCACGGACTTGAGATCATAATAGTCGGCTGCGGTACTGTCGGTGAAACGCTGGTGGATAGACTTTCAAACGAAGGCCACGAGATCACCATCATCGACAAGGACAGAGATCGCGTAAATGAGATAGCCAACTACTACGATGTCATGGGTATCGTGGGAAACGGCGCACGTTACGGTATACTGATGGATGCGGGCATTACTCACGCTGACGTCCTCATCGCAGTGGCAGAGAGCGACGAGCTGAACCTGTTGTGCTGCGCGGTAGCCAAGGAGGTCAGCAGCTGTGCTACCTTCGCACGCGTACACACGCCTGATTACAGTTCAGAGGCCACATACTTCCGTGAGAAGCTGGGACTCACCATGGCTATCAATCCGGAGCTCTCAACCGCCAAGGATATCGCCAGACTCCTCTATCAACCCAACGCTCTCGAGGTCAATCCTTTTTCACACGGACGTGCCGAGATGGTCAAGTTCCAGGTTTTTGAAGGAAACCCCCTGATCGGAAAGACCATCGCAGAGATAGGCGCAGAGATCTCATATGCATTCCTTATCTGTGTTATAGAGAGAAATGACGAGGTTATCATCCCCAAGGGTGATGACCATATAGAGGAAGGTGACCGGGTTTCTTTCGTTTCATCAAAAGAGAACGTACGGGCATTCTTCCAGCATATAGGCTTTGATTCCCGTCAGGTTGCCGACTGCATGATCGTAGGAGGAGGCACGAGCGCTTATTTCCTTGCCAAAGAGCTTATCGAAATGGGTATAGACGTCAGGATCATCGAGAAGGATGCTGCCAGATGCGAGGAGCTCTCCATGCTTTTACCTAAAGCCATAATCATCAACGGCGACGGAACGAACGAAGAAGTCCTTCATGAGGAAAACATCCGTCATATAGAGAGTTTCATCCCTCTGACGGGTATGGACGAGGAAAACATCCTGTTGGCTCTGCATGCCGGACGTGTAAACCCTGATGTAAAGATCGTTACCAAGATCGACCGCGTAAACTACCGCGAAGTTATCGGCGGCATGAACTTAGGCTCGGTCATCTATCCGCGCTATATCATCACCGAAGCGATACTCTCCTACGTACGCGGACTGATGAACTCACAGGGCTCCAATGTGGAAACACTCTACCACATGTTTAACGACAGGGTTGAGGCAGTAGAATTCATGATCACGGAGGCTTCGAGGATCACTGAGGCTCATCTGAAAGATTTGAAGATAAAGAAAAATGTGCTCATCGCCACCATAAATCGTAAAGGCAAGATCATAATCCCATCAGGACGCGATCGAATACACGTCGGAGATTCAGTGATGATCGTATCAACAAACTTAGGCTATGACAATATAAATCAGATCCTGGCATAGTTTTACGCCGGAAACATTCAAACATACAGCATTTACGGAGATTACGATGAACTATTCTATCATCAGATATATAGTCGGATATATCCTGCGCGTGGAGGCGGGGTTACTTTTGTTACCCGTTATCGTCGACTTTATCCATCAGGAGGATAAATGGTACTACTATCTGATATCTGCCGGTATATGCGGACTGGTCGGTCTGCTTCTCACGATAAAAAAACCAAAGAGCAATGTATTCTATCTGAAGGAGGGCTGCGTTTCCACGGCGCTTTCCTGGATAGGACTGAGTATATTCGGAGGCTTGCCATTTTTCATGACAGGCGAGATCCCGTCTTTCATAAACGCTGTATTTGAGGTCGTTTCAGGACTTACTACCACAGGCGCGAGTATCCTCTCCGATCTCTCTACACTCTCCCACGCTTCGATTTTCTGGAGATCGTTCACTCACTGGATCGGCGGAATGGGCGTTCTGGTTTTCCTTATGGCGATCATTCCCATGGCGGGCGGGTCTACCATCAACCTGATGAGGGCTGAGTCGCCGGGACCTGATGTCGGCAAGCTCGCTCCTCACATCCGCGACACGGCAAGAATACTCTACTTCATATATATGGGACTGACCAGTATAGAGATAATCCTACTTCTGATCACCGGGATGCCCGTATTTGACGCGTTCACGATGTCCTTCGGTACCGCCGGTACGGGAGGCTTTGCGGTGCGCAACTCAGGAATGGCGGATTATACCATCCTGCAGCAAAACATCATTACCGTATTCATGATCCTTTTCGGAATAAACTTCAACGCTTTCTATTATATTGTATATCGCAAGTTTAAAAAAGCCTGGCAGATGGAGGAAGTGCGCACCTATCTT
>CAMVOY010000003.1 GCA_947169235.1 uncultured Lachnospiraceae bacterium | reverse complement strand
GATACGCCATCGGGGGCTCGAACCCCGGACACCCTGATTAAGAGTCAGGTGCTCTACCAGCTGAGCTAATGGCGCTCAATATATTGTGGTTTGGATGTTCTTCCAACCAATCACTTTAGCCATTATACTCTACATAAGAACAAAATGCAAGCATTTTTTTAAAAAAATTAAAAAAAATGCAAAAACAACGAAAAAACAGGAGCTTTGACTCCGGAATGGTGGATTACGTGAAAGAAGAAAAGAAATATGTAAAACGACTGAAGATGGTTGTATCAAATATTTGGTACATTATCGCTTTGGTGGCTATATGTACAGCGGTGATCATGCTTATCGTAAACTGGCCAAAGACTTTGAATGCTTTAGGCAAGGCTTTTAAGGTAATCATGCCATTTATTATCGGATTTTTGTTTGCTTATCTGATGATCCCCGTGATAAGGATGTTTCAGAGACTGTTGGATCATATCGCAAAGGGCAAGGGGAAAAAGCTGAAAAAGATCCTTGCGATGCTGATCTCATATATATTGGTACTTGGCGCGATCACTGTTATCATTATTTTTGTCGCTCCGCAGATAGCGCAGAGCGTGAACGAGCTGATCAAGACAGTTCAACATGGATATGCATACATTAAGAATAATCCGGATTCATTCCTTGATTTTATCCCCGGTGTAAATACCATGGATATCATGGAAGGACTGAAAAATAATATTAATGATATTGCGGTTCATACCAGCTCAAAAGTATTTCCATATATTTATTCAATTTTTTCATCCACTTTTGTACTGGCATATGACATATTTTTCGGACTTGTTATTTCGATATATATGGCATGGGAAAAGGACACATTGGCGCGTGGTTTGCACCGCATAGTACATGCATTGATACCGGAAAAACATGCGGAAAAAACATGGAATACTATACTGAATTGTAATCGTATTTTTAATGGATTTTTATTGGGAAAAGTAATCGATTCTCTCATTATAGGAATCATTACTTTTATCGCTATGACTGTATTTGGATTCCCATATCCGGTACTTTTAAGTGTGATCGTTTGCGTCACAAACATGATACCGTACTTCGGTCCAATCATCGGAGCCATACCGGGCTGTGCCATATATCTGTTTATCGATCCGATGCTGGTTTTGTGGTTCGCATTGCTGATCCTGGCTATACAGCAGTTCGACGGATGGGTACTCGGCCCGTGGATCCTCGGTGACCAGACAGGCATCAAGCCTTTGACGGTTATACTTGGCATCACGGTCGGTGGTGCATACTTTGGAGTTATGGGAATGTTCCTTGGTGTGCCGACAGTGGCGGTGTTGCAGTACCTCGGCGGCGAGCTGATCCGCAGTCGATATAAAAAGAAGGGCATCCCGGATCCGAAAGACAGAAGGATCGTTGATCCGGGAGAATCCACAAAAGAAGATGGTGGATCACAGGATCAGAAAAAATCGAAAAAAGAAAAAGAATAGGGTAAGGAAGACATCATGAGATTACGTAACATAACCGGATCCCGTGAGTTTATTGCACAAAACGAGTTTTGTATTCATGATCCGGAAAAAATGTGTGGCTTGTGGCGGAAAGAGGTTTTTAAAAATGACAATCCGCTTCATTTGGAAATAGGGATGGGAAAGGGAGCATTTTTACATGCTCTGGCAAAGGATAATCCCGAAATAAACTATCTTGGAATCGAGAAATATTCCTCTGTATTGTACAGAGCGATTGAAAAAAGAGCACAGACGGATATTGATAATCTGTATTTCATTCGGTTTGATGCAGTATATCTGACGGATATTTTTTCACCGGGTGAAGTCGACAGGATATACCTGAACTTCTCAGATCCGTGGCCGAAGGATCGGCATGCAAAGAGAAGGCTGACAAGTGATCAGTTTTTGGAGCGTTACGATAAGGTGCTCGCGAAGGACGGATTCATACAGTTCAAAACGGATAACAGGGATCTGTTTGATTTTTCTGTTGAGACAGTGAATGAATCCGAGCTATGGCATATCGATGAGATAACATATGATCTCCACCATAGTGATCAGCTCGAAGGAAATGTAATGACAGAATATGAAATGAAGTTTACTGCACTTGATCATCCGATCTGCAGATTTGTGATCAGCAGATGATGCAGTATAAATAACTATACGTGTAGAAACGAGGAATATACATATGAGAAAAACAAGACGTTTGTTATCAATAATACTTCTTTTGGCATTATTACTGTCGCCGGCAGTAGGCGTAAAAACAGCATTTGCAGAGCCTGATACGGAAACTGTGGATGATACTGCCGAAGAAGCGTCGAGCGAGGAAGCAACCGAGGAAACATCGAACGATGAAAGCGGTGAAGCAAGCGAAGAAGCATCCGAAGATGAAAGCGATGATGCCAGGCCAAATGCAGAGTCTGAGAAGGCTGACAGCGAGGTAAAGATCGTCGACAGAATGGATGATTTCGGAAAGCTCACTGAGTTTGCAACTGACAAAAAACCGGATATCTCCGCCGTCGGTGGTATCGTTATGGATGTGCAGTCGGGAGCAGTGCTTTATGAAAAGAATATAAACAAAAGACTCTATCCGGCTTCGATCACAAAGATAATGACAACTCTTATCTGTCTTGAAAACGCGTCATTAAAGGAGGAGGTCACATTCTCCACAAATGCCATCCAGCTCATCGAGGGCCAGGGGGCAAGTAATATCGAAGTAAAGCCGGGCGAGAAGCTGACTATGGAGGATTGTCTCTACGCCATCATGCTCATGTCCGCCAACGAGGTATGTAACGGTGTAGCTGAGCATATCGGTGGCAGCATCAAGGGCTTTACAAAGATGATGAACAAACGCGCGAAGGAGTTGGGTTGTACCGGAACGCATTTTAATAATCCTAACGGTCTTTGGGAAAAGAACCATTACACAACGACGCATGACATGGCGCTCATCGCACGTGCGGCTTATAAAAATGAGACCTTTGCGAAGATCACCGGAACCAAATGGTACAAGCTTCCCAAAACAAACAAGAGAAAAGCGGGATACACTCTGCACAACCATCACGGTATGCTGCTTCCGTTAAAATTCCCGCAGTATGAGTATAAAAACTGTGTCGGCGGAAAGACCGGTTTTACCTCGCAGTGTTTGTACACGCTTGTTACCTATGGCAAGAAAAAAGGCATGACACTGCTTACGGTGATCATGCGTGCACCGAATCCGCCTTACATGGAACCGAACCAGTACACGGATACCACGAAGCTTCTGAATTTCGGGTTCGATAATTTCAAACGATTTGAGATAACGGACAAGGAAGTCAGCGATATCAATACAAAAAGACTGTTTTCGCAGTTCTCGCCATTTTTCAATACGGACACGAGCTCTCTCTACGTCGAGAAAAATGCCGGGATCCTTCTGCCGAAGGGCGCGAAGTTCGAAGATGCGGAAAAGAAGGTGGAGTATTATACGGCTGACACCTTTGACGAGAACGGAAAAAGAGTGATCGGACGTATACGTTACATCTACGAGGGCAAGGATGTAGGTGGTACCTATATTTACTATACGGATCGCGGAACTCCGACCCTGACCGACAGTATCAACATGACTAAGTGGTTTGACGAGGCCGTGGAAAAGGCAAGCGAGGCGCCGTTCCCGTGGCTTGCGGTGATCGCGATAATCGGGATAGTGATCCTTCTGGTGATAGGTGTTATACTTATAGTGCCGGTACTGCGTTCCGTAAAAGAAAACAGGAGCCGTACGAAGCGATATCGAAAGAGTCAGAAAAATGAACGGGCGGTTTCCGAAATGAACACTTACAAAAGACCGAAAAGGCGTGGCGGATTGTTTGGCGGACGCAGACGCAGATAGAGTCTTAGAAAACCCGTGATGTAAAGAAGATTGTTGATAAGGGACAGACAGGTTGAAATCCGCGCGAAAATATGATAGAATGATCATATCTGTAAGTTTATGAAAGCATATGGAGGGTGACAATGGCTATGGAGTCTATGTGGATCAATGCACCGGCGAAGATCAACATTGGTCTTGACGTAGTTGGGCGCAGAGAAGACGGGTATCATGAGGTCAGGATGATCATGCAGAGCATCAGGCTTTTTGACCGTCTGACGCTGAACAGGAAAAAGGATCCGGGCGTGAGACTTACCACGAATCTAAAGTTTCTTCCGACAGATGATAACAATCTCATCGTGAAATCCGCAAAGATGCTGATGAAGGAGTTCAATCTGGAAGGCGGATTGAATATTAATCTCGAAAAGCGTATCCCTGTTGCGGCAGGGATGGCCGGAGGAAGCACTGATGCTGCTTCGACCATGATCGCTATCAATCAGATGTATGATCTGAACCTTAGTAATTCCCAGCTTATGAAGCGTGCTGCAAAGATCGGAGCGGACATACCTTACTGCATTATGAAGGGAACCGCGCTCGCTGAAGGAATCGGTGAAAAATTGTCTACCATTCCAAAGCTTCCGAACTGTACCGTACTCATCGTGAAACCAAAGATCCATGTTTCTACCAAAGAGGTTTATTCCAAGCTTCAGATAGATGAGAACACGGTTCATCCCGACATAAATAAGATGGTTGAAGCCATGAAGAAAAAAGATCTTGAGGAACTCTGTTCAAATATCGGAAATGTGCTCGAGACCGTGACGATACCGATGTATCCGGAGATTCAGGATATCAAGGATTTTATGATGGAGAACGGAGCTCTCGGAAGTCTTATGAGCGGATCGGGTCCTACCGTATTTGGTATTTTTACGGATAAGGATGTGGCGACGAAGACAAAGGAACTCGCGCTTACAAAGTTTGAAAAAAGCTTCGCATTTGTCACCGATCTTTACAGATAGTGATCAAAAGAAGTTATGCAAAGAATAGAAAAGGAAGGAAAAGAAAATGACAATTTATGACGAGTTGGTTGCGCGTGGACTTATCGCGCAGGTAACGGATGAGGACGAGATCAAAGATCTCATTAACAACGGAAAGGCAACTTTTTATATCGGGTTTGATCCGACGGCAGACTCTCTGCACGTCGGACATTTCATGGCACTTTGTCTGATGAAGCGTTTGCAGATGGCCGGAAACAAGCCTATCGCGCTGATCGGCGGAGGTACCGGTATGATCGGAGATCCATCGGGACGATCTGACCTTCGTCAGATGCTGACAAAGGAAGACATCCAGCACAACTGCGATTGTTTTAAAGAGCAGATGAGCAAGTTTATCGACTTTTCCGAGGGAAAAGCGCTCATGGTAAACAACGCCGACTGGCTGATGGACTTGAATTACATAGAGCTCCTCAGGGAAGTCGGAGTACACTTTACGGTAAACAGAATGCTGACAGCCGAGTGCTACAAGCAGCGCATGGAGAAGGGTTTGAGCTTTTTGGAGTTCAACTACATGATCATGCAGGCGTACGATTTTTACAGACTATATCAGGATTACGGCTGCAACCTCGAGTTCGGCGGAGACGATCAGTGGTCAAACATGCTCGCAGGTACGGAGCTGATCAGACGTAAGCTCGGTAAAAATGCCTGCGCCATGACGATCAACCTGCTTCTTAACTCCGAGGGTAAAAAAATGGGCAAGACCGCCAAGGGTGCTGTCTGGCTTGATGCGAATAAAACAACTCCGTTTGAGTTTTTCCAGTACTGGAGAAACGTCGACGATGCCGATACCATCAAGTGTTTGAAGATGTTGACATTTTTGCCGCTCGATGAGATTGAAAAGATGGAGAGCTGGGAAGGCTCGGAGCTTAACAAGGCAAAGGAGATCCTGGCATTCGAGCTCACCAAGATGATACACGGTGAGGACGAGGCTAACAAGGCAATGGAGTCTGCGAAGTCACTGTTTGCGGGTGGCGCGGGAGTCGCTCCCGTAGATATGCCGACATTTACGATCACCGATGATATCGTGACCGATGGTGAGGTAGGACTTCTGAATCTCCTTACCGCGTGCGGACTGACAAGCAGTAACGGAGATGCGAGACGTGCTATCGTAAACGACGGTGCGATCAGTATAGACGGTGAAAAAGTCACCGATCCGAAGTATGCCGTAAAGGTTAGCGACATCCCGGACGAGGGAATCGTTATCAAAAAAGGCAAGAAACACTTCCGCAAGATCCTTAAGTAAATACGGCAAAAACTGCGAACTGAAGCGAGAAGTGCTCAGTCAGTGTATTTTTGAAATACCATCATGGAAAATCTGTGAAAGGATGGACCGAAACGTCAGTATGAACGTAACTATCGATGATCTGAATATCTACTATAAGATAACCGGCGAGGGTGATCGAACCGCTGTGATACTGCAGGGGTGGGGCACCGAGGCCGGCATGTACGACCTGGTGGCGAATGCGATCGCCGATAAATACCGGGTCGTGCAGTTTGATTTCCCGGGATTCGGCGGAAGCGATGAGCCGAGAGAGCCGTGGAACGTAAGCAGGTATACGGACTTTTTTTGCGAACTCATGAAGGCGCTCGATATCAAAGAGGCGACACTCATCGGGCACAGTTACGGCGGACGAGTGATCATAAAAGCCGCAACCAGACCAAATGTCCCGTTTAGCATCGATCGTATCGTTCTGATCGACAGTGCGGGCGTGCTGCCGGTGCGTACGTTTAAACAGAAGTTCAAAGTCAGAAAATACAAGATACTAAAAAAGCTTTTGGTGAATAAAGTTTTCTACACGCTCTTTCCCGAGGTGGTCGATGAATGGAGATCCCGCCAGGGGTCGGCTGACTATAAAAATGCCACGCCGATGATGCGTCAATGCCTGGTGATGGCGGTAAATGAGGATCTGACGGATCGTCTCCCGCAGATAAAACAGGATACACTCCTCGTTTGGGGAGATCAGGATACCGCGACGCCGATGAGGGATGCTCACATCATGGAAGAAAAGATCCCGCATGCGGGTCTGGTGGTGCTTACGGGCAGCGGGCATTTTTCTTATGCAGAACAGCCTGCCAAGTTTACGGGTATACTCAGGTCGTATCTGATAGGATGATCATGTTGATGGAACTCGTTGGTATTTTCGGATACTGACCGGAATACAGTTACAGGAGATGTATTTTTATATATGACAGGAAATGCCGGAACATGTGAAATAATAGAAAACGTGATCAGACTTGTTGTGATCGCTCTTCTTTGGATACCCGCGTTTATCCTTGCGATGCGCTATAACCTTCATATGTTCCAGCTAAACGGTTATAAAAATAACGAGCAGTGGAGATGGATCGGAAAGAACCTTCGCAAGCAGTGGATACTGATTTGGGATTTCTGCCTGGGACTCACAAGATGTTTCTACAGACCGCTGTGGCTCGATATAGTAATAGTTCTTTCGCTCGTTATGACCATACTTGTATATCGGGCACATAAGAGATTAAATACTAAGAAAAAACTTGTTTATACCGCGCGTGTAAACAGACTTATAGTAAGCAATCTGATACTGAGTGATCTGATAGTTATGCCCCTGTCACTTTTTGTCGACGGATGGCTTAGTACCGGGCTTTTGTTATGTGTGCTCGGTGTTCAGTTCTTCTTAAATATTTTTGCTAATTTAGTAAACCGTCCGCTGGAAAGCAGCGTTCGTAAATGGTATATTAATGACGCAAAAAAGAAGTTACAAAGTGTAGAAGGAATAAAGATAATCGGTATCACCGGAAGCTACGGAAAGACCAGTGTAAAGTTCTATCTGCAGACTTTATTGCAGACAAAATATAATACGTTAGTTACGCCTGAGAGTTATAATACACCGATGGGTGTGGTTCGTACTATCCGCGAGCATCTGAAGCCGACTCATGAGATATTTGTATGTGAGATGGGTGCGAGGTATGTCGGAGATATCAAGGAACTTTGTGATATCGTGCATCCTCAGATGGGTATGATCACATCGGTCGGACCTCAGCATCTCGAGACCTTCGGAGATATTGAACATGTAAAGGATACGAAGTTCGAGCTTGCTGACGCGATTCCTCCGGGCGGGGAGATTTTTCTGAATGGTGATAACGAGTATATTCAGCAGAAAGCCGGACAGTATCAGAATGTAGTTTTCTACTATTCGGAGACGGATCCGGGAGATGCCTCAGGATACCGTGCGCATCTGAAGTCTGTTTCCATGTTGGGAACGGAGTTTACCATGACTACGCCTGACGGCGAGACAGAAGATTTCCGGATGAGACTCATAGGAGCACACAACATTATAAATGTTGCCGGAGCGATAGCAGTAGCACATCGGCTTGGTATTTCTTTGAAAGAATTAAAAATACCGGTGCGAAGGATACAGCCTGTCGAGCATCGTATGCAGCTCAGGGAGCACGGCGAGGTGACTATCATCGATGATGCGTACAACTCGAATCCGATCGGATCAAAGGCAGCGGTTGAGACGCTGAAGCTTTTTGATGGTGTGAGAATACTTATCACACCGGGTATGGTTGAGCTCGGCGACAAGGAAGAGGAATACAATTACAAGTTCGGAACCTACGCGGCGGACTGCTGCGATTATATTCTTTTGGTCGGCAGAAAGCATACCGAGCCGATCCGAAAGGGAGTTCTGGAAAAGGGCTTTGACGAGAAGAAGTGCCATACCTATGACAGACTCGAGGAGGCACTTTCTTACGCACACAGCATAAAGGCAGATGGGCATAAATATATACTGCTTGAGAATGATCTGCCGGATAATTATTGAGTATAGACCCGGACTGGTGGTCCGGGTTTTTGTTTTAAATCTATAAAAAATGGGAGTTTTGTTATGAAAAACATATCTATGAAAAAGGTGCTGATCACAGCCATGACGGGGATCATGGTGTCGTTTTTGTTTGTCGGACAGCCGTCAGAGGCTAAGATTTCCGGAATAAAACGAAAAAGCGTACCACATACGAAGACCGTCATGACTACAGACGATGATGAGAAAGTGCGGTTTTCGGGTGTTTGTGAACCGACGGCTTCATCGAAGCTTATGGATGATTACGAGTCTTATGACGTGTATTATGATGAAAAAAATATCCTCACGGTAAAAATGGTGGAGAACGGGACGCAGATGGGAAACGGTTACTACCAGGTCGAGTTTGAAATCCCGGGAACCACCAAAAAAGCTTTTATTACCGGGCTTACAGCTGAGAATGTAAAGCAGACACAGCAATCCCTTATCGAGAGCTATACGGGCAAGGAGGATTTTTTCATTTACAATATGGATTATATCGATACGGAAAAGCTTGCTGAAAAGGGAATTGATTCGGATCTGTGCTGGGCCGGTCAGGCTGCCGATATGCTCACATATGCAGGATGGACAAAGAAAGCCGGGTTCAAGGATGAGGATGATGTTTTCGAGCTGTTCAGCGAGGTATTCGAAGACGAGGGCGGCCTCTGCAGATACGGTTTTTCGTGGTTCATGAACGGATACGCGGGAAGCCAGAGCGTAAAGAGTGATAAGGAGGGTGGCTTTTTACGGGAGTATCCTTATGACATGTTTTTTGAAAGCGACAATATCATTTATTATGACGGAACTGACGGAAAAAAACCATATATGTTTTTCAGAAAAATGATGAAGGCGCTTAGAAATGGAGACGCGATCGGTCTGGATGTCGACTGGGTTGGCGAGGAAAGTGTCTCGGGAGCACATGCGATCACTCTTTTCGGGTACATCTATAACACCTCTAAAAAAGACACGTCATTAAAGTATTATGATTCATTTATTATAACGGATTCCGACAATGATAAGGGTTCTATCAGTAACAGACGTGATGCATCCAATTCTCTCAGTATAGTAAATGCTAAGCCGTATAGGGGTGAAGCTTATAACAGCCTGATACTCGACCGATACGGAAACGGTGTTGTCACCACGCTTGAAAAACTGACACCTTATTCGGAAGGGCTTACGCATGAGACAGATCCGAGAGCAACCAAAAATGTGAATACTTCACCGGATCTCAAGGTTTCAAGTGTAGTGGCTTCCACATCCCAGTGCCCATACTACTCGGATTCACCGTATCTGGCAGCGGGACAGGATGTGCATGTTCGTCTGAATGTGGAAAACAATGGAGCGGTCGGATATAACGGCCCATGTACAATCCATGCTTCTCTTACTGATAAAGACGGAAAGGTATTACAGACTGTCGATGCCACAGGTGATCTGAAGTCGAGTGGGAGCTGCATCGAAATGATCGATACGGACGCAGTGTTTTCAGCTCCTCCCGAGGGCGAGTATACCATCGAGGGAAGCATCGAGCCGGATTCCGGTATCAGGGAGGCGTATCTCATTAACAATACCTTCAGCAGAAAGATAACAGTCAAAAATACTCCGATTGACCCTTCTGCTGTTACACTGAAAGTATCTGTTCCGGATTTTAAGGACGGACTTATGGCAAATGCAAAGATCACTTATTCCGATCCGTCATATATCCTTAACAACGGTTACGAATACTCCATCGCGTTATCTTATCTGGATGACGGAAAATGGTCTCCTTATATGGAGACATACAGTACCACGGATACTTACAAAGATGCTGTCGGTAATCATAATTATTCATTAAATGAATTAACAAACTATAAAAACGGACTAATAAAAACCATCGATGTCGGAAAAGACGGTACGGCTGTTTCCGTGAGACTGTCACTGTTTACAAAAGACTCGGCACCGGTATATTATTATTCCGAACCGTGTGAGTTAAAATATCTTTCTCTGAAGGTAAATCCTCCGGGGGACGAGGTGTATTTTGATCCGATTCCATACAGCGCAAACGCCCTGATCAATGATCAAAATATCGAGTTTTCGATCGTGAATAACTCAACTTATGACGGCGGAAAGGTTTCGGGAAATTATTATTTATTTGCTGAAAGCTGGGAAGACAGTTCCCTCAAATTTGATTTAACAGACAAGAAAAATATCACGCTTGCTTATGGAGAAAACAGTGGACCCATAAAGCTCAATAAATGGACAACCGGAATCTCGCCTGCGGGTAAGTATTATGTCTATGTATGCTTTTATAATTCGGTTTCAAAAAATGAAGAGTTGTACGATTTGGGAGTCCTGAGCGTATGCGAAAAACCATCCACAAAGGTTTCAATGCTGGAGGATGTAGTTGATCCTTTGGACGGCGGGATATCTCTTCGCGAAGCGATAGCCTATGCCGAGAGTGGCGATACAAAGGGGAATAATGTCACTTTTGAAAAGTATACAAGAGACGGTTACAATATGCTCAGTAAGCCTATCGAGATCACGGGTGACGTTACTATCGATGGAATGTATAAGTCTCACGGACATGCTTACGGACACAAGATTTTCACTTCGCAGGGAAGTGTATTTAATGTAAAGAAGGACGCGACGCTGACACTCAACGGGCTTATTCTTGAAAATAAATCGGCAAAAACCGGAGGTGCCATAGATGCAGAGGGCGCAAATGTAACGATCTCAAATTGTCGTTTTTCAAATCTTACGGCAGAGACTGAGGGTGGAGCGATCCACGCAAAAAAGAGTAAGGTGCTGATCAAAAACTCAACGTTTGAATTATGCCAGGCGGAAAAAGGTGGAGCGATATATGTGGCAGACGATACAAACTGTCACTTGTTAAACTGTATCTTCCATACCAACAACAGTTTGACGGAAAGCCTAATCGAAAACAAAGCATCAACGCTTGATGTCGTAGCTTCATCACTAGTGGAAAACATATCCTATAACGAGGACTGTTCAGTTATCAGGAGTGATGGTACGACACGAATCCTCGGATCTGTTCTGTGTGGAAACGTTTTTTTGAAAGAGGTTAAAGGGCCGGTGTATTTTTACGGATGTGCACTGGCTGAGCGGGGAGAAATAACAGAGGATGCAGTTCTCGATACGCTTACCAAAGAGTTTGCAGACAAATCCGAGCTTTATGATACAGCCTACGATTACGTAAGTTCGTCGGAAAAACTTGATCCGAAAGCAGATATGTCAACCTACGATTATATTCTGTTTAAGGAGTTATATACAAAGGATGTTGAAGGTGTGATAATACAGCCTACAGATTCGGGTCTGGTTTACGGGTTAACTTCCGGAGAAAAGCTGGAGTCAAAAATCCCCGTGCTTTTTGAGAAGGAAGACTATCTGAGCGACATGTACGGAGAAGAAAGAGGAGCAGTTTACGGAAGCGATGCCACGCCTTATGTGGAACCCGTTATCGGTCACGCTCCAGTCGCGATCAAAAACAAACAGATCAAAAAGAAAAACGCGGAAACCTATATCGGTCGTGTGGTCAGTGATGCCGCGAAGCTGGCAACCAAAGCAGATATTGCGCTCATAACTACATCCGCGATCCAAGATGGGATAAAGAAGGGAGATGTTACCGCCCCAATGTTGAACTGGTTACTCGGCAAGGAGGTCGTGATCACAGTGAAAAACATCAAGGGTAAAGACATCAAAAAAATGCTGGAAAAATCGATCGACTACATGCTGAAGGACAAAAAGAAATATGCGAATAAAACACTTCAGCTCGCCGGATTGACTGTTACATACAAAGCATCCGCGAAAAAGGGGAATCGTATCAAACAGATCCTGGTCGGCAGTAAAAAGATGGATTACAAAAAGACCTATAAGGTAGCCATGGATGCGACTACTGCGTACGATAAACCGTATACCGGATACGGAAAAACGGATCTCGACGCAGTCGATAAACAGTGGTTTGAAGCTCTGACTAATTATTTTAATAAATCATCGTCCTATATCAAAAAAAGTGTAAAGAAGGACAGATACATCAAAAAATAGCGCGTATGGTTTGACAGACATTTGAAAATATGAGATAATAAGAGCCGGCGGAGTTCTCCGATAAGAGAGCATCCGGCGGCTCATTTTTTGAATGGAGGCAACTATGAAAACAAAAGTAGCTATGATGTTTGGCGGAAAAAGCGTGGAACACGAGGTTTCCGTGATCTCGGGAATCCAGGCATATCTCGCTATGGACACAGACAAGTACGATGTTATCCCCGTATATATGACAAAGAAAAATGAAATGTACATCGGAGATGATATCGGAAAGATCGAATGCTATAAGGATATAAAAGGCCTGCTTTCCAGGTCTCAGCGCGTGATCATGATAAATGAGGATGATCAGGTTAAGCTCGTAGCTCACCCGCCGAAGAAGTTCGGTAAAGGGGTGCAGGTTCCTATCGATGTTGCGTTCCCTGTAGTACACGGAACAAACGTTGAGGATGGCGCTTTCCAGGGTTATTTAAAAACGATGGGAATCCCGTTTGTCGGATGCGATGTCATGGCATCTGCGATCGGTATGGATAAATACATGATGAAGCCGGTACTTAAGGAAAACGGCGTACCGGTGCTGGATGCTCTTCTTTTTACGCTGAAGGATTATGAGGATGTGGAGAGTCTGCTTGATAAGGTTGAGAGTAAGCTCGGACTTCCCGTGATAGTTAAGCCGGTAAACTTAGGTTCTTCGGTCGGTATCAGCGTGGCAAAGACCAGAGTTGAGCTCTCGGCATCGATCGATGATGCGTTCCGCTATGCGACAAAGGTTCTCGTCGAGCATGCGATCACCAACCTCAGAGAGATCAACTGTTCAGTGCTCGGTGATGAGAATGATGCGATCGCTTCGGAGATCGAGGAGCCGATGCACACGAAGGATATACTGAGCTACGAGGATAAGTATGTAAGTAATGCCAAGGGCAGCGGGTCGAAGGGAATGGCCAGCGTGTCAAGAAAGATCCCTGCAGAGGTATCGCCGGAGAGGCGCGAAGAGATCAGAAATCTCGCCGTAAAGGCTTTCCAGACCTTGGGCTGTAACGGTGTCTCACGTATTGACTTTATGATCGATGAGGACACGGATGAGCTTTACTACAACGAGATAAACACTATACCGGGTTCTCTCGCATTTTATCTGTGGGAGCCGATCGGTGTGCCGTACAAAGAGCTTTTGGACCGTATGATCCAGTTGGCTCTAAAGAGGGCGCGTATCGAGGAGAGTCTGACATTTACTTTTGATACAAATATTCTTGATTCAGCCAGCTTTGGCGGATCGAAGGGAAGCAAGGTGTGAGAAATGGGACAGGTAAAGATAAAGATAAGTTCTCAGCATGATTACGGTCTCGGCGGCGAGCTCGATCCTATAGAGGTTATCTCCGTAGGTGAGCTTTATCAGGACGAGGACGGTTTTGATTGCCTGAGTTACGAAGAAGTTGTGGATGAGGACGAGAGCGGCCAGGTGAAGGTGATAAATAACCTGCTTCGCATCGGTGAGTCGCAGGTTGAACTGATAAAGGGCGGTGAAGGCGAATCACATATGGTATTCATCCCGAATCACAAAACGGTCAGCTATCTTCCGTCGCCTGCGGGTGAACTGGAGATCGGGGTTCATACGGCTTTTGCCGAGAAGACCGTTTATAACAACGGATTCACACTGGAGTTAAAATATGATATTGAGATGAACCAGAACATCCTGAGTACATGCGGACTCAGTATCGCCGTAAGGGAGGCTGAGGCTCCGTTGTAGGTCTATGCGAGAAACAGCGGGGGAACGGAGGGGAGTGAAGAATGAAGTTTGTAAAAATGCACGGAACGGGAAATGATTATGTATATATCAACCTGTTCGAGGGTTATGATGACAGTGTGCCTGCTACGTATGACACGGGTGGAAAACTGCTTACAGTCGATGGAGAAGATGTCGAAAAAGCAGCCGTAAGAGTCAGCGACAGGCATTTTTCTATTGGAGCGGATGGGCTGATATGTGTGGCTCCGTCAGACGAAGCGGATGTGCGCATGATCATGTTTAACGCTGACGGATCCGAGGGCCTGATGTGCGGAAACGGCATCAGATGTGTGGCGAAGTTCGCTTTTGATAAGCGCCTGCTTCCGCCGGAGATCATAAGTACCGGAGAAAACACCGGATCCTGCGAGATCAAGGCTGAGACGGCAAGCGGGATCAAGACACTTAAGCTCACTGTTGAAAAAGACAAAGCATCTGAGAAGGCTGTCTGCACATATGTTGAAGTGAATATGGGGCAGGCGATACTTAAAGCTGAGGATATTCCGGTGAAGGTAGCTGAGATGGGAGCTACTTCTGCGGATGCGTGTGAAGATATACCCAAAGGCGCAGTAGTGAAGAGAATACTTAATGTAGGTGGCAGGGATTATAACGTTACCTGTGTTTCCATGGGTAACCCGCATTGTGTTCTTTTTCGTAAGGATAAAGAGGGTCAGGGAACGTTTGATGAGGGCATAGATGATTTGGACCTCGAAAAAATAGGTCCGTATTTCGAGAATCACCCCGCCTTTCCGGAAAAGATAAATACCGAGTTTGTTGAGGTGATAGATGATCACACCGTAAGGATGAGAGTGTGGGAGCGAGGCACAGGCGAGACGATGAGCTGCGGTACGGGGACGTGTGCAGTGACTGTGGCATCAGTTCTCAATGGCTATGTGAAGCGTGGTACCGAGGTCGAGGTAAAGATAAGAGGCGGAAGCCTGTATGATACCTGGCTGGAGAACGGGGAGGTCCTTATGAAGGGGCCTGCCGAGATATCATTTACGGGCGAATGCTGAAAAACGAACGGGCAGGATATCTGCAGATAGGATCTTAGGTAAAGCAGTCATATAAAAAGAGCCATGCGTCACACAAATCGCATGGCTCTTTATTTAACTGAATTATTTGATCTTTACAGGCTTACTGAACTTACCATAGAGGTCTCTGACATGATCGGTGTTCTCCGGTCCGTAATAGTAACGGAAGAAATGAACTACCTTTACATACTTAATGCCCTTGGCTTTTTTGAAGGTCGCCTTATTTCCGGTCACGCTCTTTGCGAGTCTGTACTTACCGTTTTTCTTGGTAGAGTAGTATACCTCATGGTAATTGCTTACATCGTCCTTAGTCTTCCATGTTACGATGACCTTGTTCTTCTTTGCTGTTGCCTTTACCTTGGTCGGGGTAGCCGGTGTCTCAGTAAGGACCATCTTGTACTCGGTGTAGGTCATCTTGCTGAAAGTCTTTCCTGCTGCGTTCTTTGCTTCTTCACGGGCGATGATCGTGTAGTTACCCGGGCCGAAGTTCTTTTTCAGTGAGAACTTGCCTTTGTCGTCGGTAGTTGTCGAGAATACTTCTTTATCTGTTGTATCATCGAAAACCGATACCGAAGCGCCTGATACGGATGATGCGGTGCTTCCGAAGCTGAAGATGGACGGATCATAGTCTATCTTTTTAACGCTGTAGGTGGTCTTTTTGCTTGCGAGCTCGAAACCGTTCTTTTCATCACCGTACTCGCTTTCGATAACACCGATTCCGGTACCCGTACAGTCATAGTTCGGACCTGTATATGGTATCCAGGACATCGTAACCTCACAGAGGGTTTCCGGAACCTCATCGATGAATCTTTCTTTAGCACCTTTGTCGGAGGAGTAAGCTCCGTCAACAAATAATCCCCAATAACCATCATTGGTACTGTTCGCAACTACTGTTCCGGCAGTTGCTCCGGTTATGGCTGTGCTCTCTTCTCCCTTATATGCACCTGTATTAAAGCAGATACCATCGTTACTGAATGCTGAAATAAACCCGTCAGAATACTGGATATACTTCGGCATAAGCTTGTTAGCTGCTTCTTTTGACTCTTTGGTATCATCAAGGTTATTGAGATGCTTGATGTGCTCTCTTACTGCTTTTGCGATAGCGCGAATAGCGGTGTATTTACATGGAACACCGTTTACCGTAGCTGCGTCTGAGCCATCGGTAGGAAGTCCGATACCGAAATCATCTGCGAGGTCTTCCTCAGTGAGTGCTACATATGAGTCCTCCGGGTAATAGATCTCGTAGGGGGCCTCGATCCTGACAAGACATGGAACCTGTGAGCCTTCCTCGTCCGCGCTTGCTACCTTTGGAGCGATGTTCAGTGAGAACACCATTGCGAGGACAAGCATCAATGAAACTACAGTTCTTTTTGTTTTCATTTTGTTACCATCCTTTCTATAATAATATCATGTATTCAGTATTATACATCAATATGGCGACTTTTTCAAGGGATGAATCGCAGGATACGGAGCATTTTTGCCCGAATTTGTCCGATTTTTCGTTGACAACACAGGCTCCTACAGTTATAATATGGAAAGTATTGGGGTAAGAATTACAGGAAGGGTGGAATCCTACGCAAATGCGGCGTGTGTGGTGTGTGCACGGGGATTCCGGATGATCAGAGGATGCAGTGGGAAAGATTATCTCTGTACAAGGAGATTTCAAGAGTGACAGGCGTTTCGGGTAAACAGCTTCTGACGTTGAAGGAGCTGAAGGGCGAGTTGTCCCCCGAGGAGCTGGAGAAGGCTATCAAGGCCATTAGAAAACAGGCCAGAGAGAGCGACGAGAAGGCTCAGTGTGTGATGGGGTTTCTTTGTTGTCTCGGTTTCGCAAAAAAACGAGCATGTAAAAAGCTCTACGGCGCTGCGATGGGAAGGCTTGATGCACCCCGCGGACCGAAGGGGATCCTCCTATATGCTATCGGTGATGATTATTATCATGTAGCAGGTCCCCGTCAGGATCTCGAGGAGGCGGCATACTGGTACCGCAGATCGGCGGCACATCATTTTCCTGCAGCGCAGGTGCTCTACGGTGACTGTCTTTTTTCAGGAGAAGGCGTTGAGCCGGATATAGTCGAGGCTGTGAACCTTTATAAAGAAGCGGCAAAGACAGAAAATCCGATGGCGTTAAGACGCCTCGGAGACTGTGCGTATCTCGGGATCGGGCTTGAGCAGAACACTGAGCGTGCCGTGACATTTTTCAGAGATGCGGCGAGACTCGGCTGTCGTGACGCGTTGTGGCGACTCGGAGACCTCTATCTGCAGGGTGAGGGTGTCGAGAAAAATGTCGAGATGGCGATCTCGTTTTACGAGGAGGCGGCTGACGCGGGCGTGGCTTCCGCGATGTGCATGCTTGGCGACAGAAGTTTTTACGGAAAGCCTGATCAGGTGGATATCGACTACAAGAATGCCGTCCACTGGTATAAAAAATCAGCCCGCAGAGAGGATGAGTGGGGACTCTACGCTCTCGGGATGTGCTATTACAATGGTAAGGGAGTGACACAGTCGCATAAAAAAGCGGTGAAGCTGTTTTTGCGCGCGGGGGCTTACGGATGCCCGGATGCGCTGTGGAGACTGGCGTCATGCTACTACAATGGTGTAGGAACCAAGAAGAATAAAAAGAAGGCGTATCATTATTATCGTGAGGCGGTGAAGATGTACGCTATCTATAATGAGTGAGATCATTTTTCGGCGCAGCCTGATGGCTGCGTCTTTTTTTTGAAAAAATATCCCGCTTGTAACCCTTTTGTAACGCAGGGTGTGTTATGATAGGTCCATAAACTTCAAAAAAAGGATTTTTTGGGCCATAATAAGCAGATTTTTCAGATAGGAGGGCTTGCCATGAAGAGAATAGTCAGAAGAGTATCAGCATTAACGTTTGCGATGGCACTGATGTCAGCATCCGTGTGCGGCGGTATCCGCATCCAGGGTGTGACACCCGAGGTGAAGGAAGCAAAGGCGGCAGAAAGTGATAACTGGGGATGTGATTTCAGTCGCAATGACCTGGTAGGTTTCCATCAAACAGGTACTCGCGAGTTCGATAAAAAATGGTATGATGACAACAAAAATGCGTCGGAGTATCACATCCGTTGGACTGCTGAGTTTAACTATTTTGCCAAACTGGTGAACGATGGAAACACGTTTGAAGGAAAAACCGTTTATCTGGAAAACGATATTCTTGTAGGAGACAATGGGTCTTCTCCAAGGGTAGGGGAGTATAAGAGCCGACTTCTTAGGAGCACTGTAAAGGATCCGTTCAAAGGAACATTTGACGGACAGAAGCATTGGATCCAGTATATCAGTCCGACGGATACCAGAGACGGAGCCGGTGTTTTTGGATATACTAAAAATGCTACGATAAAAAATCTTGGTGTATTGGCTGAGATTGAGGGCGAGTCAAGAGTCGGAGCTCTCATAGGATGGATGGAAGGAGGAACCATCTCCAATTGTATCGCTCACGCCAATATCTACAATCTGACCGAGAATGACGGAGGAGGTATCGTAGGCAGATGTGAGGGTGGAACCATAGATCATTGTACCTTTACAAATCTGAATGTATCGACAGAAGCGTTCAGCGGAGGTTCAGGGATTCAGGCCAACAGCCTTACAGGGAAAAACAGCAAGGGTGGCATTGCAGGTTTCTGTACCGGGGGATCGATCGTGAGATACTGTGTGTGCACGGGTATAGATATTAAAGCAGATGATGATCATGTCGGTGGAATCGTCGGACATAGCAAAGGAACGGTAGAATACTGTCGTGCAGATGTTGGGATCAAAGAGGATGCGGGATCCATGAAAAGCGCAAATATCGATGATGCCGGAGGAATTGTCGGCAAAAACGAAGGGACAGTCAGGGGTTGTGTAAGTAAGGTTGAGGCAAAGGTTGATGGCGGAAACGTTGGTGGTGTCGTCGGATTGAATGAGGGCACGGTAGAGGATTGTTACGCCGAGGGCTCCGTAAAGGGTGATGAGGATATAGGCGGAGTATGCGGAGACAATAATGATAAAGGCCGTATACAGAGATGCTACGCGAAGGTAAGTGTAAAGGGAGATTGCAGGGCTGCTTTGGTTGGATGCAATGAAGGTCAGATCACCAATTCCTACGCACTGACCGGTGTAGATGGTGCGGATGCCGTGGTAAGAAATGAAAAGAAAGGCAGTTACGATAAATGTGAGTTTTTAGATAGTGCTGTTTTTGAAACCTTTGATGAGGATATGATGATATCGGGTGGCTATCCTTTTGCCGCAAATGAAGAAACGGTTGAAGAGCCAACTCCGGAACCGGTTGAGGATACGGTAGCAGAGACAGAAGCTGAAGAGGCTGAACCTACAGCAGAGGCTGCTGAGGTCACAGAGACGCAGGATCCGGCAGCAGAAGAAGCACAGGAGCCGGCTGCGGAAGAAACGACCGGATCGGTATTTGGTGAGTCTTCCATGGTTTGGATCATCCTTCTGGTAGTAGTCGTTGTCGGTGTGGGTGCCGGAACAGCAGTTTACATTCGCAAAAGAAAAAAGACAGAATAATCCATGAATAAATCCCTGTATCAAAAAAAGCCTTGCGAAAGCGAGGCTTTTTTGCTACAATTATTGGGTATATGGAGGGCGAAATATGAGCGATTACGATTCGATAGTTATCGGTGCGGGATTTGCCGGAGCGGTTGTCGCCAGGGAGCTTGCAGAGCATGGCGGAGAGCAGGTTCTGGTGCTGGATTCGCGCGACCATATCGGAGGTAATTGTTATGATGTTGCGGATGAGCATGGGATCCTGATCCATAAGTACGGTCCGCACATTTTCCACACAAATATCGAAAGAGTCTATAATTATCTATCACGCTTTACCGAGTGGTTTGATTATCGTCATGAGGTTGTGGCGAAGGTTGGGGATAGTGAGATCCCGGTCCCGTTCAATCTGAACACTTTAAAAATGGTTTTCGGAGATGAAGCGGAGGAGCTGTCAAAGCTTCTTACGGAGCGGTTCGGCGAGGGTGCGAGAGTGCCGATATTAAACCTTAAAAAAGATAACGATCCGAGACTGAAAAAGATAGCAGATTACGTCTATGAGAATATTTTTCTGAAATATACCATGAAGCAGTGGGGCAAGTCTCCCGAGGAGATAGATCCCGCGGTGTCAGGTCGAGTACCGGTGGTATTGTCTGATGATAACAGGTATTTCCAGGATACGTATCAGGGGATGCCGCGTGACGGTTATACCGCTTTGTTTGAAAAGCTTTTGGATCATCCGGGGATAAAGGTAAAGCTGTCTACGGATGCGACAGATCTTTTGGAGTTTGATCCGGATTCCGATACGCCGATCCATTGGAAGGGAGAGTTGTTTGATGGCAAGGTGATCTTTACCGGTGCGATCGATGAGCTTTTCGGTTGCAGGTTTGGAAGGCTTCCTTACAGGTCTCTAAGATTTGATTTTGAACACTTTGACAAGGATGTATATCAGAGTCATGGTGTGGTGAATTACACGGTAAGTGAGGATTTTACGCGTATAACCGAGTTCAAATACCTCACGGATGAGATGGATAAAAAGGGTACGACCATCGTTCGCGAGTATCCGTTTGCCTATACGGGAGCGGACGGTGAGATACCTTATTATGCGATAAACAATCCCGAAAATGACGCTCTTTACGGTAAGTATAAAAAGCTGGCGGATGACTGCGGTCTGACGCTCCTGGGAAGACTTGCCGAGTATAAGTATTACAACATCGATGCGATCGTGGATCGTGCACTTGATGTGGCAGCGGAGCTGATGGACGAATAGACCATCCGATGTACGGGACGGAGAATGGCTGTAATGCCTGATAAACTATGATGGAGGCTGCAGGATATGAAGCTAATGACTATAGTGATACCTTGCTATAATTCGGCAAAGTATATGGATCATGCTATCAAGACAGCACTGGTCGGCGGCGAGGATATCGAGATCATCCTGGTCGATGACGGATCGACTGATGAGACTCCGAAGATAGCAGACGAGTACCATGAAAAATATCCCGATATAATCCGTGTTATCCATCAGGAAAACAAGGGCCATGGCGGTGCGGTCAACACAGGTCTTTCGTCTGCCCTCGGCCGTTATTTTAAGGTGCTTGATTCGGATGACTGGTTCGACAGAGAGGCATTTTTACAGGTGCTCGAGGTACTTCGAGACCTCACTGATGATCGAAAACAGGTCGATCTGTTTTTGGTTAATTATGTCTATGAAAAAGTCAGTGAAAATAAATCAAAATCCATAAGCTATTCAAATGTGATGCCGGTCGGAAAGGTGTTTACCTGGAAGCACTGTAAGCACTTTGCGATGTCGCAGAATATTCTTATGCATGCGGCTATCTACCGCACAAAGATGCTCAGAAACAGTGGCCTGAATCTCCCTGAGCATACATTTTATGTAGACAATCTTTTTGTATACAATCCGCTGCCTTATGTAAAGACCATGTACTATCTTGATGTGGATATGTACCGTTATTACATCGGCCGCGAGGACCAGAGTGTAAATGAAAAAGTGATGATCTCAAGGATCGATCAGCAGATAAGGGTGAACAAGCTGATGATCGATGCATATGATCTGACGAAGATAGATAATGAGCCGCTTCAAAACTACATGGTGAAATATCTGGATATGATCCTTTTGGTCTCGACCGCGCTTCTGGTCAAGATCGGAACGCCGGAAAGCCTTAGGAAACGCGACGAGCTGTGGGATTATCTGAAGGCAAAACCTGATATGTATAAGCTCGTAAACAAAAGAACGTGGATGAAGCTGGCGCAGCGCCGTTCCGCCGCCGGCAACGGTTTCATCAAGCTCGTGTATACGCTGGCACAGAAGATATTTGGGTTTAACTAGGAGGGATATTATGCGATTTGTCGACCTGATTTGCAAAAAACGCGAAGGAGGAGAGCTTTCCGATGAGGAGATCCGCGAGATGATCTCGGATTATGTCTCGGGAGCCATCCCTGATTACCAGATGTCATCAATGCTGATGGCTGTTTTTTTTAATGGAATGAGTGACAGAGAGCTCACGACCATGACTCTCGCGATGAGGGATTCCGGAGATATCGTCGATCTGTCATCCATACCGGGAGTTAAGGTTGACAAGCACTCCACAGGCGGAGTCGGGGACAAGACGACTCTTATCATCGGCCCTATCGTGGCGGCCTGCGGAATCCCGGTCGCAAAAATGAGCGGCAGGGGACTGGGCTTTACGGGAGGAACGGTTGACAAATGGGAGTCAATCCCCGGGTATGAAACAGCGCTCAGTATGGAGACATTTTTCAAAGCAGTCAGAGAGCACGGGATCTCTTTGGTAGGGCAGTCGGGTGATCTCGCACCCGCAGACAAGGCACTATACGCACTTAGAGATGTGACGGGAACGGTTGAGAGTATACCGCTTATCGCATCCTCCATTATGAATAAAAAGCTCGCGGCAGGCGCGGATAAGATAGTTCTTGATGTGACTGTCGGGTCGGGCGCTTTTATGCAGGAGTATGACCGTGCGAAAGAGCTCGCAAAGCGTATGGTCGCGATCGGAAACGGAGCTGGCAAGGAAACAGTGGCTATGCTCACCGATATGAACGAACCGCTTGGATATGCGATAGGAAATAACTTAGAGGTCAAGGAAGCCATAGCAATGCTGCATGGTGATGGACCTGAGGATCTAAAGGAGATATGTTATGCTCTGGCTGGGATGATGATATCACTGGCCAAAGACGAAGTGACATACGAACAGGGTGTAGAGATGGCGAAGGAAAAGATCGCTGACGGTTCTGCATGGGAGAAGTTCAAAGAGGTTGTGGAGAATCAGGGCGGTGATCTGTCATACATAGAAAACCCGGAGAAGTTCCCCAAGGCGCCCTGCACATGTGAGCTTTTGGCAGAGAAGTCGGGATATATCTCGTGGATCAATACGATGGATTTCGGTCTGGCAGCGGGCATGCTCGGGGCGGGCCGTGCGAAAAAGGATGATGTGCTGGATATGAGTGCCGGCATCATAATGAAAAACAAGCTCGGCGATCAGGTATCGGAAGGTGATGTGATAGCGACCCTTTATGCAGGATCCGAGGAAAAGCTTGAGACAGCTCTAAAGCATTTAAAGAGCGGAGCATACCGAATTGAGGCCGAAAAACCGGAGCTTCCCAAACTGATCTATGAGGTGATCAGGTAAGCTCTTAAGCCAAAACCACCATAAATACCGTGATAGTGATCATGGAAACAGCAGTAGTTACAGCGATAGCACGGGAGAGGATGGTCGTGTCCTCTCCTGTTTTTTCTGCCTGGATCAGGGGGAGATTGCCCACGGGCATCGCCGCCATCAAACACATTCCGGCCGTGATCACCGGATCGAGGTTCATAAGCTTTAAAATAACGGCCAGAAGTGCCGGAAGTGCGATCATCCTGATAAGGATAAAAAGCCAGAGCTTAACGCTTTTTATACCTTCAAGCAGTCCTGATCTCGCGATGGATACGCCGAGTAACATCATTGACAGAAAAACAGTAGCACCCCCGACGTAGGATATGGTCTCGTTTACGGCCTCAGGTAATGATATGCGGAACCATACGATAAGTATGCTGAGAACAGCTGCTATCGTGCCGGGGCTGAGTATTTTTAAAGGACTGATCTTTTCTTTGTTTCCGCTGAGAACAGCTACTCCGTGAGTGTAAAACAGCAGGCTGTACATCACGTTGCAGACCAACACGCAGAGCATCCCGTCGGGAGGAAGGACTGCATGAGCAACGGGGATTCCGATGAATCCGACATTCGTATAGATGCACATCATGTTATAGAAACGTCGCTTATCGGTCTCTATCCTCAGTAATGCCGGAAGAACGAAGCCGATAATGACTAAAACAGCGTAGAATATCACAGCAACGGCACCTGCCGTGAGTAGTTCCGTATGGTCGGCGGTGATACTTCCGCCCAATACACTTGTGAGCATCAGCGCGGGATTACATATATCCACGACTATTGTCGAAATGCTCTTTGATGACATATTGTCGACGATACCGCGTTTTCCAACGAAAACACCTATGGCAACCAGTACCGCGATCACACCCATCTGCTGAACGACTGTCAGAAATCCCATGATGATACGATAACCTCCGATTTTTCGATAATAGTGACATTATATCCTAACGATCATGGATTTTCAAGCATTTTTCGCGGATTCCGTATTGCCTGATCAGATAAAATGTGGTATTGTATTGTCGTAGCCGGGCAAAGCAGAAAAATGTGCCCGACGCGGAGGAAGAATAGATGAACTTCTGCAGATTTTTATATATGTTCAGTGTGCTAACCATGGTGGCGAGCGGTCCTGTTCTGCTTAAAGGGCTTTCGGATACGAGGCTTTCGGCAGGAAGCGCTGTTGTCGAGATCACGGATGAGGGTGTGGCGGCAAGTTCAGCTGCCGGTTTGTTTACTGATGATGGAGCATCCAGCGGCTCTGCCGTGAGCGGACCGGGTGCCGGGATCATAAAGGACGGGATAGTCCGCGAGAATGACGGTTCGATCTACTATTATCGTAACGGAAGGATCGTCACGGAAGCACTGATCCACAGTGGGGAAAGTACCTTTTATTTCGGCGTCAGCGGCAAGGCCGTAAAGAATACCTGGAGAACTCTGCAGGGGAATAAATACTATTTTAAAAAGAATGCCCGCGCTGCAAAGGGCAGTATAAAGATCAAAAAGAAATACAGGGTTTTTGATGAAATGGGCAGGCTTTGCAAGGTAAACGGAAAGAATAAAACCATAAAAGTAAAGGGTATAAACTATCTTGTAAAACAAAACGGATACGCATCGAGCGGATGGCACAAGATCGGCAAGAGGATGCTGCACACAAAGAAAAACGGCGCTTACGACAGACGAAAGAAAGCCGGCTATATCCCTCTGAACGGAAAGGGTTACGCCAAAAACCCCGAGCAGGTTCAGGCGATGCTTTTGGCCAGGAAGTTTATAAAGAGACATACAAATAAAAAGGACAGTCCGACGGAGAAGTTCCGCAAATGTTTCAAGCAGATCGTCGGCGGAAACGTATATGTCGGGGACTGGCGTCCGCAGGGGTTCGGAGAAAAGGGATGGCAGTACAGATCTGCCATTGAGATGTTTTCATGTGGCCTGATGGGTGACTGTTACGGGATCTCTTGTGCAGTGGCTGCGTGCGCGAAGGATCTCGGATTCCAGCCGTATGTGATATGGGCTGCGCACTCGCACGCATTCGTGATCGTAGATGGGAAGTACTATGACAACATGCATGGTGCACACTTCGGCACGACAACGCACGAACCATACCAGGTAAAAGAAAAGTTCAAGTTTTAAAAAAGGGAGGCGTGTTTACGCCTGTGAGGTGAATAATGGCATCATTACTACTTGCGATTATATATCTTTCATTCATAAGTCTGGGGCTGCCTGACGCGTTACTTGGCTCGGCATGGCCATCGATGGTGCATCAGTTCGATGTGCCTATTTCTTATGCGGGTATCATATCAGGTATCATTTCCGCTATGACGGTAGTCTCCGCATTGCAGAGTGACCGCATCACGAGGCGCTTAGGCACCGGTCCGGTTACCACCATCAGTGTCGGCATGACTGCCCTCGCCCTATTCGGGTTCTCTATTAGCACTGAGTTTTGGATGCTCTGTCTGTGGGCCATACCGTATGGTCTCGGAGCGGGCTCGGTCGATGCGTCTTTGAATAACTATGTGGCTATACACTATGAGAGCCGCCACATGAGCTGGCTTCATTGCATGTGGGGAGTCGGGATCTCCATCGGACCGTATATCATGTCATATGCACTTACCCACGGGACCGCGTGGAACACGGGCTACAGAGTCATCTTCTATATGCAGATAGTACTTACTTTGATCCTTGTTTTCTCGCTTCCACTATGGAAAAAAAGACCGGTATCTCAGGACGAGAAAAGTGACAAGCCCGACAGAGCCCTGAAGCTCAGAGAGGTCATCGCCATACCGGGTGCAAAGGCCGTGATGGTGACATTTTTCTGCTACTGCGCTATCGAGCAGACTGCCATACTGTGGGGCGCGAGCTTTATGTCATTGTCCAGGGGAGTTTCTGCGGAGATCGCGGCTTCATTTGCCAGTCTTTTCTGTATCGGTATCACTATAGGCCGTGCGATCAGCGGCTTTATGACTATAAAATTTACCGATCCGCAGATGATACGGATCGGTTTCGGAACTATTCTTACGGGTATCATATTTCTATTCATCCCGCTCGGGAGCGTGCCGGCACTCATCGGTCTCGTCCTGATCGGTCTGGGATGTGCGCCTATTTACCCCTGTGTCATCCACTCTACGCCGACTCACTTCGGCGAAGAAAACTCGCAGGCTGTGATCGGCGTGCAGATGGCGAGTGCTTATGTGGGGACGACGCTGATGCCGCCTTTGTTCGGCGTGATCGCAAATACCATAAGTATTTCTCTTCTTCCCGTGTATCTGTTACTGATACTGGCGGGGATGTTTTTCATGTATGAGAAGCTTTTAAAAACAACTAAAAAGTGAGTGTTTTTTGATGTGTTTTAGTCGGCTTCCGGTGGGGTATACCAGGTGAAGTTATCCGGCTTCAGGCATTTTCCTTTTTTGAGTTTTGCAACTGCTTTCTTATATTTAGCCTTGGTAACCTTTTTCCCGTTTACCTTGTATTTGTAGTTTTTAAAAGTCTGAGTTTTTGGATCCAACTTCCATTTTTTCTCGGCAATATCTACTGCTCCTATGCTGTTAATCTGTTTCCATGATTCACTCCAGCTGTTCTTGTGACCGTAGCTCGCCCAAACGGCACGTGTTTCCGGATAAATACGGAAAGAACCGTATTTAGACATGTCAAGCATTTTGATTTTGTATGAATGATAGCAGAATAACTGGTAATTATAATATCCTCCATACATGATCATCTCATCGTCACCATCCCCGTCTATATCAAAGAGAGTATATGAAGATGAGTTTGTCTTGGTAGTTCTCATGTAGTCGAGATATGCTGCTTTAACGGCGAAGTAGTTGTTAGTTGAGTGTGTCAAATAACCGTTTCCTGTACTTCCGGCAGGTGGTGCCTCCTCGGCGGTTCCCTCGGCAGCTTCCTCGACTTCATCATCAGCAGCCTCGGTCCATGAGGCTCCACCGGTCGTTACATCTTCTGGAGCTTCATCGGCAGCGGGAGCGCATCCGTCTGTAGCTCCATCGCCCCTCAGACTGTTCTCACCGCCGAAAAGAATGCCGTTTTCCAGCATCTGTTCCGCAGTGAATATGAGGATGACCCCGATAAACAAGGCAGCAACAGCCTTCATCGTTTTTATGAAGGTCTGCCTGCGGCGTGACCTTTTTGTCAAAACGGCCATCTTTTCACGGAAGTCATCTGATACTTCTATACTGTCTGTTAACTCTGTCTCGGACGGAAGTGCTGCAACTTCATCGTCCATGATGCCCTGCATAGCACGGCGGAGCATGAAATCGTCATAGCTGAATTTCTTACTCATCTGACAGCACCTCCTTTAGTTTTTTTCTGATACGGTAAAGGCGCATCTCAACATTTTTCTCCTTCAGGCCTGTGATATGACTGATCTCGCGGTAGGAAAGATCGCTGTCATAGCGGAATGCGAGCATGGTCTGATCCTCCTCGGGGAGGGATTTGATCGCGTCCATCAGTCTGGAGAGTTCGTCACTTGCGATGACGCCGTCGAGAAGGTCAGCCTTTGTATCAGCTATTATTTCTTCGTTTTCGAGAGCCACCTCACCATGTCTTTTTTCGGCGGAAAGGATGTTGAAGCAGTTGTGCTTGGTCATGGTGATGCTGAGCCTGAGCATGTCGGTTTTCGTCTTGTTTTTGTATTTGTCATAGTATTTTGCCCACACCAAGAAAACCTCGTGCACGGCATCTTCCGCACGTGCGGGGTCGGAAAGGATCCGCCTTGCCACATGGATCAGCTGACGGTATATTTCTTCGTAGAGGCGGGCAAAGGTACGTCTGTCTTCGTCCGTCTCGATCAGCATGAAAAGCATATGCACTCCTTTGCTCTCTACTTAGTTAACAAATGAAAAGGGGGTATCCCTACAAGTTTTTATTATATCACATAAATCAAGTTCCACAAGGGACAAGATATATCAAATAGGATGGGATAGCATTTATTGATATGTCGCTTAAAAAAGCTTCAAAGAAAGAGCGGGTAGAGGCCGTCCTGATGAAATCTTATGTGCCCGTTTCAAAACGGGACCTGTGTGATCGTCTGCCGGATGTCAGCAAGACAACCATCGAAGCTGAGCTCGCCAGGTTACTTACGGAAGACAAGATAGTAAAAATAGGGAGCTATCGAGATGCGAGGTATAAGATTAAAGAAAATGAATGATATAGCTTGTATCATTCATTCTTTTTATGTATAATAGTTATCGGATAATCAATTATACGGGAGATCATTATGACGGAAAAAACAACCCTTACCTTTACCGGTGACATCGGTTTCGACCACTTCATGGCAGAAAAATGGACCGACACCGAGCTGGTATCTAAGGACATACTTGATATATTCCACGCGTCAGACCACGTAATCCTAAACGTCGAAGGACCGCTTATCGGCAAGGATGACGCAACGCTCGTCTCTGCCAGAGAGATGAGACTGATGCATACCATCGATCCGGCCAGCGTGCCGTTTTTACAGTCGCTCGGAGATATCTGGAACCTGTGTAACAACCACATTATGGATGCAGGACCCGAGGGACTGAAAAGCTCCATGGAAAAGGCACAGAGTCTCGGTATACCCACGCTCGGTGTAGGTATGGATCTTACAGAGGCTGCGAAGCCGGTTATACTTGATGAGGCCGGTGGCATCGGTCTTTTTGCCGTGGGCTATCAGAGAGGTTGCAAGCCTGCAGGTCCTGATAAGGCGGGATGCCTGAACTGGGCGGACTTTGACACGATTCAGAAGACCATAGATGAGATAAAGAGTAAATGTCGCTGGTGCATACTGGTTTCGCACGGCGGTGAGGAGTTCACATCTCTTCCGTCGCCTTACACGCGCGACAGATATCTGAAGTACCTCGATATGGGTGTCGACATCATCGTCTGTCATCACCCGCATGTGCCGATGAACTACGAGCTCGTGGGGGACAAGGCCATTTTCTATTCGCTCGGCAACTTTATCTTTGATACGAACTATCAGAGAGCTCAGTTTAACACGGAAAAAGGTATAGTACTGAGCCTGACGCTGACCGAAAACGACTACAGTTTCAAGGGGCATGGTATAAAAATAGACCGTGACACTGAGCATGTGGTAAGTGCCGACCTTCCGCTCATTTTTGAAAATGTGCCTGCTGATGAGTACGAGCTTTTAGCACCGCTCTCAGCAAAAGCTTTTGTCGAGGCAAATAAAAAACAGCAGATCTTTTTGTACCCCGATCAATACAAGGATGCCGATGAAGCCAAGTGGGAGGAGAACTTCATGAACCCTATGCGAAGCGGTCGTGTCGAGGGAGAGGCACTTGATTTCCGGATCATCTGTCCTTTCGCAAAAACTGCCAATGAGGGCGCATGGAAAAACAGCAAGCTTGAGAACGTAAAGAAATATATATTGGACCAGTTAACGGAAAAATGAGTACACGGATTATATTCGCGCCCGGAGCGCTCGAAACGGTTGGTGATTTCATGGATAATGATAGCATGAATATGTCTGTCTCACCCATCACGCATGACAAGAATGGTAAACCTCAGGTGTTTGTGCAGTTTTCTGACGGGAAGCGTTTCGCTGAGGGACGTCTGCCCGGTGCTACCATCGTCTCCAGTGAAGGTTTCTCTGACGAGGAACTCTCCGCTCTCAAACTCTACATGAAAAAAGAAAAGGCCACGATCCTTACCATGGCCAAAAAGATAAACGTTATGGATGCGTTTTTAGGGAAAAGATAATACAGTTTGGCACGATGTAAAGTGTTTGGAGGAAATATGGCCAGTTCAAAGGAAAAGAGTTTTCGCAGGATCAAAAGATCATATACATGGGTGTCTATAGTATTCTTTGTTATCGCATTTATTATTCTCGCCGTGGTGATCAACGCCGCCCTACTATTCTTCACGTTTTATTCGATCAATTCCAAGGTTGATAATCAATACGAACGGGTAAAGACCATGGCGGGTCTCTATGATGAGGGAAAGAGCAGTGACAATCAGGGACTGATTGATGTGCTGCATGCTGACAGCCCGGACTACGTCGTGCTCTCGGAAAGCGGCGATGTGATCGACAGTTTCGGAGATAACACGTTAAGTAATGTGGGCGGAAGCCTGGGATTCTTTTTCGGAAGCAGAGATGTGCGTGTATATGAGGACACGAAGAACAAGACGATGCGATTTTTCAGTGGGGGCATGCTCATACCGGATATAGTATTGTTACAGATGGCACTCGGTACCGATGATCCTGACTTCTATGAAGAAGAAAACCTGGAAAAGATAGATGCAACAGACGTTGCCAACATGCCAATATGGATAGAAACAAAGTTAAATGGCGGCGACAGATTTATAGCAAAAGGGAACATACAGATCAGACTTGTCGATGCGATCATTCTTCAGATAGTCGCATTCGCGCTGAATCTGTTCCTCCTGTTCTTCCTTATTTTCCGACTTGTACGGATAATCAGGGAGATCATCAGGAAAAGAAGGATGAATGAGCTCTTTCTGGTCGACGAGGTAACCAAAGGGAACAACTGGATGGCATTTTTGTTGAAGGGCGAGCGCATCCTGAAAAAGAGCAAGAACGCCGGAAAACGCTATGCCATGGTTCATCTGGTGATAGTGAAATACAGGAATTATTGCATGTGTCACTCGCTCGACGAGGGCAGGTTCTTGCTTCGCAGGATATCAGATCTGATCGAGCAGAGCATAACGAAAGAGGAGCTCAGCGCGCATGTGAGCTCATCCTCTTTTGTTCTTCTTTTGGAGGCGACGGATGCGGAAAGCGTAAAGATGCGTCTTGAAGCATTGGTAGAAAAACTCAAAACTCTGGATATACGTGGAAATGCGCAGCTTCAGGCAGGGCATAAGGATACATTCCATACCTTCTGCTTCCAGCTGGGTGTCTGTCTGATCAATCCAAGCGTCGTCGACGGGAAGAAGAAAAAGCGCATGGATGCCGCTATCGAGCAGTATTATAACAACGCTGTCACAGCGAAATCCACTCTGGAAGTAACGGATGATGACGGTATCGCGTTTTTCGATGACAAGCTGATGGAGGATGAACGCTGGATACAGACGGTCGGGGATCATCAGCAGAAGGCGCTTGATAACCAAGAGTTTGTCGTTTATTATCAGCCCAAGTATTCTCCGGATCGGGGAGAGCTTATCGGTGCGGAGGCATTGGTACGCTGGCAGTCTCCCGACTTCGGGTTCGTCCCGCCGGGGCGCTTCATCCCGATCTTTGAGAAAAACGGATTCATAACAAACATCGACCATTACATGATCTGCCATGTGGCAGAGGATCAGAAAAAATGGCTGGAAGCCGGTATGAATCCCGTTCCTGTTTCCGTGAATGTCTCACGCGCGCACTTCGCGGAGAGTGATCTTGCGGAACAGATCCAAAACATGGTTGACGAGATAGGCACACCTCACGAGCTTATCGAGATAGAGCTTACGGAGAGTGCATTTTTCGATGATAAAAATGCGATCATTCGGATCATAGAGCAGCTGAAATCATTCGGGTTTTCCGTATCTATGGACGATTTCGGATCAGGGTATTCTTCACTGAACTCTCTAAAGGATATGAACCTGGACGTACTGAAACTGGATGCCGAGTTCTTCCGTGGTGATGCGGATCCCGACAGAAAGGAAGCAGTTGTCTCCGAGGCTATCAGGCTCGCCAAGCGCCTTCATATGCGTACGGTGGCTGAGGGCGTCGAGGTAAGGGAAGAGGTGGAGTTTTTGAAGCAGCAGGGTTGTGACATGATACAGGGTTACTATTTTGCGAAACCCATGCCCGGGGAGGAATACGAGGAACGTATGAAGGAAAAATACCACATGCCGGAGGAATGATGATGATCAACAAATACATGTCAGAAGCTATCAATGAAGCAAAGGATGGTATCAATAAAGGACACGGAGGGCCTTTTGGAACCGTGATCGTAAAGGATGGTCGCATAATAGGACGCGGTCACAACATGGTCTTGGTTAACCACGATTCGACGGCGCACGGCGAGATCACGGCAATCAGAAACACCGAGGCTGCACTCGGGACTCATGATCTGTCAGGCTGCGAACTCTATACGACAGGAGAGCCCTGTCCGATGTGCCTGGCAGCGTGCCTGTGGGCGAACATAGACAAGGTTTACTATGGCTGCACGATCGCAGATAATGCGATAATCGGATTCAGAGATGAGGAGTTTGATAACAGGTTTGGCGGAAGGGAAGCTTTTTCTGATTACCTTGAGGAGGTCGATCGCGACACGTGTGTGGAGCTTTTCGAGGAGTATAAGGCGCTCGACGCTACGAGGTACTGAGGAGTAATGATGGATATATTGAATCGATTTAAAGACAAAAAAATATTGATCTGGGGTTACGGTCGCGAAGGAAAGTCTACGGAGGAGTTTTTTAAAAAACATCCCGTGGCAGCGGCCGTTGAGATCTCGGAGGAAAAGCCGGATCAGATCGATCTGTCCGGTTATGATTACGTGTTCAAAAGTCCCGGAATACGGCTTGAGCACGCTGTATTGGAACAGTTTGCAGACGGTGAGCTCGATAAGCTGACATCACAGACAGCACTTTTTATCGAGGCCTTTCGGGACCGGGTGATAGGTATCACAGGAACGAAGGGAAAGTCTACCACGACCTCGCTTCTTCATCATGTGCTGAAGACCTGTTTTGAGTCCGGTGTTTCCGGACAGGACGGATCTTCGGATGTAAAAAAAGGTCCCCGTACCGCTTACCTTGTCGGAAACATCGGTCTTCCATGTCTCGACCGTTTTGATGAGATGGCAAACAGCGATGATATCGCTGTTTTTGAGCTGTCATGCCATCAGCTCGCATATACCGGTGTTTCTCCGCATATCAGCATTTTTCTTAATCTGTATGAGGATCATCTGGACTTCTATGGTGATCGCGCGACATACTTTAGAGCGAAGCGTCATATCGCTGAGTTTCATAAGGATTGCGACTTCCTCTACATCGGCACGGACGTACCTGACCTGTGTGATCCAATGTTACAGAAGGTATCAGGCGAAGCGCCGACAACCATGCCGAAGTCTCATATTATCCGCGTGACTGACCGTTACGAGGACGATGCCATGAACCTCCTTGGAGAACACAACCGCTACAACGCATCCTTCGTAAACCACGTGGCGACGGAGCGTTTTGGACTTGACAAAACGGCTGTAAAAAAGGCTATCGAGGAGTTCCCGGGTCTGCCACACCGCCTCCAGTACATCGGAACTGTAGATGGAGTGCGTTTTTATGATGACTCTATCTCCACGATTCCCGAAGCTACGATTCAGGCAGTGGAGAGCGTGCCCGGATGTGCGACGGTGCTTGTCGGAGGTATGGATCGTGAGATCGACTATACTCCTCTGATACACTTTATCCCTGAGCATCCCGAGGTTAAGTTTATCTGCATGTACGCCTCCGGAAAAAGGGTGTATGATGAGGTTGTTGAGTTCGCCGCAAAATCCGACCATCTCACATCAAAGGAGAACCTGATCTACGTGCCGGATCTCGCCGCTGCGGTAACCAAAGCAAAACAGGTGACCGAATCCGGCTCGGCCTGCGTGCTTTCGCCCGCTGCTGCGTCCTATGGGTACTTCAGGAATTTCGAAGAGCGCGGAGATCGATTTTCAGAACTCGTAAAATCCATGTAAAAATCTTACAAAAAACCACGAAAATTATACGAAAACAACGAAAATTCACGTGACAGATGTGTAAAATTGTGATATAATAATCTCTGTATCGTTTCCTATATTGAAGGGGTAATCGATCAAATGATCGTTATGGAGGAGATTATATGGCAAACTGGATCATCGTTGTTGATGACGATACGACAAATCTACAGGCAGCGGGAAAGATACTCAGCCAGCGTGGATTTCGTGTGACCGCCTTAAAATCAGGCCGTGCCATGCTGAATTATATTGCTGAGAATGGAATACCCGAGCTGATCCTGCTCGATATCATGATGCCGGATATGGATGGATTTGACACTTTGGAGGCATTGCGGGCCTGGGAAAGCGAGCAAAACCTGTCAGAGACTCCTGTCATTTTTCTGACCAGCGAAGAGGATAGCGACATCGAGACCAGAGGTTTCGATATGGGTGTATCTGATTTTATTCGCAAACCGTTTGATCCTGATGTTCTGATGAAGCGTCTTGAGAAGGTCATCGGTACCAAGGAAAAGATCGAGCGAATAGAAGAGGATGCTCAGACCGACGCGATGACCGGATTTTATAATAAGGCCGCAACACGCGAAAGACTGGAGCAGATATGCCAAAAGGAGATCGGCTGTTTGCTTATGATAGATCTTGATTCTTTCAAGTCTATAAATGATATCTACGGTCATGATATGGGTGACCGGATCCTCACATCTTTTTCTGAAATCATAAAGGATAATGTACCGGAAGGCAGTCTCTGCGGAAGGATCGGCGGAGACGAGTTTTTGGTGTTTGCCATAGGTCTGATAAATGAGACGGAGATCAAGGCTTTCACCGCGAAGCTCAATGAGAGTATCATGGCAGAGGCTAAAAAGCTTTTCGGCGAGGGGTTTTTGGTTCCGCTTGGAGCGAGTGTCGGAGCCGTATTGGTTCCCGAGCAGGGAACATCTTTTTCAGACCTGTTTCACATGGCGGATACCGCTCTTTATGATGTCAAGGGAGAAGGAAAGCACAATTACTCTCTTTACAGAAAAGGGGTCAGCAATGTAACAGATGCGAAGGACATGGAGATGAACTTAAAGACCCTGTCCTCACTCCTCGAGGAGAGAAGCATTCCGAACAGTGTCATGTGGATGGGACAGGAGGCATTTGGGATCATCTATCGCTATATGATGCGATATATGGGACGTTATAATGTCAGCGGGTTCAAGGTGCTGATCAATGTTAATGTTGATGATATGATCCCTTCCGGAGATGTGCTCCGTATCATCGAAGAAGTAAAGATCATGCTGCAGGGATCACTGAGAAACTCTGATGTCATGATGCAGACCGGAAAGGATCAGTTCTTTATTCTTCTTCCGGAGCTTGATGAGGATCATATCGATGTTGTCATAAACCGAATGCTGAAAAGCTGGTCCGATCATGAGGACGGCGACAAGGCAACATTGGACTATGAAGTCGATATGGTCTTTGACAGCGGAAAAAATGACCGGAATAACGATGACTCAGAGTGGGTTGTTGTGGTCGATGACGACAAAGTAAACTTGCAACGCGCCGGTCATATACTGAGTAAGAACGGAATACGCGCTACTGCCCTTACATCCGGTCAGGCCCTGCTTGATTTCATGAAGGACAACCGCCCAAGCCTGATCCTGCTTGACTACAGAATGCCTGATATGGATGGATTTGAGACGTTCAGAAAGCTTCGCACTATGGAGGCTGAGGGGGCGGAGGTTCCGGTAATATTCCTTACGGGTGATGAAGATGAGGACACAGAGGTTGAAGGACTCAGGCTCGGTGCCATGGACTTTATTAAAAAGCCTTTTACACCGGAGGTTCTGTTACTCAGGGTTCGTCACGGTATCGAGTTGATACGCCTTCAGTCAAATCTTTCGGCTGAAGTTGAGAAAAAGACCGAGGAGAACGAAAAGCTCTTTATACATGTCGTGCTTTCTCTGGCAACCGCAATCGATGCAAAGGATACCTATACCAACGGACATTCATCCAGAGTCGCAACGTATGCAAGAGAGATCGCGTCCCGTTATGGGTATTCGCAGAAGGCGCAGAGTGACATATACATGATGGGACTCCTCCATGACGTAGGAAAGATCGGTATACCGGATGCTGTGATCAACAAGCCCGGCAGGCTTACCGATGAGGAGTTCGACATAATAAAGACGCACCCTGTTTTGGGTGCCAAGATACTTTCGAATATTCAGGAGATGCCGGAGTTGGCTACGGGTGCCAAGTGGCATCATGAAAGATATGGAGGCGGGGGTTATCCGGACGGACTGGCCGGCGAGGCGATCCCGGAGGAAGCAAGGATCATCGCGGTCGCTGATGCATACGACGCGATGAGCTCGAGACGAAGCTACAGGGATGTTCTTTCGCAGGAAAAAGTGCGTGAGCAGATCGAGGACGGGATGGGAACTCAGTTCGATCCGAAATTTGCAAAGATCATGCTTAGTATGATAGATGAGGATACGGAGTATACGATGAGGGAGGTTTAAGCCTGTATGTACGAGAATGATGAGTATGAGGTACAAAAAAATTCCCACCTTCTGATGGTAAGCATGATCACTGTTTTTTCGGTGTTGCTTTTGGCGATGAATTTTCTATTGGGCTGGGAAAAATGGATGCTGCCCATTATTATCTGTATAATCCCGGCATCGCTTATTATGCATACCATACGCAGGCCCGCAGAAAACCTGCGAACAAATATCTATATCATCATCCTTTTGGGCCAGATGTTTTACTACACGGTTCATCTGGAGAAGATATATGATGTAGCTGGAATGTTTGTTGTCATGCTCGTTATTTTTACGACGACGAATTACAGATGGCTGATATGGGTGGCGTATCTGATAGAGACGTTCGCGATGATTTTCCATATCATCCAATACGGGGAGGAAGTCGGCCTGAATCTGACATATGTGCCGATCGTCCGCACGGTGTGGGCGTTTGCCATTCCTCTTATCGGTGTTATCGTGGCGGATCGTATAGTTGTGATGCGCAAGCAGCTTGAAAAAAAATACGAAGATCAGGTGAGGGAGACGGAGGATGCCAACAGGAGCGCCGGAGATTTCCTTGCGAATGTTTCACATGAGATCCGTACTCCGATAAATGCGGTCATCGGTCTGTCGGGAGTGTGTATCGACAGGGAGGATGATGCGGATATACGCATGGATCTGAACTCGATAAGGGATGCCGGAAGGCGAGTTGCCGAGCAGGTCAGTGATATCCTGGATTTCTCAGAGATTGACAGGAAAAGACTTGCCATAAATGAAGAAGATTATATGATGAGTTCGGTACTCAATGATCTCGTCCTGGAGCTCAGACCGTATCTTCGCCCGGAGCTGGAGCTTGTGATCGACGTTGATCCGGAGTTACCGATGATGATGCGCACGGATGTACAGAAACTGAAAAAGATACTCTGGCATCTGGTGATGAATGGTCTTAAGTATACAAAACAGGGTGGTGTATATGTACATATCACTACCAAAAAACAGGATTACGGCGTGAACCTTTTTATCGAGGTTTCCGATACCGGAGTCGGGATGGACAGCGATGAGCTGGAAAAAGTGTTCGACAGGTTTTATCAGTCAGACTCAGGCAGGACCAGATCGACAAGCGGATTGGGACTCGGTATGTCGATCGTATCCGGATTTGTACAGTCTCTGGGTGGATTCATCACAGTGGAGAGCAAGCCGAAGCGCGGTACCACGGTGCGTGTGAGTATCCCGCAGGTGGTTGTGGATAACTCTCTGTGCATGTCGGTCATAAATCCGAAGGAGCTTCACATCGCGGGATTTTTGCACTTTGATAAGTTCCCGCACCCTGTGGTCCGTGGGTACTATAACATGACCGTAAGGAGTATAGTACAGGGTCTGGGTGTGACCATGCATCGTGTGGACAACGGCGATGACTTAAGAAAGCTTGTCGATGAGGTTGAGCTCACCCATTTGTTCGTTGCCGATACTGAGTATCTTTCCGAAAAAGAATACATAGATCAGCTGGCTGAAAAAATGATCGTAGAGGTTGTGGCTTCGGACAGATTCCGTCAGCCGTATAATTCCAGAATAAATGTGATGAGAAAGCCGTTTTATTGCTTTCCGGTAGCCAGTGCCCTTAATATGTACTGGCACGTAGCGGATGATGATGAAGGAAGACTGTTCTGTCCGGGCGTGCGCGCCCTGGTGGTTGACGATGAGCCTATGAATCTGACCGTAGCCATGGGAGTATTCAGGGGCTACGGAATGATCGTGGAGACTGCAGAGGGTGGAGCTGAGTCCATCGAGATGGTATCAAAGAAAGACTACGATATCGTATTTATGGATCACATGATGCCTGGTATGGACGGTGTGGAGGCGATGAAGCGGATCCGAGCAGAGGTGGATCGCAGGAAGCTCGAGCTCCCGATCGTAGCGCTCACGGCGAATGCGGTAAGCTCTGCCAAGGAGATGTTCATGCGCGAGGGATTCGACGGTTTTGTCAGCAAGCCGATCGAGATCATAGAATTGGAGCGTGTGCTCAAAAAGGTACTTCCTAAGTCGGCTATCCGTTTCGAGAAAAATGAACTGAACGAGGAGAATAAAGAGTCTTCCTCATATAGCGGAGAGGTGACGGAGTTTGCACCTCAGACGAAAGACTCACAAAGCGGGGAGAATAAGTCTTCCGGATCAGATCCGGCGGATCTTGATATCCTGAAGGAATACGGAATAGACCCGGCCATAGGTCTCAAATACTGTCAGCAGGATGTCGATTTTTATAAACAGTTGATGAAACAGTTTATCGGAGAATCGGTGATCAAGAAAGTCGGGATGAAAGAAAGCTTGGAAAAGAACGATCTCAAGGCTTACGCTATTTATGTCCATGCCATAAAGAGTACGGCAAAGATGATCGGCTCGATGGAGCTTTCGCTTCGTGCTGAGAGACAGGAGGCTGATGCAAAAGCAGGGAACAGGGATGCTATCGATGAGACCAAAGAAATCCTGATGGAGCTGTATGAAAAGACGATCGAAGGAATAAAGGCCGTCTGCGGTGATATGGACGAAGCCGGGGCTAAGCAGTCATCGGATCAGGAAGCGGACGGAGATGTTCTCGAGTTTTCACCTTCAGATGCCGAAACGGGTTCGTCAGGAGCAGATGAGATCCTGGAGTTCGTACCGGAAGGGGGTGACGAGTGATGATAAACAGAGCCAAAAAGTTTTTGACCAGCCAGGTGACCCCCTTATATGAGCGCTGCTTTGTAGTGACGTCATTGCTCGCTACCATCGTGCTGAGCCTGGTGTTCATATGGGATATATGTATAGGTGAGAGCTTTTTAAAGCTGTCAGTACTTGGAGTAACGATAGTGATACTCTGGATCACCATAGGATTGAGCTTAAGGTTTAAAAAGGTTGAGCTGGGAGGGATAATCCTAAGCGTTGGCGTGGTTTTTTTCGTGCTGCCGATAGAGTTCTTCACCGGTGGAGGCGTATATGGCTGCACCCCGATATGGTTCGCCTATTCATTTTTGTTTGTAAGTGTAAATGTCAAGGGTAAGCTCAGATTTGTATTTGTCGGATTTGTTGCGGCTATGGCGATAGCATGCTATACCATAGCGTATTACCATCCGAAGCTTTTGACTACTCACACGGTTGGGATCGCGTATCTCGACTCCATTGCTTCACTTATCGGCGTGGGTGTCATGCTTTGGCTGACCGTGGCATTTTTGATGAAGATATTCATATATGAGAGAAACCGCGCAGAGAAGCAGGCTAAAGAGATCAACGAGATGAATCGTGCGCAGAGCCATTTCTTCTCGAGTATGAGTCATGAGATCCGCACGCCTATTAACACGATCATCGGTCTGAATGAAATGATCCTCCGCGAGGATGTGTCTCCGGAGGTCGCTGAGGATGCCGCCAATATCCAATCGGCGGGACGTATGCTTCTGTCGCTTGTAAACGATATCCTCGATATGTCAAAGATCGAGTCCGGTCGTATGGATCTGACGCCTGTCGCATACCATACGGGAGATATGCTCTCGGAGATCGTAAACATGCTTTGGAAACGCGCCAAGGACAAAGGTCTGGAGTTGAAGGTTGACGTGGCACCGGATCTGCCGGGTGAGTTAAAAGGTGATGAAGTGAGGATCAAACAGATCCTTATCAACGTACTGAACAACTCTATCAAATATACAAGAGAGGGTTCGGTATCGCTTTCAATCCAGTGTGAGAAACGCCCCGGCGGTATAGCAAATGTCGTTTACTCCATCGCGGATACGGGTATCGGTATCAAGCAGGAAAGCATGCCGTATCTGTTCACGGCGTTCAAGCGCGTGGACGAGGAGAAGAACCGTTACATCGAGGGCACAGGTCTGGGACTTGCGATCGTAAAGCAGCTTGTCGATCAGATGGGCGGTCGTATCACGGTAAACAGTGTATATACCAAGGGTACAACATTTATCATAGAGATCCCGCAGTTGATCATCGACGAGACTGCGCTCGGTGAATACAAGCCGCACTCGCACGGAGACGTTTTGAACCGCCAGGCGTACCATGCGAGCTTCACCGCACCGGATGCGCACATTCTTGTTGTTGATGATAACGTATCAAACCTTATGGTGGTCGAGAAGCTTTTGCGTGAGACAAAGGTTCAGATAGATACGGCCAGAAGCGGTCGCGAAGCTCTTGAAAAAATGATCCAGACTGAGTATCCGGTTATTTTTATGGATCATCTGATGCCGGAGATGGATGGTATAGAGTGTCTGCATGAGTTGCGTGTGCAGATGGGCGGACTGTGTAAGGAGTCCAAAGTTGTCGCACTGACGGCTAACGCCGGAAGTGAGATGCGCGCTCTGTATGAGAAGGAGGGCTTTGACGGATATCTGCTTAAGCCTGTGAGCGGTGATCAGCTTGAGAAGGAGTTGTATCATCAGCTTCCAAAGCAATTGGTCATCGTAGATGAGAACCAGGGAGAGATCGCCGAGGAGAGTGTGGCATGGATGCACATGCGAAAGAAGAAGGTGCCGATCATGATCACGACGGAGAGTGTGGCGGATCTTCCGGCAGATGAAGCAAAGAATCTGAATATAGCTATACTTCCGCATTATGTCATAACCGATGACGGTAGGTTTTCCGATGGTGAAGAGATTGAGGCCAGAGGTCTTATAGCTTACATGCAGGATCCGGATGTGAAGGCGGAGACATCAGCTCCGGATGTGGAGACTCATGAGAATTTCTTTGCCGATATGCTGACCCAGGCAAACAACATCGTCCATATCTCGATATCGAGCCGGGTGGCGCATAGCGGATGCATAGCAGCGAGAGAGGCAGCGCGCTCATTTGAGAACGTGTCTGTAGTGGATTCCAGACATCTTTCGAGTGGTCAGGGACTTCTTGCAATAGAGGCAAACCGTATGGCAAATGCCGGCTGCAGTGTAGACGAGATCACCAAGGCTATGGTTGAGATCAGAACACGTATCCATTCGAGCTTTATCGTTGACGAAATGGATTATCTGGCGAGAGCCGGACAGATCCCGAAGGGTATCTCCGGACTTGCCAAGGCCTTCATGATCCATCCTGAGATCATCATGAAGCGTGGAAAGATGGGGCTCGGACGTTTTTATATCGGTTCACGTGAGAGTGTTTGGAAAAAATATATCCGTACCTGTCTCAGACAGATAAAGCATAGAGCAGATAAGAGGATCCTGTTTGTGACCTTTGTTGGGTTAACCACAAAGGAGCAGGAATGGATCAGAGACAGGATAGAGAAGCGTGTTAAGTTCGATCGGATCATTTTTCAAAAGGCATCACCCGCGATCGCTGTAAACAGCGGTCCGGGAACGTTTGGACTTTTGTTTATGAACAAGGAGTAAGGCAATGAATGGTGGAGCAATGAAAAAGATCGGAAGGTCTATGAGTATCTGCATGGCGATCACACTGAGTTTTTTTCTTTCGCTGGTCGGGAATCTGGTTGGTATGGTCCAGTCGGGAAAGTTTGAGACTATCGGTTTTGTGATATGCTTCGTGATCAGCGTTGTCATCAGTATGGTAATAGGATTTTTGGTTCCCATGGGTCGTATCCATGGCTGGACGGAAAAAAAGTTCGGTCCCGGTGATATCCTGGGAAGGTATATCGAAAGCCTTATATCGGACCTTATATATACGCCGATATTGACTCTGTTGATGGTGATCGTGGCGTTTTTCATGGCAAGAGCCCATGGAGGTGATCCACCATTTTGGGGAATGTTTTTACCGTCACTTGGCATATGCTTTGTGGTCGGGTTTATACTGGTTTTCCTTTTCATGCCATTTTACATGAAAATGCTTATAAAAAAATACAGAATAAAGGAGAATGGAAATGGATAACAGAAATTTTACTTTGCTTACTGACTATTATGAGCTTACCATGATGCAAGGTTATTTTAAAAACGATATACATGAGAAGGTGGTGTTTGACCTCTTTTACAGACAGAATCCGGATGACAGCGGGTTCGCTATCTGTGCGGGACTGCAGCATGCGATCGAGTATATAAATAACCTCCGTTTCGATGACGAGGATATCGAATACCTGAGAGGATTAGGGGATTTTGACGAGGAGTTCCTTGAGTATCTTTCGACTTTCCGTTTCACGGGAGATATCTATGCGATCCCGGAGGGGACTGTCATATTCCCGAGGGAGCCGTTGGTCAAGGTGGTTGCGCCGATCATTGAGGCTCAGCTTGTGGAGACGGCACTTCTGAATCTGATCAACCATCAGTCGCTGATCGCTACAAAGGCTGCCAGGGTTTGCTATGCGGCGCGCGGAGGCGCGGTTATGGAGTTCGGTCTCAGACGGGCACAGGGACCGGATGCCGGTACATTTGGAGCAAGAGCAGCGGTGATAGGCGGTTGCGTGGGAACGAGTAATGTAAAATGCGCGAAGGACTACGGGGTTCCGGCACTCGGGACACATGCTCACAGCTGGATCATGAGCTTCCCGGATGAGATCACGGCGTTCCGAAAGTACGCCGAGCTTTACCCCGGAAATACGACACTTCTCGTAGATACGTATGACACACTCCGCTCGGGTGTGCCAAATGCGATAAAGGTGTTCGAGGAGCTGAGAGACAGAGGAAAGATGCCTGCGAACTATGGTATCAGACTCGACAGCGGTGACCTTGCATATCTGTCAAAAAAAGCGAGAAAGATGCTCGATGAGGCCGGTTTTACCGAAGCGAAGATATGTGCGTCATCAGATCTTGATGAGTATCTGATCGATTCACTTTTTGCACAGGGTGCAGAGATAGATTCCTGGGGTGTGGGCACCAATATGATAACGTCCAAAAATACACCGGCCTTCGGCGGAGTCTACAAGCTTTCTGCGGTAGCTGTAGGAGAGGTCAGATCAGACAGCTATGAGAATTGGGAGCCGAGGATCAAGCTTTCCGAAAACACCGTGAAGGTTACCAATCCGGGAAATAAGACTGTATTTCGCATATATGACTCAGATACCGGAAAGATCAAAGCGGATCTGATCGCTCTCGCAGGAGAGACCTTCGATGAGTCAAAGGATATGGTGCTTTTCGATCCCGATTCGACATGGAAAAAGACCCGTCTCGAAGGTGGAACCTATGAGATGAAGGAGATTCTGATCCCGATATTTAGGGATGGAAAGTGTGTTTACGAATCACCGACGACACTTGAGATACAGGAGTTCTGCAGAAAGGAACTAAAGACTCTCTGGGAGGAGTCAAGGCGTTTGGTAAACCCGCAGCAGGTATATGTGGATCTGTCGGACAAACTGTATGACATGAAATCGGCACTTTTGGAGAAGTACTCATTATGTTAAAGATGATTGCGGCCGTAGCGCCGGGAGGCGTTATCGGAAAGGGAGGAAAGATTCCCTGGAATCTGCCCGAAGACAGACGGATGTTCAAAGAGATAACGATGGGCGGCACTCTTATCATGGGCAGGATCACTTATGAAGAAATTGGTGGTCCTTTGCCCGGCAGGGATATGATAATCGTTACGTCTCATGGGTCAGAGGTTCTAAAAAGGCTGAAAGATAAACCTGATCTGGGAGGGACTGTGCGTATCGCAAAAGATTTGAAGCAGGCAATGCGAATGGCAGGTGATGAGGAGACTTTTTTATGCGGCGGAGAAAGGATTTACGCCGAAGGGATCAAATATGTTTCTGTATTGTATCTGACAAAAGTTGAGCTAAGGATTGAAGGGGATGCGTTTTTTCCTTCTAATTTCGAAGACTCCTTTAAGATGATCAACAGGACAAGGCTTAGCGCAAACTGTACTTTGTTAACTTATGTGAGAAAGTAATGAGATTGCGTAAAAAATTGGGTATATATGAGGAGGAAAGCTATGGATGCAGAAAGGACAGCACGATACTACGAGCTGCTGGAGTCACTCGTCAGTGAGATGTCAGCAATACCGGTTTTTGACAGAACGAGTATTGTTGAAACGGTAAAGGGAATATGTGAGCTTTTTCGCCTGACGAAGGCTGAGACTGAGTTCTACCGGTCTGAGGCGTTCAAAAAAAGAGGTGAGGTCGAGAGGATTTCTGATTATGATAACGGAAAATCAGGCAGACTTGCCATGCAGCGTCGTATGGTATCAAAGACGGGAGCCAGTGTTATATCCTCCGTTTATATGGAGGAGGGTGATGAACTCACTCCGGATGAAGAGGCAAAGGTTGATATACTTCTGCGTATGATGGTCAGCTTTATCGCGAGAAACAGACTTCAGAACGCCATCGAACAGCTCGGGTTTCATGATGAGGAAGGTTATCCCAATATGCGTTCATTCATGCGCTATGTCGACAAACTGGGCTTGGAAGGAAAAATGCATGAGTACACTGCTGTTTGCTTTAACCTGCGACGTTTCGGATTGATAAACCAGCAGTTTGGCCGTGAGGTTGGAGATCTGGTCATCAAAAAGTATTTTAATATCATCAAGGGGATAATTGGTGAGAAAGGCCATGTTATTCGAATAGGCGGAGACAACTTTGCAGCTGTATTTAAATCCGAACTGGGTGATCAGGTGATAGAGGTATTTAAAGGAGTAGCTATAACGTATGAGCCAGGGACGCAAAAGCGTGTTCTGGTCTCTGCGTGTGCCGGTATATATGATATAACAGAAGAGTTCGCAGAGCAGCCTCCCAGAAGTATCATGGACAAGATATTCCCAACTATGCATATTGCAAAATCCGAAACGAATGGAACTATCGTGTATTATGATGAACAGATGGTTGCCATGCGTGATCACACCATGCATGTGAGAGAGCTCTTTCCAAAAGCGATCAAAAATGGAGAGTTTCATGTATTCTATCAACCGAAGGTAGATGTCACATGGGGGAGACTTGTCGGAGCAGAAGCACTGTGCAGATGGTTTCATGATGGAAAGATCGTTCCGCCGATGGAGTTTATTCCAGTCCTTGAGCAGAATACGGATATCTGCAGGCTTGATTATCTTATGCTGGAGATGGTCTGTAAGGACATCAGAAGATGGATAGATATGGGCAGGAGAGTCGTCAGGGTAAGTGTTAATTTCTCCAGAAAGAATCTGACCGATATCGACCTTTTGTCAAATATAATTGAAATAGTGGACCGATATGAGATACCGCATGAGTTTATAGAGATAGAGCTTACCGAGACTACTACGGACGTTGCGTTCAGGGATCTGAGGAGAGTCGTTACCGGTCTCGAGGAGGCAGGGATAGCAACGGCAGTTGATGATTTCGGTATAGGGTATTCATCACTGACTCTGTTGCAGGATATCCCGTGGAAGGTGTTAAAGATCGACAAATCATTTTTGCCGACGGATGAGGAAAAGATCGTCAGCAAAAATCATATGATGTTTAAGCACGTTGTATCGATGGCCAGAGAGATCGGCCTTGAGTGTGTGACAGAGGGTGTTGAGACAAAGAAGCAGGTTATGATCCTTCGCAAGAACCATTGTCATGTGGCACAGGGATTTTTCTTTGACAAGCCGATGCCGGTTAATGAGTATGAGGCGCGTCTTGACAAGCCCATGTATGATCTCAGCCACCTTTCTGAGGAGTGGAGATTCAGGGATGATGAGGAACCGCCCAGAGACAAGGTTTGAAATAACACAAATAAGTAGAGCACCGCAAATGCGGTGCTCTGTTTTACTCCGTGATCGAGTATTTGCTCTGATACATCTCTTTTAGTTTTTCGACAGAATTATACTGCTCTCCGATGCAGAACTCCTTTGACCATGTCATGTAGTAGGCCCATGGGATATGTGATCTTTCAAGTAACTTGACATCCGGTATGTAGCCTACTTCGGCAAGAGCGGCGACTTTTTTATCTGTGGTATTTTTGATCAGCTTTTCATAATCATCGGCGTAATCCGTAGGAGCATACTCTTCCAGATATATATCGACGGAGATCACGTCGACATACTCATCGCCGGGATAACCTTCTTTGAGTCTGCAGTTCCATACCCAGATAAGATTGTCCAGATGATGTACGTTGACATAGCGGTCAAACATCAGTTTATATAGATCTCTTGCGACCTCGGGGCCCTGTGCTCCCCACCAGAACCAGGTTCCGTCTGACTCGTGGAAAGGTCGCCAGAGTATCGGAATATCTTTCTCACAGAACGGCTTAAGTAACATCGCGATCTCATCCATATCATGGAAAAAAGCCTCTCGTTCAGGGGTGCCCTCTGTAAGCACACGTCCTGCGTCAAAGTCCGTATGTTTGGCATAAAAGCTTTTATCCCGGCCGCCTATCGGTGAGTACCAATGAAATGAAAAGGTAAGGATACCGTCAGAGGATGTAGCCCACTCCATGGCGGTATCAAGCGTTCCGCGGTTCTCATATATCTCCGTCAGACATTCCTCGGATGCATCGTCATAGTTTATGTTCGGCGAATACGCAAGTAACTCAAACCCGCGGAGCTTTGGGACTTTTCCGGTCTGCTCCTTTATGTATGTGATCTCTTCCATGGGGATCGTCTGAGTGTGCTGTCCGGTGATGATGGCTTTTCCCGCCGTCTCACACAGATAGTTTAAAAGTCTGATCGCGCCCTGCGTGGCATTTTTATTTACGGGTGTCTGCATAGGTCTCTCCTTTCTTACAAACAATTCTAATTATACATAGGTTTTTATCATTCTGCAAGCTTTTATCCCGGTTTGGCGTATATATTCGGTTGATTTTTCGGTGTTTTTTTGCTATGATAAAGGCTGTAAACACATGCTATATTTGTCCATGGGGGAAACATATAAAATGATACAGAAGCTGAGAAATGTACTCAACGAGTATTTCGTTGGAAACAGCGAAGTAATAGATAATCTGCTGATATGCCTTTTGGCTGAGGGACATGTACTTTTAGAAGACGTACCGGGGGTGGGCAAAACTACCCTGGCAAAGACCCTTTCAGCGGCGTTAAGCCTTGATTTCGGACGTATTCAGTTCACTCCGGACACTCTTCCGTCTGATGTTACGGGCGTATCTGTTCTGAACATGAAAACAGGAGAGTTTGAGTTTCGTGAGGGTGCGATCATGCACCAGATCCTGCTTGCGGATGAGATAAACCGAACCTCTCCGAAAACACAGGCAAGCCTGTTGGAAGCGATGGCTGAGGGACGGATCACGGTTGATGGAAGGCAGATGGAACTTCCGTCTCCGTTTATGGTCATCGCAACTCAGAACCCTGTTGAGTTTGTCGGTACGTACCCTCTCCCCGAGGCCCAGATGGACCGATTTATGATGAGATTATCACTTGGATATCCCGAGCCCGATGACGAGATAACTATGACCAAAAACCAGCTCGAAGGAAAAACCTTTGAGGCTGTAGAAAGCATACTTTCTTCCGAAGACATATTAAGGATGAGGAAAGAGGTTTCGGAAGTAAAGCTAGTTGACAGTATGCTTGAGTATGCAAATAATATCATAAACGCTACAAGAAACGAAAAAAAGTTTGTTATGGGGGCGAGCCCGCGTGCCATGATCATGTTGGTCAAGGCTGCGAGAGCCGGAGCTTACATGCAGGGAAGGGACTTTGTTATACCTGACGATATCAAGGCGGTGGCCGTCAACACCCTTCATCACAGACTCTCTCTCACATACGAAGCAAAGATTGCAAAAGAAGATATTGATACCATCCTCAGGATGGATATAGACAGTACGAAGGTTCCGATGCAGGTAAATGAAGATGCTTAGAAACAGATTGATCGTACTGGGACTATTGATCCTTTCTTTAGTGGGCATATCTTTTTACGGCGGGCCGGTAAGCTATGGCTTTTTCTTTTTAATGCTCGCCATACCCGCTATCTCAGCTATCTATGCGGCTATGGTCTATTTTTGTTTCAGGATATATCAAAAGATAGATGCAAAGGTATTGGTGGTCGAAACACCGATCACTTTTTATTTTACCCTGCAGAATGAGACACTCTTTGCATTCGCCGGAATAAGAACGGATTTCTTTTCGAAGTATTCGACTGTTTCCGGATTCGATCCGGATACCGAGTACGAGTTGTTTCCACATTCAGGTATCGAAAAAAAGACAATCCTGGTATGCAGATACAGGGGTGAATACGAGGTCGGTATAGATCATGTCATCGTCAGAGATTTCTTAAAGCTGTTCACTTTTTCATTTAAAAATAACGAGACGATCACTGTCACCGTGATCCCGAGACTGGTTATACTAAACGGTATAAATGCGATAGAAAGCCTGTCTTTGACTTCGCCGGATTCGCTTACGGATCCCTCAGAACCGGATGTTTTGGTAAGGGACTACATCCCCGGTGATGATATCAGGATGATAAACTGGAAGCTCACCGCCTCTACGTACAATCCGACTGTTCGCAAACAGATTGGTGAAAACACACCGACCATAAGCATCATTATGGACTCACATCGGATAAGTAAGGATCCCGATGAGTTTCTGCCTCTGGAAAACAAGATACTGGAAACGACGATCGCGCTTTCATATTTTTATCTTGAGGGCGGAGTTAAGGTCCGCGTTTATGCATATGAATCAGAGCCGGTATGTTTTCAGATGGATACGACGGATGATTTTGAAGATTTTTATGGTAAGCTTTCCGCATTTTCTTTCAGGGAAGATAATACAAGCGAAAAACTTTTTGGATTTGCATCGGAAGTGACGGAGATCGGAAACAGCAGTGCGATAATTTTTGTGATACATGAGCCCGACGATGCTTATATGATCTTTAAAAATGATCTGGAAAAAGGCACGAATACCACAGCTACATGTCTGATCACGGATAAATATGTAAACAAAACACCGGATACGGTCGTGATAAATTACGATGATGATCTAAAGGAGGTGTTCTCATGACAGACCTTCTTTACGAACTCATATATGCATTTGTTTCTTCACTTGGCTTTTTGTCTCTGTTTGGTATGGAACTGGGGATAGAAGTAAACCTTCCGGTTGTTATCGCAGAACTAATGCTGACCGGTGTATTCTTACTGTATAAACGGCTTAAGATGACCGGAAGACTTATACTTACCGGTATTATTATCATGGTTATCATAACCGGTGCACTTCTTTCCACGAATGATATAATAAGGCGAATTGTAACAGATAATATCTCTTATTTATGGCTTCCTGTTATGGGGTTTGCGGGCTTTGTAGCGGGTGAGCTTATGTGTTTTTCAAAGATAGTAAGTATGATCATATCCGCTATATGTATCGGATGGATGGCGGTATGTATGTTGTTTGGTTTTGGGATTGAAAAACTGTTTGTAGCTGCAGGATTTATGATAGTCATACTTACCTTGACGGAGATGATACAGGCCTCGTGGGAAAAGCAGGGTCATACCGGGCGTAAGGGACATGTTGTTTATCTGTCACCTTTTATTCTTATCATCGCTTTATTTGTTTTTGTCATGCCTGCGCCGGATAAACCGTATGACTGGGGGCCGGCTGTAAAAATATACGAGTTTGTGACAGATACGGTCGAGGGTCTGGTCGACAGTATATCGGACCTTTTTTCTGAGGATACCGGGACAAATCCGGCAGAGACTGCGATCGGGTTTTCGGAGAGAGGAGATATCAGGGGGAGCGTGAGCGGCGGCGGCAAAAAAGCTCTGACCGTATCGGGACTCTCAACATATGTTGATCAGATCAGATTATCGGGACAGACTTTTTCTGATTTTGACGGGAAAAAATGGATAAACAATGACAGATCAGATGTACATGCAAATCTGATAGATACCATTTCCATGTGTGCAGCCGTGGATGATTATACTGATCGGGACAACGACTATGCAAGAAGGACGTATGTAAAGATAGACTATGACAGGATCGATACCGACCATGTATTTATCCCGCTAAAATCGGTCCCCGATAACTACAGCCTGCAGACTGATGGCTACATGGAACAGGGTGGAAACATAAGATGGCCTGAAGCCAGATCCAAAGGAAGCATGTATTCGATCTCGTATTTTATCCAAAACAAGGACAATGCGATCATCGATGAATATATGGAAAAGGTCAAAGCTCCGACGCCTGAATCTTATAAAATATCCGAGCGACGCCTAAATATCAACAAGCTCAAAGGCTGTGATTACGAGGATTACCTTTCATATGTTGAGCATGTTAAGCGTACATACTCGGACGCACCCGCACTGTCACCAAAGCTTCGCGCATACATGGATAGTGTATATAAAGGAGCAAAAAACGATTATGAAAAAATGAAAAGGCTCGAGGCGGAACTAAGAAAATATGAATACTCTTTAAATCCCGGGCCTCTCCCTGACAGTATTAAGGATGCATCGGATTTCCTTGACTATTTTGTGCTTCAAAAAAGAGAGGGCTTCTGTGCTCATTTTGCGACTGCTTTTGTGCTACTCGCCAGGGCAGAAGGACTGAGTGCCAGATACGTTCAGGGTTATATGGCGAACACTAAGGGTAAAACAAGTGTAAATGTCAGGAACCAGGACGCACATGCGTGGCCGGAAGTTTACTTTGAGGGGCCGGGATGGGTATCATTTGAGCCGACAGCCTCACTGAATGCGGGACATTTTTACTGGAAAACAAGAGCAGAAAAAGACTTGGATAAGAATCCTTTAGTATTTGATTTTACCGGTGAAGATGAGGCGGAGGATGGAGTCGGGTCGGTGGGCCTGCATATAGAATGGTATATGATAGTGATCCCGGTAGCGGTCGGAATCCTGTTCATATTACTTGCATTTATTCTAAGGCGAATGATGAATGCTATTGGATTTAAGAAGATGACAGAAGGTAAAAAACTTGTTTATCTTTGTGAGCAGAATCTGGTTATATTAAGGCTTTTAGGAGTTGGTATCAGGACAAATGAAACGCTTTATGAATACAGGTTGAGACTTTTGGGAGAAGATATAAAAGATGTGGAGTTTTTAAAAGAATATGAGATTTATCTGTATAAAGAGGAGGTTTCAGACGGTGCGACAGATCGTATAAATGCAGATAAGGAAAAGCTCTTATTATTACTGAAGAAAAAGAGTATTATGAAGTATCTGAGGTATCTGATGCTAGATTCCGGTTGAAAAATCCCATGATTTTTGGTACAATTACTGATGTAACCGCAAAGACAAATGCGATATACATCATAGTCTGGATACGACAAAACAAAGGAGGGCGCACAATGGAAACAATTTACCTTGAAGGCAGAGTGGACACAAGCAATGCTGGAGAAGTTGAGCAGAGCATATTTTCAAAAATACAAAGCATGGATGATCCGGAAATAACTATCGATGCCGGGAAGCTCGAGTATATCTCAAGTGCGGGACTTCGTGTACTCATGAAGCTCAAAAAGGAAATAGGAAAAACCTTACCGATAATCAATGTTTCACCCGAGGTGTATGATATCTTTGAGACCACAGGCTTTACCGAGCTTTTTGATGTCAAAAAAAAGCTTCGCGAGATAGATGTCACAGACTGTGAGCAGCTGGGTCAGGGTGGAAACGGAACCGTCTACAGACTCGACGAGGATAAGATCGTAAAGGTCTACAAGCCGTGGATGAAGCTCGAAGAGATAGAAAAAGAGAGAGCCTTTGCAAAGACAGCATTCATCAACGGTATCCCGTCCGTAATCGCCTATGATATGGTTAAGGTAGGGGACTGCCTTGGGGTCGTTTTTGAGCTGCTTCGCTCTGATACTTTGGGACACGCTATGGTAGCGCATCCGGAAAAATACGATGAATATGTGGATAAGTATGTTGCTCTCGCAAAAACACTTCATACAACACACGTTCCGGAAGGAAGCTTTACAAGGATACAGGATGTGATGCACTCTCGCGCGGATAATCTCGGACAGTGGTGTACACCAGAGGAGATAGAACTCTTACACAGCCTCATCAACGAGATCCCTGATGCCGATACGGTAACCCACAACGATCTTCACCCCGGAAATATCATGATCCAGGACGGGGAACTGGTCCTGATCGATATGCCCGAGGTGACCATGGGACCGCCGATCTGTGATCTGGTTTCGGTATATCGAGATATGATCTCGGCGCCCCGGAATAAATCATCTTTGATAGAACAGAGTATCGGTATGCCTGCAGAGCTGATAATGAAAACAGGTAAGCTTTTCTTTACAAAGTACACCGGTATAACCGATCCTTCTGAGCTTGAGGAATACTTCAAAAAGCTGGGCTTGCTCTATGCGCTCAACGTAGCGCTCACGCCGGGCTCGAAAGCAGAAAGAGCCATGCAAATGGCTGATTTTATCATGGACAATCTTCTTCGTGCAGTCGTCATCCCGAACGAACAGGCGATATGTGCGCTGCTCAAGGTAATGTGAAACTGTCCGAAAACGGGGGAAAAAACATGAGACATGATGAAAAAGCAAAAGAGCTTTTTATGAACGGGTATAATTGCGCACAGTCCGTACTGTGTGCATTCGATGATGTGACAGGACTTGACCCGACCACAGCTGCGAAGATCTCTTCATCCTTTGGCGCCGGTATGGGCAGGATGCGAGAGGTCTGCGGAGCTGTGAGCGGAGCTCTGATGGTACTCGGACTCGCAAAGGGATACGACGATCCCAAAGCCACCTCTGAAAAAAATGACCATTACAAGAGGATTCAGGACTTTGCATCTCGCTTTCGTGCAGAAAACGGATCGATCATATGTCGTGATCTGCTCGAAGGAGTTGAAGTGACTCCGGGACCCGAGGCAGAAAAACGAACAGAGCAGTATTATAATAAAAGACCCTGCCCGGAGTTGGTTGCCTGTGCGGCAAGGATCCTGGATGAGATGCTTTTCTCCGAGTAAGTTTTTCGATTTTTCGTATAATAAAATATGTTTCTGGATATTACAGGTATGGCATTTTTGACGTGATTTGGAGGTCGGAAAGTGAATGAAGCAAAGAGCAATATGCAGTTGGTGAGTAAACTACTATTTCGGTTGTTACCGGCACAGTTCTTTTTGGCGGTTATCGGTTCGATAAACTCCATCATATCGGGGCTGTTTGCATCAAACTGTATCGGTGTTGACGCAATGAGCGCAACAGGGCTTTATAATCCCTTCAATATGCTTATTAACGCCATAAGTCTTATGCTGGTGGGTGGTGCTACAATCCTTTGCGGAAAGTATATCGGTAAAAATGATCCGGGCTCTGTCAGTAATGTATTCTTTCTTGATACCCTGATTTCGATACTTATATCGGCGCTGTTTATCTCTTCTTTTCTTATCCTCGGAATATTCGATTTGACCGGCTTTTTGACGGATAATCCTACGGTCAGACCTTTATTCAATGAGTATCTGGTAGGACAGGCTATGGGAGTGCTTCCGCTTATTTTGGGAACTCAGTTAGCATCGTTTCTGGCTCTCGAAAACAAGATGAAGAGAACAACTATAGCCAGTATCGCTTATATAATAGTAAACGTTGGTCTGAATTACGTTTTTATCATCAGACTTAAGATGGGCGCCTTTGGTCTGGCGTTGGCGTCTTCGATCGGGTCGTGGGTGTTTATGATCACCCAGGCGCAGTATTTCTTTACTAAAAACACCACACTGAGGTTTTTTAAAGGCTTCAAATCATGGAAGGACAGCATATCCATCGTTAAGATCGGCCTCCCCGGAGCTGCCAGTAACGCATATCAGACTATACGTGGTTTCATAGTAAATTCACTTGTTTTAGCTTTTGTAGGTTCGGTAGGAATATCGGCGTTCGCTGCATCGGATACGCTTCTTCGCATCGGATGGGCTATGCCGACGGCCATGACAGCCGTATCAAGGTTGATGATCAGCATCAGTATCGGTGAGGAAGACAGGCGAACTCTGGTTGATGTTACGAGAAACCTGTTTAGAAGATTTCTTCCCATCATGTGTATTATATCTCTTGCGGTAGTGATATGTGCAGAACCGCTGACCATGCTGTATTATACAGACAGATCTCAGCCTGTATTTATGATGACGGTTTGGGGATTTCGTCTTTTGGCACTCAGCCTTCCGTTTGGAACGATCTACGCGCATTTCAGTTGTTACGGACAGGCGTCCGGAAAGCAGCTTTATGTAAATATATTGGCTGCACTTGATGGTGTCATCTGCGTGGCGGGGTTCACCGCGTTACTTATCGGACAGATCGGTATGAACAGTGTATACATAGCAAATGTGCTAAACGGTGTTGTGGTCACGATCATCATAATGCTTGTGTATCCTATTTTCAAAAATAAACGCTTCCCCAAAAACGTGGAAGATATGATGGTCATAGATGAATCCTTCGGTGTGCCGGAAGATGAGCGTATGGATCTGACTGTTCGGAGTACGGAGGAAGTCGTTACTATATCAAAGTCGGTAACGAAGTTTTGTTTGGACAAGGGGATAGACAAAAGACGTGCAAATCTGGCCGGTCTGTTTTTGGAAGAGATGGCAGGAAATGTAGTAGCACACGGATTTAATATGGATAAAAAGAAACACTCTATAGATGTACGTGTGGTACATAAGAATGATGATATCATCCTTAGGATCAAGGACGACTGTATTCCTTTCAATCCGAATGAACGAGCAAATATGGTAACGCCCGGGGATGCAGCTAAGAATATAGGAATCCGTATGATTTACAAGATTACTGATAGAATCGAATATCAGAATATTCTTGGATTAAATGTACTTACCATAACAATCTGATATTACGAGAGGTAAATGAATGACAGATTTTTCAGAACAGATAAAAAACTATCTTGAAACCGAGATCAGTATAATCAAAGGTCTTGATCAAAATGCCATAAACGATGCGATGAACCTACTTGAACAGACAAGAGAGCGGGGCAGTGAGGTGTATGTATTTGGGAACGGCGGAAGTGCGTCCACGGCTTCTCACATGGAAAATGATTTTAACAAAGGAGTCTCAGAAAAGCTTGATAAGAAATACCGCTTTCATTGCATAAACGTCAACATGGCAACTATCATGGCGATAGCCAATGATAATGGGTATGAAAGAGTATTTGAACAGCAGTTGGAAAACAAATTGAATAAAGATGATGTTATAGTGGCCATATCCGGAAGCGGAAAATCAGAGAATGTGTTAAGAGCAGTCAGATACGCAAAGAGTATTGGATGTAGGATCATAGGGATGACCGGATATGACGGGGGTGAACTGAAAAAACTATCTGATATTTCACTGCATGTTCCTCTTGACAATATGCAGATAACTGAAGATATACATCTTATTCTTAACCATGTGATGATGCATATACTTTGCGGAGAATTAACCGGTTATCCCGTTCATTAACCCTAAGACTATACATTTAATATGGTTTTTATGGACTTTAACAGATCCTTCTTCTTTACACTGTTTTTATTTCCGATATTGCAAGCTTTGATCGACGCGGATGCGTTGGACAAAAGCGTTGAGATGTCGATTGGAACTCTTGTAGATGCACACAATGAAGAAATCGAGAAGAAAGCATCGCCTGCTCCGATCGTATCTGTCACATTGAGGGTCAGAGCGGGGACGCTGACTTTATTCCCTTCTTTATCTTCGCTTATCGCCCCTGCAGCTCCGATTGTAAGGTACCCCGTAGATGCACCAAGCTGCTCGCGAAGGAACGTCAAAAGATCTTCTCTGTTGTCGCCGTGATGCGGAAAAGCAAGTTGCATCTCCACCTCGTCTAATGCAAATGAGTCTGCTTTTGTGTATTTGGTTATCAGATTTGTACCATAGTTTGACGAGTTTGTCTGGCAGTTCAGAGAAAGAAATCTGCTGTTATTCTGTATTATTTCTATGCTTTCATTGTCGATCAATCCATGACCGTAATCACATACTGCTACCAAGTCAAATTGTGGAACGAGCTCATGCAATGATTTATGAAACTCCTCATAACGGATTCTCTTTATGGCATCTTTATCATTCAGATAGTTTACCGAAAAGAGTTTATCGTATTCGTTTCTCTGTGGGTGCTTCTTCAAATATCTTCTTTTCACAGGCGTAACAAAGCCATTATCCCTAAGAATGTGAAGATTAACACTATTTGGCATCTTGCTTTCGATCAAATCGTAAAGATCGTCTTCTGACCCCATCATAGAAAGCAGTTCTACATTCGGACACAGCTCTGCCATATGTCTTGTCAGAGCCAGAGATCCACCCGGGTATTGCTCAACGGATTGAAATCTGGTTGAGAGAGTAGAGTCCTTTCTTGTCAGCCCCTGTGGCTTGCAAAAGATGTATTCATCAATGATAATATCACCTATAACGAGAATCTTCAGATCCGCGAATTTGTCAACATAATCAGTAATACGATCGAATACGTTTTTGCCGTATTTGTCCAGTAGCTTCTGAGAATACTCCAAAACCCCATCCGGAAGAGCGTTGAAATAATTGTTCAAAAGCTTACTTGATGAATAGACAATTCCCTGTGTGTATCTGATGGTTCCGCCCAGCTTTTCGACGAGCTCAATTTCAGCAGAGATCTGTCCGGTCACACCGTCTGTGCCGCTTTTAAACTCCTGACCTTTGACAAATATATCAGGTTGTACGGCATTTATATTGGCAAGGGCTGTCTGCTCGTTGGAAAGCATGACATAGTCTACGAACTCTATGCTCGCAAGAAATGATGTTCTTTGAGCGTCATTATAATATGGTCTGTCGGGACCTTTATTCACATATGGTTCTGATGTGACAGATACTACCAGGACATCACCGAATGATTTTGCTTCCCTCAGATGTTCGATATGTCCGTAATGAAGCAGATCAAAAACACCGTGACACATCACGATCTTTTTGTTTTTCTTTTTTATTTCATCTCTTATTGCCGGAAAACCTTCAGCGCTTATTACCTTGTTTTCTGCCATATCATACCTCGTCCATTGTTATAAGTATGTCTCCGAGTGTCTTTACTGTATCTTTATGATCTCCGCAGAAATAAAAACTCTTTCCTCCATCTGCGACGGTTCTTAACAGGATTGTTTTCCATGGTCTGAAATAGTAGTATGGGTTTGTCTTATCCGGCTCGATGCCGGTATCTTCTTTGATTGGTTGTAAGTCAAACACAGCCGTTGTAATATCATATATTTCCCGACCTTCCTGTTTTGCAACATTCCTTGCCATGGCAAGAGCTTTCAGATAAACCTCAGGTCCGGTCACTGCGGAACCGAAGTTAAGGAATACTCCGTGTTCCAACTTTTCAATACTCTTTGTATAAATCAGAAAATCTTTATAGCTTGTGCTGCCTGCTGCAGCAGGATCATAATTCGGATGTTCGTTTACTATGTCATTTCCGATGCCGACATGAACGGTACAGGGTACATGCAGATGATAGCCCATAGCCAAAACACTTTGTTCTTTATTTGGAAAATCATTTTCCCAGATATATTTTCCCACAGCTTCACCGAACCCGAGTCCCTCTTTGTCGCCGGCGTTTATTGCATCGTTAAGGTAGCCTGTTTCTTTCCAAAGACCAAACTGTCCTTCTGAAATATACTTAGCTACACTTTCACAGGTTTGCCCGATCAGAGCGAACTCAAAGTCGTGGATGGAACCTGCTCCGTTTGTTGCAAAGTGGGTTATAAGTCCTCTTCGCATCAGTTCTATCATATAAAGAGAACAGCCTTTTCTGATCACATGGGCTCCGTACATCATAAGTACGGTAGAACCCGAGTTTTTTGCGTTTATGATATCGCGGGCAAGTTCATCATAATCCCCGGATTGTTTATCACACTCACATTTGTGTTTTGGATCCACAGGAATATTCTCCGAAATATCAATATCATGAACACGCTCCGAAAGCGGTTTTATATCAAGTTTATTTCGGTCAAACAATTCAAATTCCGACATAGTTACACCTCTGATCAGATATTCAAAAAATCTTCCATCTTAGCTTTTGCTATTTTATACTTTTCATCAACTGCAGGATCAGAAAAGCTTATGTCCATCAACTGTTGTAAGTAACCCTGCTCTATGGCACGTTTCTTTGCCGCCGGCAGTGTCAGCCCGAAGCACAAAGCAAGGCCTGCCATGTGATAATCAGCAAGCGTAGACAGATTTGAGTACTCCACCATTTCCTGTCTCAAAAAGCACTCGTATACCGCATCGGAAATATCAGTCGCGAGGATTTCCTCTCCGGTGTGACCATATACGGTTTCCCAGCCGCTTTCGGCATTTAATCTAAAAATATCGGTCCTGTCAGCCTGTCTGATCAAGTCGCAAAAATATCGTTCTCTGTCAGTCAGATCATCAGGGAGTTTGAAGTCGCTGTGATGGTATACAGCCTTTTCCAAAACAAGTCGGTCGGTCTCGCAGACCTCATCATAGTTTTTGATAATGTCCTCGATCATGCCGTGAGTAAACAGGATTCTGGATCCGAGTTTAGCATGGTCAAACTCTTTGGCATTGAAAAAATTCTGCGAATTTACAATCTGTCCGAAACGGGCAAAATCATGAAGCTCACCGATCACCCAGGCCATGTCCCTGTCGTACTCATCGAGTCCCTCGCCTTCTGCAAATATATAACAGTTCTTTGCAACTTCGCGAGTGTGAATCCTCTTTGCGTGACACATATCTTTGGTCCGTCCTTTTGTCACGTTATACATTTTGAAGAACTCTTCACATTCTTTTTCGATTTCGTCCTTGTTGAAAATAGACTGCATTCGCCTTGGCTCCTCCCGTATCAATTAGCTTTATTTCGCCTCTTATTAATCTGAGCATGAAAAGCATTTATGATCCCCTTAGTATCGTGTTTCTTTATCAGATTCGGTATAGTGGGATCATTATCATCATGTTTCTGTCTGTATTTATGTATATTTTCCTGTAAGCCCTGATCGGATACGATTGTTTCTATCGCAGATTCAAGCTCATCAAATCCTTCATCAAGACTTTCTGCCATCAGGCACAATCTGAACATCGCCCATATGGCGTATTCACAGTAGTTATACGTCAGTATGTCATCATATCCGCGTCCTGCTAAAACATCTGCAAATGCCCCCGTTTGTTTTTTCCATACCAACGGTTGCTTTGTTTGCCAGCTGCTCGCGTAGTTTTCCTGCCCGCAGTGGAAGTAGCGATACAGTACTTTTTTGGTAAGGTATACCGTTTGACAGAGTGATAAATAGCGGATTACGTATGGAACGTCTTCCAATGAACGCATGGTTTCATCGAAAAAAAGGTTATGCTCTATTATCAATGATCTTTTGTAAAGTTTATTCCATACTGTCCAAAACCATCTGTAGTCTTTGGGGTCAGCGGCATAATCCGCAAGCATTTCCGTAACGCTGTCACTACCGGTGATGACGTCATCTTTTGATTCCGGATCCATTAAAAGAAACTCTGTTCCGTAGCCGTCGATCCAGGAAGTGTTTCCGACAATGAAATCGTAGTCCGATCCACCTTCGCAAGCTGACAGATGTTCGAGAGTATGCTCGCTTATCTCATCATCTATATCTGCGAAGTAAATATACTTTCCCTTGGCTGCTTTAATTCCTTTATTTCTGGCAGAGCCCTGACCGGAATTCTTCTGATGAAAAACCCTTATGGGGAAGTTTGTTGGCGTAGTTGTGAGCTTTTGCAGGAGATCTCCCGATTCGTCAGTAGAACCATCATTGATAAAAATAACTTCAAAAGAATCATGGTGCTGACTGTTCAGAAATCCGAAAAATCTGTCAATATATTTTTCTCCGTTATATACAGGGACGATAACAGATATTTCCATTTATTCACCTACGCTTTCGGATCATGTTTTTCGTATGGAACGGGGGCCGAGACTTGGATTGCAGGTTCGATCTCTCCTGCGTCAAACAGCCTTCCCTGGCAGTAGTCACAGCTTGGCCAACATGTTTTATCCATGAATCTGCTGACTTCATCACGTGAATTTTTTTTGCCTTCAAGAGAAAGGATATCCACGTAGTCCTCCACGATATCAGGAATCGCATTCAGATTCATGGCATTGGCCATAAACGGACAACGGTACAGTCTGCCGTTCAGTATGGTATACAGATTCTTTGCACAGCAATCTTCAAATAAGTTTTTTAGTTCTGCCTGCGTGCGATCCATTTTTTTAATAATGGAGCACCGGGTCCACAACCCGCTGTCATGAACATCATAGATGATTTTTTTCTCATCCAGCTTTTCTATCAAACGATCAAGGTTTTTTGAAAGCTTTCCATAGTCAGTAATACAAAATCCAACTTTGGGCGTGGTCATCATATCTAAAAGCTTATCTGATGGCACGATCGTTCCATTTGTGTAAAAAGTGATGACACGAATTCTGTCTATATCGATCAGAGCAGAAAGAACCTTCTCCATGTCCGGGTACATAAACGGCTCTCCGCCGATCAGTCTCAGCTCAAAAATCTCATCATAAACCGTCAACAGTGCTTTTACCCATTTGATCAGATCGTCAGGATCGTAATTCTTTGGCTTTTCATAGTACTGCATAAGGTTGCTGCAGTCTTTACATCTCATGGAGCAACGTTCGGTGATCTCCAGGTCAACATCTTTTAAGATCATTTTTTCCGGATGCAGATATGCCGAGTGCTCAGCGATACAGGCATCGACATCTCGTCTTGCCATATGAGGAAGCTTTGTCCGGTAGTCTACTCCGTCTTCGCTCTTATCTAAAATCTCACACAGAAGAATGTATTTCTCTTCATCGTTGAGTTTGTTTATGATCTGGCCGCAGTTCCCGATGGCTATTACAAAAGTCCCGATTATATTGTTTTCACGGAGCTCTTTAAGCGAGTATATGGGAAGCGGGCCATCGTAATGCTTCCGTCTGATGTCGCTGTCTTCACAGATGCAGGACACGTTCCATCCCCTTTTCCTGCACTCATGAAGAGCAGCCTCGCCTGCCGGGCATAAGCCGTATATGATGTAATCAGACATTTTTATACCTTCCTTACAGAAAATGCTCTTTCCTGCTCTAATTATTGTTGTTATATTTCTGCTTCGGTTTTACTGATTATATCAGTGTATTCCTTCAGATGCTTTGTCTTTTTTATTCTCTTAAAAAGCTTTTCATCCTCCGGAAATGATTCAAAAAGATAACCCCATATTTCTTTCAGTTTAAACAGTACCGGCGTCTCTCCATAAAGTATTTCTTCATACTCCGCTTGGAGGTTTTTGATAAAACCTATAACTGTTTTTTTGTCTTCAAAAGATGATTTCTTTTCAGAGTTTCCTGCAAATCCCGGATGAGTCATATAGCCTCTTCCTATCATAACGTGTTCCACCCCTGAAAACTCTTTTTCTATATTATTAATATCATCCGCCGTTGTGATATCCCCGTTATAACAGAGCTTACTTTTATCATTATAATTATCCCATGCATATGCAAAACACTCTTTATGCACATTACCTTTGTACCACTCTTCGCGCGTGCGCAGGTGGATCACGAGAAGCTTTACAGGATACTTATCATATATCTCAAGAAGTCTCGGAAACTCATCCGGACTGCTGAACCCAATCCTCGATTTGATGGAGATGTCTATCGGACATTTTTCATATATATTATATAAAAACTCATCGAGCTCATCAGGATGTCTCAAGAACCCTGATCCTTTCCCTTTCGGAACGACAGTCCCCGACGGGCACCCGAGATTTAGGTTCGCCTCATCATATCCGAGTTCTTTCATGTGCGTCGTTGCCTGAACAAACTCATCTGCTTTGGTCGTCATGATCTGGGGGATGAGTCTTATCCCGGGATTATTCTCCGGCATGATGTCGAAAAGTTCCTTTTTCTTCATGATCCCGCCGTCACGAGTAGTCACGAATGGCGTATAATATGCATCGATCCCGCCGAACCATTTATCATAAGTGCGCCTGAATATGTGATTTGTGATACCCTCAAGCGGCGCGAAATAGTATTTCATTTATCTTCCTCACATGTTTTAACCTGTTCATCGTCTCCAAGGACATATTATAGCGCATTTTCAAAAAAATGACAAGTAATGCGTCATATTGCTTTGCTTTTTGACAAAACAAATACTCTCTGATAGAATAGAAAAGGTTGATATCTTATTATTTCTTCTTTTTGACGGAGTAACCGAACTTTCCGAGTTTTTTTCCGAGAGTGTAGTACTCGCCGTGAGAGTAAGCGATGATCCCCGTGGCGGTCAGGTCAAATCTTCCCTTCTCATCCATGTATTCTTCATCCACGGTCACACCGATAACCTCGGCGATAAACATATCGTGTGAGCCGAGTCGTTCTATTTTTTTGACTTTACAATAAATATTGACAGGGCTTTCTTCGATCGCAGGGGTATCTGTAATCTCTGATTTGTATGGGGTCAGGTGCATCTCCTTAAACTTATCGAAATCCCTTCCGGATTTCACGCCGCACCAGTCACATGCACGTGTAAGAGAATCGGTCACAAGATTGATCACAAACTCTCCTGTTTGTTCTATGATATCGTGTGAGTATCTCTCCGGTCTTACGGATATGGATACCATAGCAGGATCCGAGCATACCGTACCTGCCCAGGCGATAGTGATTATATTTGGCTTTTCATCTTTTCTGCCGCAGCTGACCATGACGGCCGGTAGCGGATAAAGCATATTTCCGGGTTTCCATGTTTGCTTACTCATGTTTTTCTCCCTTCATTATGTTATAAAGTATCATTTGTAGATTCCGCTTGATTCTGCGGTTAGTAACCCATATTCTACGTTAATACGTATAATATGTCAAGTTGGGGACGAGGCATCTATCCCGAAGGACTTTATTGCAAAAGAATACAGGCTATGAACTTAAAAGTCCGCGGGCAAAGCCCGCGGACTTATTTGATGCATTTATAGATTCGCGCGCGAAAAGCGTGGTCTCTTAATTTATTTTACGGTAACTTTTATCTTTTTCGTCGTGCCGTTTGCTTTTACGGATACTGTAGCTTTGCCTTTCTTAAGAGCTTTTATGGTAACCTTTCCGCTCTTGTAAGTGGCTTTTGCAACCTTTGTAGAAGATGATGAAACAGTTACTTTATCACCGCTGAACATGGTAGTTACTTTAACGGTCGCTGACTTCTTGTTCTTGATCTTTACTGATGTTTTTGTGACAGAAAGTGCGTATGTGTTGAAGGAAGAAGCCTTTAATGAACTGAACTCTCCTCCTTCAGGATCACAACCTGCGATATCTTCCTTTTTGCTATAGTCTGTTTTGTACTCTTTATCTCCGATCTTGACTGAGGCATTTGCAACTGCAAAGCTTCCATTTTCATATCGATCTGAGCCTACCTTGAAGCACGGACAAGCATCTCCGGAGCCGGCACTCGGAATCGGATCTCTCCATACTTCTCTGCCGGATTCGCCGTATTCAGCTGATTTAAGTGTCGAATTAACCGGCGCATCTGCGATCTCTACCCTGATCAGATCACCGACTTGCGTGACACTTTTCAGATACGGAAGATCGTCTGTTTCCACATCGTTTTTTCCCAAGCCTTTAAAGAATGGAACATTGTTTTCAAAATCATATCCGATCACTATCTCAGTATCACTTTCAAGGTATCCGTTCACACCGGGCTCCGGAAACCAGAATTGTACCATCGGCCTGATAAATATGGATCCACCTTCCTTGCTAAACATGGAGAAAGGTAAGTAGATATCTGCACTTACACTATATGAATTGAAATCCGGAGAAAAGATATTCGATTCATTCCAACTTGAAACTTGTGTTGATCCTCCGAAATTGCCATCTTCCCCCACTGTTACCGTCAGTGGTGCGACAATTCCTTTGATTGACGCAGCACTAGCCGGTATGGAACTGATACCGAGTGCAAGTGAGAGCACAAGCGCAAAAGCGAATACATTTTTCATAGTCTTCTTCATAAACATATACCTCCTGAGTTGTTTTTTTCAATCATTCGACAGATATATGTTAATTCGTATCCGTCGTGGATTGATCCAAGTTTATGAGGGCAAGCGCCCATGTTTTGATTTTATCACGGACAAATAGAAAACCAAAGTCAGCATATGTACGGTTTTTGACAAGACCGCGTTTGATTATGGATAGGTTTGACTGATAGAGGACTAATACGGTTGCAGTAGGATGGGTTTTGCTATATAATTGGACTGTAAATAGACTGGTTTTACCGTTTGGAGGCAAAATGAAGGCATTTTTAAACAAAAACAGAAACTTTATCTTTTGCTGTGTGATCATTGCGGTGGTCTATCTTTTGGATTCGCTGATATTCTTCTCGCAGCTCTATAAAATGTATGATCTGTTCAGCCCGAATGTGATCAGCGCTGTTTCTACCGGCTGGGCGTACCTGGCGCAGGGAGCAGGGATGCTGTTTTTTATCATCCTGTACAAAACCCGTAGTCAAATGTCTGCCAAAAGAGCGTTTCAGGTCGTACTGTTTTTAATAGAAGTCCCGGTGATCATCGTCTCGATCCTTATACCTGATAAGACGCTTTTGATGTGCATGATAGTCGTACTGAATATCATAGTCGGACTTCATACCGGGTTTACGTTTACCCTGGCAGCAGCTCATGTACCGTCATCCCGGCTGGGGTTTTGTTACGGCCTGGCTTACGCGGTCGGTGCATTCGGGACGTGGTTGATCTCGGTGATAAACGGCGGAGTGATGACCTCGTATCGTATTATTTTTATCGATAGCCTGATCATCGCACTTGTCGTGGTAGTCATACTGGTATACAGGGACGCTGTTAATAATAAGAAGTATGGGGATGACATCACTCAGGCAGTATCCGCGTTAAAGCCTGATACAGACAGAGGAAGAAAGGTGCTTATACTGATGTGCGTGGTCATAGCGATCATGGCGCCGATTTCGAGCATCGGGACGAACAACAACCTTTATCTGGAATACTGTCGGGAGTTCGACCTGCTGGCGCAGCGCTGTTTTTATGCGGTGGGCCTGATCGCAGCCGGTCTGATCTATGATAAAAATCGCAAGGTAGGCGGGATATGTACCGTAGTCAGCCTCATATACCCCACCGTTCTTATCATGATCTACCGAGAGAGCGGGATGGTGACGCTGGTCATCGGACTTTCCTATGCGATACTTGGATTTTTTGCCGTATATCGTGCGGCGTCGTTTATGACGTGGGCAGCGGAGAGTGACAGGCTCCACCTGGCACCTTTGGGACTTGCCGTGTCTCGTATCTGCGAGGCTGTCGCGGTGCTGGTGATCACAGAGACGGGATGCGGTGAACTCGCTTCGGTGATCCTGGTGAGTGTCCTGTTTATACCGTTAGTCATCCTATTCTTTATGATGTTAAGAGAAAAATATGCTCCTGCTGCCGGGGACAGGGCGGCTGAGATGCCAAAAGAGATCAGCGCGGACGAACGCCGCGCTTCATTTGCTAAGCAGTATGGCCTGACACGCCGCGAGGAGGAAGTCGCGATGTTTTTATCGGAAGGCCGTTCAAACGGCGAGATTGCCGAGATCCTCCGGTTATCCGAGAACACTGTACGCTTCCACGTATCTAACGTACTGAAGAAGACCGGGATGAAGGATCGAAACGAGGTGAGCAGGGCATACAGGCTGTAAAGAACGTATTGACAAAAACGATAAATAGCTATAAAAGAAATGGAGTATAGATCATGAGAATTGTAGTACTGGAAGCGGATGCTGCCGGGGTAAGCTTTGACGAGCTGGAAAGATTCGGCGAGCTTATAACTTATGAGCATACACCGCAGGATAAGGTCGTAGAGCGTATCAGCGACGCGGATATAGTCGTGGTGAATAAGTGTATCCTGGACGAAAGTGTTTTAAGCAAAGCAAAGAAACTGAAGCTTATCTGCGAGGCGGCGACCGGGTATAACAATATTGATATCGAGTATTGCTCTGAAAAGGGTATACCTGTTACGAATTCCAGGGGATATTCGACTGAGGCTGTCGTTCAGCACACCTTTGCGTTGCTTTTGCATGTGTGGGAGAATATAAGGTATTATGGGGATTATGTGTCGTCAGGGGAGTATTCGGCGCAGGAGTCATTCACTCATATGGGAAGGACTTTTCATGAGTTGTCCGGAAAAAGATACGGGATCATCGGCCTCGGAGCGATAGGCAGGCGAGTGGCGGAGGTTGCGACAGCGTTTGGTATGGAGGTTGTCTACTTCTCGGCGAGCGGAAACACTTATGATGTCCCGTATGAGAGCCTGGATTTCAGGACATTTTTGAAAACGAGTGATATCATATCATGCCACGCACCGCTGAACGAAGCGACTCACGGCATGATGGATATAGATGCCTTTAAAATGTGCAAGCCGTCCTGTGTATTTTTGAACCTGGGGCGCGGTCCGATCGTAGTCGAGAAGGATCTGGTCACGGCGCTTGAGGAAGGTTTGATAAGTGCGGCGGCTCTGGATGTTTTTGAAAGAGAGCCAATCCCTACTGAGAGCCCGCTGATGTCTTACATAGAAAAATACCGCGGCACTGATAATGCGGATCGACTGCTTCTGACGCCGCATATAGCATGGGCTCCGCTTGAGACCAGACAGCGCCTGGTATCGGATATCGGAAAAAGTATCGAGGCCTGGCTAAAGGGCGAAGACAGGTCGAGAGTGGTGTAGGTTCTATATAGGTGAAGGGGAATCGAAACGAACCGGTAAACCGGTTCGCTCGGAGGATTCTCATGGATCTTCCATATGTGAAGGGGAATCGAAACGAACCGGTAAACCGGTTCGCTGAAAAAACTCCCTGCGGTCGTTTTTCCCCCGGAGGATTCTCATGGATCCTTCAACTATTAAAAAACCGAAACACCCATTGGGTGTTTCGGTTTTTTAGCAGGTGAAGGGAATCGAACCCTCGTATCTAGCTTGGAAGGCTAGTGTTCTACCATTGAACTACACCTGCATGTCTAAGCGTACGCGTGAGCGTACGGTATAAGACTATATGAAGTTTTACAACAATGGGTATTTTACTATGGTTTGCGCTGTTTGTCAAGTATTTTTTGAAAGAGTTTTTTTGCAAGAGTTTTTTTGATCCTTTTCAATTCTGAATGACCGCTTATGTCGTTTATCTGTCATCTCGTGTAAAAAGGGTTCAGTATCTCATTTTGAGTCCGATAATACATATGCAAGGAACAGTCATGGAGGACAAGCATCCCGGGAAAGGGCTTGTCTTTTTTTTTAAAACAGCAATTCGTCCGGACCATAAGTGCTTCTGTTGCACTGCGGGGGACGAGCGGCGCCGATTGCCAGAGGCATCGCAGAAAGGAGCAGTCTATGGAAGTTTCAATGTCACAGCTGGGGTATATGTATAGTGTTGCAACAAGGCAGTATCAGGAAAAAACCGGAGATGCGACGGTTACCTATTCATCTGCCCTTAACAAAATTGATCCAACGCTTGACAGTGTTAAGGATTTTATCTCTAAGGACAGCTATAATATGAGCATCAAGGATCAACGGGAAATGATGTCAGCATATTCCCGTGTCCTGACAAGTTCGGCACCGATGAACTACTATATAAACATAAACGAAAGCGATAACGACTACCAGAGTATTCTTCTTAAAAAAGCGCAAAAATATGCAGAGGGCGCATATGATGAAATGATAGACAGTCTTTTCAGAGAAAGAGATGAAAGGAAAGACAGAACTAAAGATAATACCTCGAAAATAACCGGTCCCGGAGTAACCCACACGTATGTTTATGATTCTGTCAACAAAAGAATCATATCAAGAGATGGAGAGAAAGATGGGTTTGTTGATTATTTCAATGACGAAGCAAGTGATGAGCAATTAAAAAATCTAAATGAATGGGACTCAGAAATTAAGCGAAGAATTAAGGGTGATGCTCATGGCTGTGGCTTGCTCGATAATATGGCAAAACATGCTGATGAAATAGTTTTTACAGTAGAAATAAAGGACAATGGTGATAGAGTTTGGACTTTCAAATATGGCGAGAAGGAACACACCATGCTTGAGGGATATACTTATCCGTATGCTGATTATGAATACGAAAACCGGAACAGATTTTATCAAACCAATATACACAGAGATTATGATTCGAAGACAAACAGCATATCATTAGCCATAGGAGATTCATACGATGTTGCGGGAATGAAATTCGCCATCAATCAGGACAATTTTTCTGTCAGTGGGATAAATGATATACAAACATGGAAAAAAGCTGAACCGTATGCACTTGCATTATCTCATCTGATGCTGTTTGTGGAAGGAATATGGGGTGCCTATGCAATTACTGATGAGGATACACCAATTGTCCTCGATTTCCTTCGCAAACAGGGAATAGACACCTCCAAGGTATTTGTCGTAAATAACACCAACTGTCAACTTGTAAACGGAAAGATACAGGAGGTTGGCAGCGATAGGTCAGATGACCACTCGAGTGTACAGCAGCTTATGGAATCTTCTTTACAAAAGTCAATAAAGGAGATGTCAAAACCTCTAGCATAATAATCAACTATTATATAAAAGACTTGAGGATTTGGATCCACAAGCAGACGGTGTCGAAATGCGCACCACTTTGGGCAGAGTGGTGCTGAATTGCGCACCACAGAGCCGATTGTGGTGTCGGAAAGCGCACTGTCCAGGATCTGCCATAGTTTTTCGTGAAAAAGCGGCGCCGTATCGGGCACCGCTTTTCGCTGTGTGGTGCCCAAATGCGCACCACACCCGTGAATATGACACTGAACGCGGCACCATATACAACTTTTTAGGAGTTTTTATCATATGCCAGGGGTTTTAGGGGCGCGGGACATCCAGTGGATGTCCCGCGCCGACCGGAGCGAAGCGTAGACCTCTGCCCACTAACCAGGGTGCCTTGTCGAACAAGGTGCGTATCTGGCACTTGACAAATGATTTCAAAAAAATGATCCTTTTTCATTAGTTATTACAATATATCTGTGAAGGGGCAGATGAGCCGGATGTTCATCCTATGCTCCCACCAAGATATCTTGAAGCGGAGACGCACTATGAATCAATTTGATCTAGAACAGTTTATGGAAAGCCATGGACGCGATATCCTTTCGTTTTGCAGTTACCTTACCGGTAATCGCGAAGAGGCCGAAGATCTCTGTCAGGATGTTTTTGTACAGGGTTTTGAAAGAGCCGAGCGAATCGAGAACGAGGTTCATGCCAAGAGATTTTTCCTCTCGATGGCTGTTCACCTATGGAAGAATCGGAAACGTAAGTATGCCTGGCGACAACGAATCGTTGATGAGCAGGTCGTACCGATAGCAAAGATGGAATCCGAGCAAAACGAAAGTGAACAGACACCGGAACAGGTAGCCATCCGACAGGAAGAAAAAGAGTATATCCGCAAATGTGTGAAAATGCTGTCGAAGAAAAAACAGATCGTGGTTCTCCTATATTATATGGAAGAACTAAAGGAGAAAGAAATCGCGGAAATGCTCGGCATACCACTCAGTACGGTCAAGAGTCGATTAAGAGAAGCAAAAAAGGAACTAGCGTCCATGCTTTCCGATAGGATGTAGAAAAGGAGAATCATTATGGAAAAGATTGATAGTATGTTGCAGGAAGCCCTTTCACCGACACAGGAAATGAGCGATGAGCTCAAGGCGCGCGTTCTTATACGCGTGTCGGAAAGAAAGGAGCAAACAATGGAGAATCAAAAGAAGAATAAATGGAGAGTATGGAAACCGGCGATGGTTGCAGCCGCCTGTGCGGCGCTGATTTTGGGAGCGACGATAGTACCGGATCTCTTTGAAAAAAATACGATTCAGGGAAATGGTGGATCCGGAGTTTCATCATCGGTTGGTAATTCCTTTACCATAAAAGCCTTGGCTGCAACAAAGGAGATGAAAAAGGAGGCGTCTCTTGACGTCAATCAAAACGATGGACAGTCCATATGGCTAAGTCATTTAGATAACAGAGTCGGTGGGAAGATTCAGTTTCCTATTCTTTGTGATGGGACAAATATCGAAAAAATCACCTATTCTGTGAACAAGGGGTTCTTTGCTGTGAATCACAAGAAAGGTGACGGATATGTGGTGGATGGAAAAAAAACAAGTAACCCTGATGATGTCAGCGGATTTCTCCCTGAAGCACTTCAACCATATAATGATAAGGTAACAGAAGCGTTAGATAAAACGAATAATGACAATAACTCTCTTATTGTAAAAAAGGCCAATCAGGAATATGAAAAAGAAGCATCGAAGTACGAACAGGATTGTTATTCCGAGTTCTCCGTATCACCGGGTTTTCAGGAGTCGGATGATACAAGCATCTGTTTCAGTTATGAAGAAACCGTTTCAAAGAGCATCTTTGACCAGATTCTAGATAATGTCAACTTACTTTCTGATGATGGTCCCGAAATGACGGAGGCCGAGCGAGATAAACACGCGACTCTTCTAGCAGAAAGCTATAATAAAATATTCGATCAAATAAAGATCACCTGCACTGCGACCTTCAAGGACGGATCAAAAAAGAGTATTGATGTTGCCGTTCATGCCAAAGCAATGACTCCTGAAGAAGCAAAGGCACTAAATGGTTGGTCGTTTGATAAGAAACATGTATACCCTGTATATTCTGTGATCTGATTCAGGCGCTGACCGCTTATGTTGATTTTTTGTCGTTTCATGTAAATCGGGTTAAGAATCCCTAACATACACCGATAAATTATGTATCATGGAGGATGTTCTGTTCCCAAGGAGGGATTGGACATCCTCCGTAGTTTTATAGAAGGTGCGAGATTACAAAGAAGAAGGGGATTAGGTATGGATGGCAGCAGAGAAATTGTGATCGAGACAAAAACCGGTTTCGTTAAAGCTTATGAGATGCAGATCGTTTCAATAAAGACAAAGGACCGAAGATCCGAGGTGCTTCTTTCATCCGGTCAGAGTATCGAGTGTATATGGCCGATGAAAAAATGGAAAGGTGTGAACAGATGAATTATTGGTTACCAACTCGGTTACCACGCGACACCGAAGGCCTCTAAATCTCCTTTCCAAGCGGGCTTGAGAAGTCAGGCCACCGTTTAAATCGATTTATCTCCCCCCAAAACTATTCGGTCAGTAGAATGTCCAGTAGTGCCCCTGCGCTATTCAAAATTGCTTCGTAGGGGACATCTGCTGCATAGGGATATTTCTTTTGGTACGC
>CAMVOY010000002.1 GCA_947169235.1 uncultured Lachnospiraceae bacterium | reverse complement strand
GCTATTTTGACGAATTGGAGGAAAAGAAATGAAAAAAAGAGTACTTGCCACATTAACTGTTTTCTCGCTTGTGCTTACCATGATGTTATCTGTTGTTGCTGCAAGCAAGCCGGCACAGGCAAATGCTGAGGACGGATGGCCACTGTCCATCACATGTGATCCGGGTTTCCCGATCATCGGACCGAATGTCGGAGAGACAAGAGAAGAGAATGTCGGTTCACTTATGGATGGGAATAAGGTAGTTAAGATTTCCGTAAAAAACTACTCTCCTAAAATCGTGAAGATTAAAAAGAAAAAGAGATATGATAAATACGGAGCGTATTTTGAAGTAAAGGGTCTTAAAAAAGGGTATGCTCACATTAAGGTTACGGCAAAGCTTAAAAAAGCCCAGTATGGGAAGAAAAAATATGTATGGAACATCAAGAAGTATCCTGTAGGACATAACGACGACGAATGATTTTGGCGGAAAGCCTTGCGAAAGTGAGGCTTTCCTTCTTTTGTTTATAGTGTCAATAATGCGTATACTCGGAAGGAGAGAGGAATGATGGAGAGAAACAGAAGACTACGGAATAGGTTTTTGAGAAGGTTTATGGCGATATCTGTCGCCTTTGCGATGAGTCTGACCCCGATACTCCCGAAAGAGAATAAGGTATCTAAGGCGACAACATCGCAGGACAAGACCATTTCGGGGCTTGGGACGAATGGGATCGGGAATCCGGTTCCCGGGAATCCGTATGACGATACTAAAGAATGGATCTTTCAAAGAACGGGGCAAGATATTCCGTGGTCGGGAAACTATGTGTATTATGGGAAATATGATAGTGGTACAAACGGTAGCACTAATGTCGTGCCTGTGAAATACCGTGTTCTTGATCCCAGGACAAATAGATTCAGTGGTACAAATACTAACCAAAATACGATGCTGTTGGATTGTGATAGCATTCTAACTGATAAAGCGTTTAATTCGAATTATAATCCAAATACTTCTTCGACAGATTATTATAATAAATGGGCCGGCAGTGATATCAGAACATATCTAAATGGTAATGAATTTTATGAAAACAGCGATGTTTTCACGTCTATCGAAAAAGGCTCAATTGCAGCAAGTACTATTGGGGAGCATGGTTATACGGGTTATAGACATCCAACCCATACTACGTATGGCAATCCGTCACGTACCGTTGATTTTATTGGTATAATAGGAGGTAATTTCGGCGGGGTCTATACACCTCTTTCAAATGATCATGTTTTTCTACTCGATGTGGAGGATTTATCTAATATAAATTATGGCTATACAAATGACTCGCAAGGTGCTAATCGATTAAAAGTAATGATAGGAGAAAACATATCGACAGATAACGGTCGTGATTGGTGGACACGTTCGGATCAGAATTCTGTTAATTATAGAGCCGGATATGTTTGTGGACATGTAATTCAAAACATCGATTTAAACGATCCCGTCATCGCAGCCATTTATAATAGCTCCCCCTATGCCGGAACCCCCTTTTACATGGATGGATATTTAAATGTATCTGATGTACATGTGGGTCGTGGTGTCAGTCCTGCATTTAATGTCGACCTGAGCAAGGTTGTATTCTCATCGCCAATCTCGGGAGAGGCGAATACTCACAAGCTGACATTACTGGACAGTGGATTTACGATCACAAACATTTCAGGTAGTGTGAATCGTACCGACGCGACAGAATCAGTTCAGCTTATTTATACAGTGAATGATAATTCATCTAATAATACTCCTACTCAGGTGTCTTATGTCATTACAGATGGAACATGGAATGCCACAACGGGTTGGAGTTCAGATGCAAGTGTCTTGAAATATGCAAAGCTGTCTAACGGATTAGAAGCAGGGGGTTCATTTACCATTGACAGGTCTCAGATTAGCGGCACATGGGGACAGGACTACCATGTGTATCTGGTAGCAGAGGATGTAAATGTTGATGATGCAAGCACAACTGACTTTAATGAAGGCCTGACCACAGACTATGCAAGTGCCCCGGTTGAAATCAAGCCGCCTACCGTAACTGTAAACTCAAGTTTTCCTTATAATAGTACATATCAAGGGATTAGTGTTTCGGTAAGTAATCCAACTTCGGGCGCAACTGTAAGATATGGTAACGCTGAAAATGATTGTTCTTCTGATAATTCGCCATCTGCGATTGAAATCACAACCACACCTATTACTGTATATTATGAGGTAACAGCTGCGGGATGGCTTACGTTGAAAGGATCAGCGGGACTCACGATCACGAAGGTGGATATTTCCGGAGCACCAACATACACAAGTATAAGTGAAGCAAATAAAACGCTTGCCGACGCGAACCTTGAAATAGGTACACTAAGTCCGACAGAAGGAACTATTGCGTGGAGTTTGCCGGATTCAACAGTAGTTACTCAGGGAACTTCTTATAACTGGACATATACTCCTACAGACACTGACCATTATAATGTAAAAACAGGATCGGTTATTCTTTGGCTGGCACCTTCCGGTGGCGGTGGATCAAACACCGGTGGTGGATCAGGCTCCGGCGGTTCAGGTTCCGGCGGATCTGGAGCTGGTGGTGGTTCAGGCTCCGGAGGCGGCGGAGGTGGTCAGGCCTCACCTGCACCGAGCCCGAGTAGTGCTCCTTCTGCCAGCCCATTACCGTCTGTAAAGCCGGGAGAGAGTCAGGCTCCGACTATCGTTGATCAGAAGACTGAGAAGGTCAATACGGAAAAAGGAACAATCACAACTACAACCACTCTGGATTCTGATGGAACAGAGACGGTTGAAACCGAAACCCAGGTTGTCGACGGATCAGTCGAAAAGACAAAAGAAATAACCAGGACTGACGGATCTTCTGAAAAGACATCAGAGATAATCAAAACAAATGGTTCGACCATAAAGACTTCCGATATAACAACTGCTGATGGAGCTGTAATACATGAAGAAGTAAAGACCAATGCGAAGGGAAAAGAAACAACATACAGCAGTGTGATTACGCCGACCGGTGACAAGACTGTGGTTGAGGAGGTTAAGCAACCTTCGGGAGATTTTTCGAGAACGACTACAACTACCGTTCCAAAGACAGACAAGGCCGGAAATGTCATCGGTGAGACTACAACTATACAGACTGAGGAAAAAGCAGGTAAGAATACAACCAAAGCTACTTTTGATGTTCCTCCTCAAAAGAACAATTATGACAAGAAAGTAGCAGTGCTTACCAGTGTGACTACGATAGGCAAGTCGAAAACCGTCACTATCGGAAAGACGATTAAAGCTGACGGCGAGACTTATAAGGTGACTACTCTGAAGAAAGACATGCTTAAAGGTAACGAGACCAAGCCCAAAACGGTCAACATGAACGCGACAGGAGTCACAAAGATTGAAAAGGGCGCATTTAATGCGATGGCGAAAAAAGGGACAATCATTATATCGGGCACGGTTAAGCAGTTTAAAAAGCTGAAGAAGTTGATCATGGATTCGGGACTGCCGAAGGGCGTAAAGATAAAAAGAGCCTAAAATGCAAGAAATCCCTTGACAACGCGACATTTTTATGCTAAACTACGTCAGTGTGTGATTTTCTGAGTCACTCCAAACCGCACGGCGAGGTCGAGTTTCCGTATTTTTCGGAACACCGTAGCCGGCGAGTCTCATAAGAATAGGAGGTAAATATCTATGTACGCAATTATCGCTACAGGCGGAAAGCAGTACAAGGTTGAGGAAGGCGACGTTATCCGCGTTGAGAAGCTCGATGTGGCTGAGGGCGCAGAGGTTACCTTCGACCAGGTACTTGTGATCGGCGACAAGACCATGAAGATCGGTGATCCGACCGTTTCAGGTGCTTCTGTAAAGGGTACGGTCGTAACCGAGGGTAAGGAGAAAAAGGTCGTTGTATATCGCTACAAGCCAAAGACAGGCTATCACAAGAAGAATGGTCACAGACAGCCTTATACTCAGATCAAGATTGACAAGATCATCGCATGATCAGAGTCGTGATCGGAAAAAAGGATGGCGTTATCTTATCCTTCAGGATTAGTGGCCATGCCGAATATGATAACTACGGAAAAGATATCATATGTTCAGCGGTGTCCATGATTGGAATAAACACCGTAAACTCGTTAAGCATTCTGGCTGAAGAAACATTTGAGGTTGAGCAGGACGAGGATTTGGGACTGCTTGAAGTAATATTTGATCACAGACCGAACGAGAGGGCGGATATCCTTTTAAGGAGTCTGGAACTCGGAATACAGGGTGTGATCGATCAGTACGGAAGCGAGTTTGTAAGTTTGGTATATGAAACAATTGATTGATAGTAAGCGTATTACGCGGAAAAGAGGGACTGTTATGTTGAAGATGAATCTTCAGTTATTCGCCCATAAAAAGGGAATGGGTTCCACAAAGAACGGTCGTGATTCCGAGTCCAAGAGACTTGGCGCGAAGCGTGCAGACGGCCAGTTCGTACTTGCAGGAAACATCCTGTATCGTCAGCGCGGAACCAAGATCCATCCGGGAACCAACGTAGGCAAGGGTGGCGATGATACACTCTATGCAAAGGTTGACGGAATCCTTCGCTTCGAGAGAAAGGGCCGTGACAAGAAGGTTGCGAGCGTTTATCCGAAGGAGGATTGATGGGATAACGATTTGACGGGGCTGACAGACGTTTGTTTTGTCAGCCCCTTTTTTGGCGAATAGTGTATATCTGTGGAGGATAAACATGTCATTTAGTGATAAAGCAACGATACGTATCCGATCAGGAAACGGAGGCGACGGACATGTCAGCTTTCGACGAGAAAAATACGTAGCTAACGGTGGCCCGGACGGTGGTGACGGCGGTCGCGGAGGAGACCTGATATTCGAGGTTGATCCGGGGCTTAATACTTTGAGTGATTTCCGATTTAAACAGAAGTATTTTGCCGGAAACGGTGAGCCCGGAGGCAAGAGACGCTGTCATGGTGCTGACGGTGAGGATCTCGTGGTAAAGGTACCTGCGGGAACTATCGTTAAAGAGGCGACTACAGGCCAGGTTATCACTGATATGTCATATGAAAACACCCGAGAGGTGATCCTTAAGGGTGGTCATGGTGGGAAAGGAAACATGAACTTCGCTACTCCGACCATGCAGGCACCAAAGTACGCTCAGCCCGGCAAACAGGGTATTGAGCTTGAGGTGATTCTTGAGCTTAAGGTGATAGCGGATGTGGGACTGGTTGGTTTCCCCAATGTCGGAAAGTCAACTTTATTATCCAGAGTAAGTGCCGCAAAACCAAAGATAGCGAATTATCATTTCACTACATTGAATCCGCATTTGGGAGTTGTTGATCTGGACGGAGCCAAAGGCTTTGTTATGGCTGATATACCCGGACTTATCGAGGGTGCAGCTGATGGAGTGGGTCTCGGTCATGATTTCCTTCGTCATATCGAGAGGACCAGACTTATTCTTCATGTGGTTGATGCAGCATCTACTGAAGGTCGTGATCCGATAGAGGATATCCATGCGATCAATAAGGAACTGCGTGAGTATGATGAGGTTTTAGCTGAACGTCCTCAGATAATCGCGGCAAATAAGCTTGATTGTATCTATGGTGATGATAGAGAAGCTGTTTTGGAACTTCTTCGTGAGGAGTTCGAACCTCAGGGAATACCTGTATATCCGATATCCGCTGCGACAGGAGAGGGAGTTAAGGAGCTTTTGTTCCATGTGAGAAATAAGCTGGATGAGATACCTGACGATCGCGTCGTTTACGAGCGTGAATACGAAGTTAAGCTACCCGATCTTTCGGATGAACCATATACTGTTGCCAAAAGCGAAGAGGAAGAGGATACTTATCTGGTTGAGGGCCCACGTATCGAGCGCATGCTTGGTTACACCAACCTGGATTCAGAAAAAGGTTTTGCTTTCTTCCAAAAGTTTATGCAGGAAAATGGTATCCTGGACGAGCTGGTTGATCTGGGTATCCGGGAAGGCGATACAGTTAAGATCTATGGATGGCAATTCGAATATTACCCTTAATACGATCGGGATGGCTTTCTTTCACACCTCCCATTCTAAATAAGGAGTTATGTAAAATGTCAAGGATAGGGATTCTTGGCGGAAGCTTTAATCCGCCACATAAGGCACATCGCGAAATGGCTCTCCGGGCTCTAAAAACTTATGACCTGGATGCCGTATTTTTGATGCCGTCCAATATTCCGCCACATAAATCCAATAAAGAATATGTCAGTGATGATCATCGTTTACGTATGGTAAAGCTGCTTATCGACAGTATGAAAAATGACAAGATCAAGGCATCTGATTTTGAGCTGAAAAAAGGCGGAGTCAGCTATACTTATGAGACTCTTAGAGAGCTTTTGGATGAGCATCCCGGGGACAGGCTTTACTTTATTCTCGGCGGAGACTCACTGGAAGCTTTTGATACATGGAGAGAGCCGGCAAAGATCGCTGATTACGCGGCGATTATCGCTGCGCCGCGTTCGGGCATGACCATGGATGAGTTAAAAACTCTATGTAAGAAAAGGTCAAGTCAGTTTAATGGTGAGTTCCTTCCTTTGGAACTATCTGATAAGATGGCTGATGTTTCTTCAACGGATATCCGAAATGAGATCAAAACCCTGATCAACGAGGATCAGAGGCCTGATGCATTATCAAGGAGAGTGTGGCGTTACATAATGCTCCATGGTCTTTATGGCTTCCCTGAGCTTAAGTATTCGTTTGTACCACCGGAAATCGATATCAAGCATTGCCTGAAATCAACACTCAGACCCAAAAGAGTAAAGCATTCTTTCGGTGTCGCAGATACTGCTGAGGAGCTGGGAGTCCTGTATTCAGCCGGAGATGAGACGCTTCCTATCAGGTCGAGACTTGCCGGACTTCTTCATGATTGTGCAAAATACTATACGGATGGAGAACAGATAGCTCTCTGTGATCAGTACGGGATCGAACTCAGTCAGACTGAACGAAATAACCCGTCCCTGATACATGGAAAGTTGGGCGCGTATCTGGCTCAGTACCGATATGGTGTAAAAGACGAAGAAATAATAAATGCGATCCGGGTTCATACGGTTGGAAAGCCTGAAATGACCACACTGGAAAAGATCATATACATTTCTGACTATATCGAGCCGGGACGTGTGATACCAAAGGCAAAGAATCCACTTGATTCACTCAGAAAGCAAGTCAGACATGATCTTGATGGAACCTTGATACGGGTTATCGAGAACACCATAGCATTTTTGGAACAAACCGGCAGAGTGATCGATGAAGCATCACTTGCTACACTAAACTACTATGAAAACCTGTAAAATGACATACATATGGAGGAATACTTATGAGTGATACTTCAAAAAAAATGGCGATGGTTGCCTATGATGCTCTTGACGAGAAACTCGGAGAAGATATAGAGATACTTAAGATTGATGAAATATCCGTTATCGCTGATTATCTCGTGATCGCAAACGGAGATAATCCCAACCAGATCAGGGCCATGCTTGAACAGGTGGAACAGCGCATGATGGAAGCCGGCTTTAATACTAAGAGAATAGAGGGGAATGCAAAATCCACATGGATCCTCATGGATTACGGTGATGTCATTGTTCATATTTTTTCGAGAGAGGACAGATTGTTTTATGATCTCGAAAGAATATGGAGAGATGGTCAGAAGATCGACAGAGGATCGATGAGCGACGTATGACGCCCTAAAATTTGTCTAAATGGTAGGATTTCGTGTCTGAATGACACTTGTGCAAGTTATATTTATATGATATCATATAAATATGATTTGAGTACGTTTTGACAGTGGGAAAGGAGTTTTCCATGTCAAAAGATGATTTTTTGATTCAGGTTGAAGAGGGCCTGAAAACACGCCCCGAGATCGCAGGGGCATCTGTGAGTTCTCACATCTATATGAAAAATAACGATACCGAGTATTACGGTGTCACGATTTTTTTCAATCCGGAAAAGATATCTCCCGTGTTCTACATTGACAGGTTTTATGATGACTACTGTCGTAAAAAACTCACGGTAGATGAGGCTGTCGACAAGATACTATTGTCATACAGATCTTTGGTAGCAGATAAGGCTGATCACTTTGATCTGTCACTTAATTTTGACGATGTGAAAGACAGGATTGTCTACAGACTTGTTTCGTTGAAGAAAAACAAAAAGTTTCTGGAGAATGTTCCGCACATTATCTATATGGATCTTGCCATCATTTTCACAGTGGTATGTAAGGTTGATTGCAGTGGAGTAGAATCTTTAAAGATCACATATGAGTTAATGGATGCCTGGGAGAAAAAGCCGGGTGATCTTATGAAACTCGCAAAGAAGAATACTCCGATCCTGTTTCCGGCGGTGACAAAAAAGCTTTCCGATGTTTTGGGGATGGAAGATCACGAGTTCGATTTGCTACTGCTGTCGAATGAGTACTTTGTCTTCGGTGCGACAGCTGTCCTGTATGAGGATCTGATGAGACGAATCGCAGAAAGGATAGGCGACGATCTTTACGTGATACCAAGCAGTATTCATGAAGTGTTGATCATTCCTAAAGGCGTTGTTTGCGATGTTGAGGACATTAATGATATCATTCGTACTATAAATGAAGAACAGCTTATATCTACAGATATTCTTTCCGATAAGGCTTATCTGTATGATAGGAGCGAAAATCGTTTTCAATTTTGACTTTACAAAACGGGTAGGATTTATTATAATAGACAAGGTATGTACCTGTGGCTCAGTTGGATAGAGCGTTGGCCTCCGGAGCCAAAGGCCGGGGGTTCGAATCCCCCCAGGTACGTTCAATACTTTGATTAAAGGAATGTGATCTTACCATGAAGATGCAATATAAAAAGCTTATAATCATAATATCTGTAGCTACGTTGGTTCTGGGATTCTTCATCCTGACTCTGATACCCAGCAGCAAAGGCGGCGAGAACGCCTCCGAAGCTGAATTGACAATGAACGAGTATCCTGAGATAAATGCTCTTATAGCGGAGTATTTCACTGCAAAGAAATCAGTGGATATGGATGCCTTTGAGTCGATCGTCAGCGATGTCAATCAGATTGACAAAGCAAAGTTTACCGCGATGGCTGCATACGTAGAGGATTACACCAATATAAACTGCTATGTGATTGAGAATTCCGAAGGGAACGGTTATCGTGTTTATGCCAAATATGACATGAAGATGAAGAATATCGACACTCCGGCACCGTGCCTTTCCGCTTTTTATGTGACATCGACCTCAGATAATAAGTATATCATTTATCTGAGCGCTCTTGATGAGGTTCAGGAGGACTTCATTCTTTCGGCTGACCAGAATGAAGCCATAATAAAGCTGACTACCGAAGTTCAGAAGTCGCTCGATGAAGCGATCAACTCTGATCCTACGTTCAGACAGCTGTATCAGCGTATGGATCGCGAGATTAAGGCTGCATCAGGCTCGGCTGCGAGTGTTTCCGGAGCAGCAGCTTACTGATATCGAAAATATGATCTTTATTCACCTGTGGTGAGGCATGTTCCTGCCACAGGTGTTTTCTAATATTTTTGGATTTTGATTTTGATTGAAAACGGGAGAGTGTTTTTGATGGAACCTATGAGGATCAACAGATATTTAAGTCATTTCGGAGTTTGTTCCAGACGAGAGGCTGACAGACTAATAGATTCCGGGAGAGTGGTGATAAACGATCGCAAGGCTGTTCTCGGTGATACCGTAGCCGATAAAGATGAGGTTTTTGTCGACGGTGTTATAGTGTCTGTAAACAGAAAAGAAGTGATACTGGCCTACAACAAACCAAAGGGTGTTATATGTACGACATCAGAGAAGGAGCATCCGAATCTTTTGGATGTTATCGATTATAGGGAGCGGGTATTCCCCATAGGCAGACTGGATAAGGATTCTACGGGTCTTATTCTTCTTACAAACGATGGGAAGCTCGCAGATGAGCTGATGAGAGGTCGAAATGACCATGAAAAGGAATACATAGTCACTACGGACAAACCTATCACAAAAGATGTGATCAAAGCTATGGAGCAGGGAGTTCCGATACTGGAGACCATGACCAAGCCCTGCAGGATATTTGATCAGGAAGGAAAAACCTTTCATATTGTCCTTACACAGGGGCTCAATCGTCAGATTCGACGTATGTGTGAGTATTTCGGTTATAAGGTCACATCTCTTAAACGGATCAGGTTCGTTTCGATCAGATTGGGTGATCAGCCTGAAGGTGAGTTTAGAGAATTGTCTCCCGAAGAGATTGAAAGCATCATGGGATAATTCGTCATGGAGGATACTATGGAAAAAGAAAAACAACGTATGCATGAGCTTGTCACGATACTTGATCGTGCGGCAATGGTCTATTATTCGGGCGAAGATGAGATCATGTCAAACTACGAATACGACAAACTCTATGATGAACTTGTCGAACTTGAAGAAAAGACAGGAATCGTCCTTTCGGGTTCTCCTACGTCCAAGGTCGGTTATGAGACCTTAAGTGAGCTTCCCAAGGAGGCGCACGTGGCACCTATGCTGTCATTGTCCAAAACGAAGGATATTGATGAGCTCAGCGACTGGCTCGGCGACCAAAAAGGACTTCTGTCAATGAAGCTCGATGGGCTCTCGATCATCATCACATATGAGAACGGAGTTCTGGTAAAAGCACTTACTCGCGGAAACGGCGAAGTCGGTGAGGTTATCACCAACAATGCAAAGACCTTTAAAAATCTTCCGGGTCGCATACCGTATTTGGGAAGAATGGTGCTTCGAGGCGAGGCTCTAATCAGGTATTCTGATTTTGAAGAGCTTAACCGCCGTGAATCAAATGATGAAAGTGTAACTCAGTACAAGAATCCCAGAAATCTGTGTTCCGGATCTGTCAGGCAGCTGAACAATGAGATCACAGCCAAGAGACGTGTGAGATTCTATGCATATAACCTTATAGAGCTTGATGGTGAAGGAGAAGGAACACCCTCACTTGATGAAGGCAGCAAGGAAGATGAGCTTATTTTTATTAAGGAACAGGGGTTCGAGCTCGCTCCTTATAAGCAGGTTAACATAAGTAATCTGAAAGACGCTGTAAGTGATTTTTCGAAAGAGGTTTCCGAGTCCGACCTTCCGAGCGATGGCCTGGTTCTAACCTATGATGATATTGCTTTCTCAAAAAGTCTTGGCAGGACCGCCAAGGCGCCACGTGATTCCATAGCTCTCAAATGGCAGGATGAAACCGCCGAGACAACTCTTATCGATATAGAATGGAGTGCCAGCAGAACCGGACTTATAAATCCTGTTGCGATATTTGAGCCTGTTGAGCTTGAAGGGACCACCGTGCAGAGGGCAAGTGTTCACAATGTCAGCATCCTTAATGAGCTTAAGCTCGGTATTGGTGACAGGATCACCGTTTACAAGGCGAATATGATCATCCCTCAGATCGAGTCGAATCTCACAGGAAGCGGTACCTGTGTGCCCCCTGAAAAATGTCCCGTATGCGGCAGCCCTACTGAGCTTGTAAACGAGAACGGATCCACAGTTTTGATGTGCCCGAACGAAGAGTGCTATGCGAAACAGATACGCTCCCTGATGCACTTTGTCAGTCGTGACGCCATGAATATAGACGGTATCTCGGAGGCTACACTGGAGAAATGGATTCAGCGCGGCATTATAAGATCGTGTGTTGATATTTTTGATCTGTCCGAACACAAAGATAAGATCATAAATGATGATACAATGAAGATTCGCGAGAAGTCATTTGAAAACCTCAAAAATGCGATAGAGACGGCAAAGGACGCATCACTTCCAAATGTGATATTTGCCCTGGGGATAAAAGGGATAGGCCTTGCTACTGCAAAGGATATTGTAAGAGCGTATCCTTCGATCACTCTGTTGGGATTTCTGGATATAACAAGAGATGAACTTCTTAAAGTAAATGGTATCGGTGAAAATCTGGCAGACAGCATCATCGACTATGTTTCGGATGAGAAAAACAGGGCATTGGTGAGAGAACTCGATGGCATATTACGAGTTTCCGTTCCCGAGTTTTCCGATGGATCGGGTGCATTGTCCGGCAAAACCTTCGTTATCACCGGAAGCCTTAATACATTTGCAAACAGAGGAGAGTGCAAGGACAGGATAGAATCGCTTGGCGGTCATGTTGCTTCAGCAGTCAGTGCAAACACCGATTATCTCGTAAATAACGACATTATGTCTGCGTCCTCCAAGAATAAAAAAGCCAAATCACTCAATATCCCGATAATTACTGAGGATGAACTTCGCAATATGATGGGATTATGATCAAAAATATGCCGAAATACGTCAATTGCGTGATTTTTTCCTTGAAAAAACATGATCAATGTGATAAAATATCTATCGGGTGTATAGAAACCATGAATTCTCGGAGGACATCATGAGATTTAAGCGAAATTATGTAACGATCGTGTATTCGTTCGTATTCATATTGCTCATGTTGCTTTGCTGTCTGAATGTGGCGGCTATGTCGTATGAGTATTTTTCGCAGGATGGTATGGGGGTTATTTTTGCTATTCTCATGACTATCGGTGTTATTTTGATATTTATCGCTGCTTTCTTTTTGCGTGAGAAAGCAGTCCTTCGTGGTATCCAAAGAGAAAACAAACCCCTTATCGTACTTGAAGGCATCTTTGCCTTGGTATTGGTTATAATCGGATTCTGCCTGATCTCGGATTATGGTACGGATTCTGCTCTATGGTTTGGTTTGTACCTGGCGGTAGTATATGGCGTTTGCCGTATGCTCGGTGGCAGATTGTGCGGTCTTTTGGGGCTGGTTTTTTCATTTGCACTTACTTATTTTGCGATCAATACCGGATGGGTAGTGTTCGATAACAGTGAGATCCTTAGGATTCTTTGTATTCTTGTACCGTTCTTTGTATTTTTACTTATCATGAAGAACATCATACCTCAGTTTGGCCGTAGCAATGCTGTGGTCATCTTTGCATTGGTTGTTCTTTGCGCCCTGTTTGGCGCATTTATATGCCTGAATCCGCTTGCCGCGATCATCTGTATCGGATGTGCGCTTTCATTGCTATTTGCGAATATCCGAAGCGTGGATACTCTTGTTACCAAGGGACCGTTTATGGCCGGCTTTATCGTCGCGGGATCAGCCATATTTACCGTGATCATGTCATTTTTACTTGAAAAAGACTTGGGTTCTCTGTTCCCCGGCGGAGTAGAGCCCGGGTTTGCTGCTGCTTCTGAGAGCGGAGACATTATTGTTTATTTCTGCGACAAGCTGCATAACATGTTAGTCACGGTGCTTTTCCATGCATTTGATTATGGTATTTTTTCGATAATACTTTTGATCTTTGCGAGCATGGCAGGTGTATATGCCATCAGAAGAAAGCTTTCTTCTATCGGACCCATACTCCTTGCGACTATTTTTGCCGTATGCGGATATGCGATATTTGATCTGCCTGAGACTCATGGTTATTATCTTACTTATATGACAGGTTTGCTCTCTGCATATGGACTTTACAATATGCTGTTACCGGAGTTTCTGACAAAATATGATGAAGAAGACGAAGATGAAGACGATGCATATGATGTTAAGTCTGATACAGATGAGATACCTGTTATCAGCTCGATCACAGATGATCCGGTTGTTAAAGAAAAGGTAGCTGATGAGAATCGTCAGTCGTCGTCCTCTGATTCCGAACCTGTAGCAAAAGTGGCTTCTGCTGTTGATGAAAAAGCAGCTTCGACAGAAAAAAGTGAGGTGTCCGTGAAAACAAAAGAAGATGTTGAACCGTATGATATTGATAAAGTAAGTACCAGTGACAACTTCATGGAATGGCATGTTTCTAACGAGTTTATCCGTGATGATGAGCTTCGCAAACAGAGACAGGCTGAACGTGAAAAAGACATAGAAGTTGCCAAAGAGCAGAAGGAGGCCAAGGAGGCCGGCAAGACCGAAGAGGAGATCCAGGCGATTGCCGATACAGCCGAGGAAGAAAAGAAACAGGCTGCACCCGGACGTGTTCTGTTTACGGGTGAGGATCTGCATCCGAGCGCTGAGACTATCCAGGCATCCATACCTCCGATGAGTATCAGACCTGCTGATCCGAATACTGCGGAAGTCAAAGATGTTTCACAGCTTGAGAGTATTGTCACATCTTCCGATGATCAGTTGCACGGGTCAAATCGTGCGGAATCTGATACTATCGTTCTTAGCGGTTATCAGAACAGCGGTAAGCTCAATGCTCCTGTGGATGTCCTGACTGCCATTGAGGAAACCGAGATCCCTCAGGTTGAGATTCCTGATGTACCCGAGGTCGAGGCTGCCGAGTCTGATGATGCAGAGGTAGCTGAGGTTGCAGCAGCTGCTGCTGAGTCTGCCGTTGAGGCGAATGAAGCGGCAGAAGAGCTTTCCAAGGCTGCAGCAGCGTTAGGTTCCGAAAGTGGTACTGATGATGTTGAAGCCCGTGCTGAACAGTCAGCTCTTTCTGAGGATGAACAACTTGACAATCTGCTTGACCGTCTGGATGTATCTGACAGTATTAAACGAATGAGCGAGATTGCAAGAGAGGATATGGCTGATGTAATAGAACATGCGGATGATAAGTCCGAAGCTGAAGTTGTCCTTAAAAACGAGGATTATAATTTCGGTACTACTGAAGGTGAGTATGGTGAGGTTCCGACCATAAGCGGTCTTGAGGATCGTTGGCGTGCGGAAGAGCAGCTCAAGGAAACTCCGGAGGATATGGTTCCGGATGTGGTTTCTGCTTCAGCACCTGACAATGCAGATGAGCCTTCTCTTGATGTGCTTTCATTTGATTCGATTTCAGACACTACTGAGGAGCGCCTTGATTCCAAGCCTCTTGAGCCTGAAAATGAATATGTTTCCTTGGAACACATGGATTTCATGCAGATAGATTCTGATCCGGATGAGCTGGATATCATCAAGAGTGAAGATATAACAGATCATGAAGAAACGATAGCTGAGAAGCTCGTAAATCCTGATGAAGAAGGATTTATGTCAATTGATGAAGAACCGAAGACATTGGTTGATGATCTTGAGTTTGTCGTTGCAGAGCCTCACGAAGATGTTGTAGAGGATATAGTTCCGATCGAGCCGGAAGAAGAATCTATCGAGGATATAGCTCCGATCGAGCCTGAACAAGAAACCATAGAGGACATAACTGATGTCGAGCAGGAAAAAGAATCGTCATCGTTTATGTTTATGCCGGCAGCGATGGAAGAGGTTATTCCCGAAGAACCTGAAGAAGAGACTGTACTTCAAGATGAACCCGATGATTCATTTGTATCATTCAGGGATATGGCTACAGCGACGGTTCCCGAAGAGATTCTGCCTGAGCCTTCCGTTGATATGAGTGAGCCTGAGACCATGACAAGTGAATCTGAGGCTGTGATGACTGAACCTGAGATTAGTGCTGATGAAAATGCTGAGGCTGCAAAAGAGGCTCCGGCCGAAAATGAACCGAAGATTACAAAATTTGAGCCTGAGAGGATTGATCGTACCGAAGATATGGCGCCCAAGCATGAGAAAAAGACTACACCTTCGCAGGTTATCAATCATGCTGAGCGTAGTCCGGTGTTCTCATTCACCAGAATGGATGCTGATGCCGGCGTTCCCAAGGAAAATGACGAGCATCTGTTTATTCCGAAGCCCGGAGAAGAGCCGCCTGTTCAGGAAAAAGTTGATGAAGATACGATATCCGGAGAAGGCTTTATCCAGGTTGATGATAATGAGGCTCCTGAGATCACCAAGAGACCGGTACCGGTTGTCAACAGACCTATGAGACCGTTGGCAGCAGAGCTTGATGAGACTATAGAAAAGAAAAAAGACCACTTCCATACGGAAGAGGTCGTGACCAGAACAAACGGCGGTTCAAGAAGTTATCACAAGATCATTATCAAATGATTCATAGAGGTAAAAGGATCGGTTTGCGTGATTTGTAGATGACATATTCCCTGAATCCATATGAGATCAAATTTTCATTGATCGTCTCAAATCCGTATGCTATCGCGTCCGGAGAGTGTGCATCCGACCCTGTTGAGATCAGTCTGCCACCCAGTTCATAGTATCTTTTGATAAGTTCAGGATGCGGGTTTGTAAGCCCGTATCCTTTTTTTAGTCCTGAAGTATTAATCTCCAGAGCTATTTCATGTCCGATCAAAAACTCCATGATCGCATCAGTGATCTCAAAATAATCCTTGGGTTCATACTCATTGATATCAGGCATGTATCTGGTTGCATAGTCAAGATGCCCGAGTATATTTATATCCGAAAACAATTTGAGGTTTTCAAGTGTTATTTCAAAGTATTTTTTTAATACGGATTTTTGATCCGTTCCTTTCCAAAAGTCAGGATAATATGGATCTTTTTTATCTATCAGATGAATGGAACCGATCACTTCATCAAAGAAGTTATTTATGATCAATTGTTTGTTTTTATTTGCCACGGAAGGATCAGTTTGTAATCCGATCTCAACGCCTTTTAAAACTTCAAAATTTGGCATTTTATCCGAGATATTATTTATGGAATCCAAATATTTTTTTTCATCAAAAATAAACGGATTAGTATCATAGCCCTGGCACTGATCCACCGGAAAATCATAATCCATGTGATCGGTTATACATATACCTCTAAGCCCCATGGAACAGGCGGTATTCACCTGCTCATCCAATGTGGCATTTGAATCAGGAGAGAATGAAGTGTGCATATGTGTGTCATATGAAATGCTCATAAAAAAGCCTCCTCCTCGGCAGTTGCGGGCTTTATCCGTTTGAGATCACCCTTTGATGCAAGTATTGAATAGTTTGTATAGTATACAACGAATCCGGGTTTGCCACCGCCCGGTTTCTTGACATTTTTCTTTTGTGTGTAATCTATCTCAAGTTTATCTGAGTTTTTGCCCTTTGAGAACAGGGCAGCTAAAGCTGCAGCTTCTTCAAATGTGCTTATAGGCGGTTCGTCTCCGTTGCACTTTATGATCACATGTGAACCGGGCATCTGTTTGGCATGAAACCACCAGTCATTACCTGTTGCTATTTTGAAGGTCAGCTCTTCATTCTGATAGTTATTCTTCCCTACAAAGATATCATAACCATCTGATGATATGAAATGAAGTGGTTCGCTTTTAGGCAGTTGTTTTTTTCGTTTATTATTACCTGTTGACTTGATATAACCATGATCATTCAATTCCGAACGTATGGCGACCAGATCTTCCTCCTTGCGGGCAATGGAAAGCTCCGTAAGGATAGATTCGAGATGATCGTATTCCTCATGTGCAAGTTTTATCTGTTCGGAAGCAGCATCAAATGTCCTTTTCAGTTTATTATATCTGTCAAAGTATTTATTTGCATTATCAGAAACAGAGAGTGTAGGATCGATATTGATATCAACTTCTTTGCCATCATAATGATTTATGCAGTGAAGTGTCAGCTTGTCACCTTCTGCGGCATCCGGTGACGGAAGAACAGGTAATTCGGAATAACCATAGGTGTTTATGAGTTCGCCGTACACCTTGTATTTGTCACGTTTTTCCGTGTCTTTAATCTGCTTTTGCAATATGTCGAGTTTCTTTGCCGTTCGTTCAAAATGTGTCTGAACAGTATTCTTTAGATCTGATGATTTTGCTCTGATTCGGGTCAGGGAGTCTTTTTCACTGTAAAAGCGTTCAACCACGGCAGAAGGAGAATCCATGGCTTCACTTGCAAGACTGTCATACATGGAAAGCCTTATCATTGAGAACTCCTTTGGAACCTCATTATCGTAGTAAATAACCGGTTCAAAAACATCCTCGGAAACCATGCTCATGATATCTCTGTAAATCTGCATCAAACGTGAACGCTCATTCCCGTTTAAGGAGGCTGTGGGTGCATCTCCGTCAATATCAGCCCTGTAGCACATCTCCTGAGCCATGATAAGCGATATCCCGGACATGGACCCGGATATGGCTTTTGCTATCGAAGATGGCTTTGTAAAAATATCGTGATTCCAGTATTCGGTAGTAATCTCATTCGGATTCTTTTTATCGAGAGTATTTGGAATGAAGTATTCTCTGCCCGGCAGGACCTCTCTTACTGAGCTCATAAGACCATTTACATGCTTGATCGAATCGATTACCATATCCTTATCATCAAGGAAAATGATGTTGCTGTGTTTACCCATGATCTCGATGACAAGGGCATATGAAACATCGTCCAACAGCTCGTTTTTAGTCGACAGGACAAATCTTACTACACGTTCCAAACCCTCCTGGCGTATATCCGTTATCCTGGCACCCGAAATATGCTTGCGTAAAAGCATACAGAAATTGGGGGCGGTCAGAGGTGAAGTCTTGTTTTCACCTGTTAGATACAAAAGCGGAAGAGAAGCGTTTGCAGATAGCTTTAAACGTAGCGTTTGACGTTTTTTCTGCGTAGATGTATCAGAGTTATTTTCATCAGCGTCAGTGGTATTATTATCGGACTTAGGGCCGATTTTTGAGATGCCAAAAGGAGCCTGGATCGTAAGTGTAAGTTCGTCGGGTTCAGGCTGTGCTATCTTTTTGATATGTCCGTCAATCAGGTTGTATTTAAGTTCATTTACAAGCGCTGATATGGTTATTCCGTCAAATGCCATGGCTTTTCCTTTTTTGTATGATTAACAGCAATTATTACCTATTCACACAGTTTATCATTTTTTTTTCATTCAGTCAACGAGTTTCCTTGACTTTGGGGCGTTTTTATTCTATAATAATACAGTATGCTATTGTTTGGGAGGTGTGATATGATACAAAGCATGACCGGATTCGGAAGAGGAGAATCAGCAAACGACCAGTATAAGGTATGTGTGGAGTTGAAATCCGTCAATCACAGGTATCTTGATATAAGTGTTCGTATGCCGCATAAATTCGGTTTTTTTGAAAATGAGATTCGTTCTACGGTAAAGAAATATGCGTCGAGAGGAAAAGTCGATGTATTTTTGACCATCGAAGCTCAGGGGGAATCTGATATTTCGATCACATACAACAGATCAGTTGCAAGTGCATATCTCGAGGGCATCCGTCAGATGGCTCTTGATAATTCCATGAGATTTAAAACAGACGCATATAGGATCGCAAGACTTCCTGAAGTGTTTACTCTTTCTGAGGCTCCGGTTGATGAAGAGATCATCACACCACTTATTGAAAAAGCATTATCTGATGCCGGAGAGCAGTTCGTTCAGAGCAGGGGCATCGAAGGAAAGAGTCTGGCTGAGGATATTAACAAAAAGCTTGATGAAGTTAAAAAGATAACTGATAATATCGAAAAGCGTTATCCGGAGATCCTTGATGAGTACACGGCACGTATCAGAAAAAAGGCAGAAGATCTTCTTGCTGACAAGCAGATCGATGAGAGAGTGCTTGCTTCTGAGATGGTGATATACGCTGACAAGCTTTGTGTTGATGAAGAGATGGTGAGGTTGAAGACTCATATCGATCATATGAGAACCACGCTTGATGATTCTGAAAACATCGGCCGTAAGCTTGATTTCCTTACACAGGAGTTAAACAGAGAAGCAAATACGATCCTCTCAAAGTCTACTGATATCACTATAGCCAACTATGGTATCGAGCTCAAGACTCTTATTGAAAAGATACGTGAACAGATTCAGAATATAGAGTAGGAGCGTAGCGCTTCAGATTGGAAGTAATATGAGTTTTATCAATATCGGATTCGGAAACATGGTTAACTCCGAGAAGATCTTTAGCATAGTAGGTCCGGATGCAGCTCCGGTTAAGCGTATGGTTCAGGCAGCAAAGGATAATGGACTGGCTACGGACGGCACCTGCGGCAGAAAAACTAAATCCGTTCTCGTGATGGAAAACAACAGCATAGTATTGTCAGCATTATTGCCTGAGACGATAGTTCTTCGTATTGATACGGCAAAGGGGGATTTAGAGAGTGAATAAAAAAGGTGTTCTTACCGTAATTTCGGGGTTTTCGGGCGCAGGAAAAGGTACATTGGTCAGAAGACTTTTAGCTGATCATGAGATCTTCCTCTCGATATCGTGTACAACCAGAGCTCCCAGATCCGGAGAGGTTGACGGCAAAGATTATTATTTCGTATCCAAAGATGAGTTCGAAAGAATGATCCATGAAAAAGAACTTATAGAGTATGCCGAGTATGCAGGGAATTATTACGGAACCCCCAAAAAAGCAATTGAAGACAGGCTTGCTGAAGGTAAGGATGTTATTCTCGAGATCGAGGTGCAGGGAGGTATGCAGGTCAAAAAGCTTTTCCCTGACGCTGTCCTTATGTTCGTCGTTCCGCCGACAGCGAAGGATCTGTATGACAGGTTAAAGAACCGCGGAACAGAGAGCGATGAACAGATAAGTATTCGTTTTGAACAGACTGTTCGTGAAACACATTTTATTAAGGATTATGATTATCTTATCATAAATGATGACCTTGACAGAGCTGTAGAACAGATCATGGGCATCATAAACAGTCAGCATAACCTTACAGACCGTCAATCGGAGATAATTGATGAGTTGGCAAAGGAACTCGCTGACCTGGTAAAAGAAAAGTTTTCATAAGTGTTGGAGATGAAAAGATGACCGGTAATATTGAAGACAGAGACGATTTCGTCGTGGTTGAGGACTTTGATGATGTAAATACCTCAAAACCCGTCGAAAAAAAGGAAGAAGAAACAAAATCAAGATCGAAACTCAGTATCGGAATTGAGATTGGAATATACATTGTCCTGATATTTGTATGTGTATATGTAGTTCCCAGATATGTTTGTCAGTCGACCAATGTATCCGGTGAATCCATGGAGGACACTCTTCATGATGGCGAGAGGCTTCTCATAGATAAAATATCCTATGCCTTCCATGATCCTGAAAGATATGATATAGTAGTTTTCTATCCAAAGGGTAAAGAAGTTGATGACTCTGAGTTTTATATAAAGAGAGTATATGGTTTGCCGGGTGAGACAATTCAGATCGAAAAGAATACGATCAAGGTGAATGGCCAGGTTATCGAGGATAAATACGCCAAGAACGCCATGGATGAGGAAGGCCTGGCAGCAAAAGGTTACACATTAAAAGAAGATGAGTACTTTGTTTTGGGAGATAACAGAGCGGTATCGCTTGACAGTAGAAAGATTCCTCCTGAAACCATTGAAAAATACGCAGATAAATATTCAGAAGATGAGCTTGATGAAATGGCCGAGGAAGATGCGCCGGGTCCTGTAAAAAGAAGCTTTATAGAGGGCAAGGCTTTCATGAGAATATGGCCATTGAACAAGTTTGGATTTGTAAACTAGGAGCAGAAAGGAGAAATACAATGTTACATCCATCTTACACAGACCTTATGAATATCGCAAACAGCGAGGTAGAGCAGGGCGAACAGCCGGTTGTAAACAGCCGTTATTCGATCGTACTTGCCACAGCAAAGCGCGCAAAGCAGATCATCGATGGTTCTGAACCTCTCGAGGAGAAGATCAAGTGCCCTAAGCCGCTTTCTATCGCTATCGATGAGCTCTCAAGCGGTGCGATAAAGATCAGAGGAGAGGACGACTGATACATCCTCTATTTGCAAACAGGCATCATAAGGTATATCCCTTCGCGGATATAGTCACTGTCCAGATCATTCAGCTGAATGATCTGGTTTTTGTATTCTGATGGAGAGATATGAGAGTAGCTGTATGCATATTTCTTTGAAAGCTTATCCAGCGTATCTCCCGGACGGATAAGCACACGCTCGTAGCCTCGCACTGAAAGCAAGTCACCGGAGTCAGCTGAAGCGTTGGAGTTGAACATCAGGAAAAACAGCACACATAACACCACTACGGCAATCACCCCGCATATTACAGATCTTTTCCCTGTTAAAAACTTTGTGATCATAGTCATTCTCCTTTTCAAACATAAACCGAACATCTGTTTGATACAAATATATCACACGAACAGATGTTTGTCAATACATTTTTCGAACAAATATTCGATTTTTTTAAAAAATAACGAAAAATCATATGTGTTGACATGATTTTGTCATGTAAAAACGTTATATTATGCAGTGCATGATTAATTTAATGAAGCGTTTTGGGGCGATTGGAGGAATAGTGTTATGAAGTTCAGACTTTCATTTTTGAGCAGTGCCTTGCTTGCTTTGGCATTAACGGTACTGTCTCTGTCTGTTTTTGCCGTGAACTCTCAGGCGAAGTCAAATAATAAAAAGGAACCCGCACCTTTTAACATCACATATGACGGATCGACACAGATGTATACCGGTGTTCAGGGCTCACTTATATATCATCACAAGGATTATTCGTTCCAAAGCCTTCCCATAATAAAGATAAACGGTATTCTGTATGCGCCAGCCGAAGAGCTTATCAAAAACGTATGGGGATTTGATTTTTCATACGATGAGACTTTGGCATCGTACAGAGCATATGACGAAGACACAAAAACTACCATTTACATGAAAGCAGGAGAGAGCAGCTTTACTGTTGAAAAAGATGAAAAACCGACTGCTTATTCACTTACGAAGCCTATAACAATTGTTCAAAAAGATACAGATGCACCCGTTTTGTGCATCCCGTTGGCAAGATTTATTTCTGCGATGGGATATACAGGCTCATGGGATTCTGCGACGCTTAAATATAGCATGTATAGGTCATTGTTATTTGACTGGAAAGGTACCACAGAGGATACAGATACATCAAAGAATCACATATCAGAGGCTGTAGGAAAGTACTCCATGTTTGACAATATGGCGTACATTGACCTTGATTTTTACGGTGACAGGCAGGCATCTTTTGATTCAGTGAGCGTAGACAGGAGCAGTCAGGTCATTACCATCACGCTTCCCGACTCGATGTTTTTGCCTGATATAAAGATGTTTGACAGATTCGGTGATATCGTGCAGCGCATGGTTGTATCCGAGGAAAACGGAAAGGTAACGATCACTCTGTATTGTACCGATGTGACAGAGTTTACATATACGACAGTTGAAAAGCATCTGCATTTCAAGCTTCTTTGGGATTATTCGACACAGACAGGTCAGCAGTATAATTATTCACTGAAGTTTTCAAGACCGGATACTTCGTATCTCATAGACAGCATCAAGGTGGATGAATGCTACGATTCTGTCAAGTATACAAAAGCTTTCAAGATAATAATCAAAGGTGATCATTACAAGTTTTATACAGAGCATCCGCCGGTGATCAACAATGACTACATAAAGAAATACAAGGTTTCAACCACGTCAAGTGGGAATACCGTAATAAAGATCACGACGAAAACACTTCAGGGCTACAAGATCGATCGTATCGGAGACGAATTTTTGGTCACACTGGATAAACCCAGAAAGATCTTCAAAAATATCCTGGTGTTCGACTGCGGTCATGGGGATTTTGACAACGGAGCCTCGCATTATGGCATCCATGAGAAAAATCTGAATCTGAATATGGGATACACGATACTTCATAAGTATTTCAGAGATGCAAATCCAAAGATAAAGGTGTACTGGACCCGAATGAATGACAGCTTTGTCACATTGGATGACAGGTCGAGGTTTGCTGCAAAGGTCGGTGCAGATGCGTTTGTCAGCCTGCATATGAACTCTGCGGATAACAAAAAAGCAAATGGTACGGAGGTTTATTATTCCACAAGCAACAATAAATCATCGTTCTCAGGGATAAAAAGCTCCATCATGGCAAGTATGATGGATACCGCTATAGTAAATGCTCTTAAAACAGCTGACCGCGGAGTAAAGAGTGCCGGTTTCTATGTGATCAAGAGAAACAGCGTGCCGGCGATTCTTATTGAGCTTTGTTTCCTTAGCGGAGATAAGGATCACAAGCGTGTAAACACAACCAGCTTTAAAAACAAAGCATCCAAGACAATCGCAGGAGTTATTGATTCATTCTTCAAAAAATATCCGACAAAAAGGTGATCTATTCGTCCTTACGTAATGTAACTGCCGAGGCGGCCCTTCGTTTGCGATCCTCATCGAGCGCAGCGTAGTGTCGTCTCGTTGTATTTACGTCGTTATGCCCCAAAACCTCAGCCACGAGATAAATATCGCCGGTTTCACGATAAAGACTGGTACCATAGGTTGATCTGAGCTTATGTGGCGTGATATGTTTAACAGTCGTCACATGAGAGGCAGCCTCTTTTACGAGATCCTCAACAGCCTGCACCGTGATTCGTCTTTTTTGAATCGATAAGAAAAACGCGTGCTCATGGCCCGGTTTTGTATCGATGGTTTTACGTTCTTCATAATATGTATACATAGCCTCGGCAACCTCGTCACCGAAGTAAACGAAGTCTTCTTTGCCGCCTTTTCGTATGATCCTGATCCGATTATTCTTGAAATCAATATCCTCCGTATCCAGACCGACACACTCGGAAACACGTATACCGGTGCCGAGCAGGAGAGTGAAGAGTGCAAGATTTCTGATGCGATTCTTCTCAAAATATGTTCTTTTCATGCCGGACATCGCCTCTCCGCCATGCTCAACATAGTCTAAAAGATTTGCCACCTCATCATAATCAAGCCTCGTTATCTCCTGTTTATGAAGCTTTGGCATGTCTACGATGACCGTTGGATTGGTCTTTATGAGCTCATGCTTGTAATAATAATTGAAAAAGCTCCTCAGAGACGCTAATTTGCGTTTTAAGCCTCGTTCACCATTTGTATGAGTCACACCTGACTCATCCTCATACAGCTTCAAATACTCCATAAATTCCTCGATATCGATAGCATTGAGCTGTTCCAATTCATCAAGCCTTATCGATGTGATGTTATCTTTCTTTTTGAAGTAAGGATTACTTTCGCATAAAAATGTAAAGAAAAGGCGTATATCGTATACGTAGCTTATTCTGGTCTTAGCTGAAGTCTTTGGTTCCATTGCACGAAAATAATCTCTGCAAAACGGAGGCAAAGTCTCCAATACCTCACGAAGCTTTCGTGTGTTTTCACGAGACGTCTGCTCGTGATACGTGATCTTTTTATCAGTGGCCATTTGATTTTCCTCCTAATGTAATAACATATAATGTTTACGGCGTGATGAATACGTGTATCTGTGATGGCACGCTTGCGCTTTTTTCTTGAACGTAGCGGTGCATGCGTGCAAAATACGCACGCTACGCACCGACGTTCAAGAGACATCCATCACAGTGATACACATTCTTCATCACGCCTTATTCAACTTTGGCAAAGACTAGATAACAGTATGATTGAATAAGCACATCCCTTACGGTGATACGCTTTTTCCATCACGCTCATTTAGTCTACTGAAAATTGAAGCGACAGTATTTTTAAATGATTGACTTTATAACTTGTTTTATCTGATGTTGAAAACCAACCCGTATGATTGGATAAGCGTATTACTGTGAGGAATGTCCATCATACGTCGTTGCGCAGGCGAGGTATAAGAAAACGTTTACGTTTTCTTCGAGCCGCACAACGTGACGTATGATGAAAAAGCGAAAGCGTGTCCTCACAGATACGCAATCCAATCATACGGTAATATAATATCATATAAACAAGTTATATGTCAAGGTTTTTGAAAAACTGGAGTTTGTCCAAGAGAGTTATCTCTCTCATATCATAATATATTCTCCAAGTACCGTATTTACGCGCATTATCCGGATATAAAGAAAAGCCCTATGACCTGAGTCATAAGGCATATCTGATTCATTATTTAATCTGAGAACCACTGCTATCGATCAACCGGCTTTCTGATTTCTATTGATCATTCTCTGAAGCTCAATTATCTCTTCAGTGTTCAGTTTTCTCTGTCCAAGATAATCCTGGATAAATACGCTGAGTGATCCGTTAAACATTTTTGATAACAAGGCCTCGGTCTCAATACGCTGAACTTCCTTTTTGGTGACCTTGGCTCTGCAGTTAAAACCGGGATCCTCACGTGACACGGCACCTTTATCGATCAGACGTTTAATAACCGTATAGGTCGTATTCTTCTCCCAACCGATATACTCCTTGATGATCTTTGCAATATCTTTTGCAGCGAGAACGCTGTTGGACCATAAAAGCTCCATCACGTTTAACTCACCCTCATGCAATCGGATTTCATCAGATTTGTTTGCCATTAATATATCCCCTCGTTCTACAAATGTGTACACACGATTTTTCGTCGTTGCAATAGCTATTCTACACCTGTGTACATGGTCTTGTCAAGAGGTTTTTTTCGTGTTTTTTAATTATTTTTAAGGCGTTCTAACAAAGACACAAAATATTGCGGCAACTCTGATTCAAACTCCATATATTGACCCGTCCGGGGATGGACAAATCCCAGTATTCCTGCGTGAAGAACCTGTCCTTCAAGCGATGAAAAGGCTGATTCGGGTTTGGGACCGTATACTTCATCACCAAGTAAGGGATGTCTTATTGATGCCATATGAACTCTGATCTGGTGAGTTCTGCCTGTCTCAAGTCTACATTCTATATGATTGAACCTGTTGTTCAAATGATCCAATACATGATAATGAGTTACTGCCCTGCGACCTTTATCCGCTGATACGACCGCCATGCGTTTTCTGTCTTTCGGATCTCTGGCAAGAGGCTTATCTATCGTACCATCATCTTCTTTAAAATTGTTATACACTATCGCCTGATAACGTCTGGTAATGCTGTGATCCGCAAACTGTTTTGCCAGGCATTGATGTGCCGTGTCATTTTTACATGCGATGATTATTCCGGTCGTATCCATATCGATCCTGTGAACTATCCCCGGGCGAAGTATCCCGTTTATATTTGACAGCTGATTCCTGCAGTGGTACATCAGTCCGTTTACGAGTGTATGAGACTCATGTCCCGGTGCCGGATGGACAACCATTCCTTTGGGTTTATTGATAAGGATCACATCCTCATCCTCGTATACGATGTCAAGATCCATTTCCTCCGCTTCGACATTCAGCTCTCTTACTGGTGGAACATAAAGCTTGATGACGGATCCGGCATGTATGGTCTGACCTGATTTTTTTGCAGGCGCATCATCAATGGTGATACTCTCCTGTTTGATCAGCTTTTGAATAAATGATCTGGAGTATTCTGTCTGTTCCGTCAAAAAAATATCGAGACGAAGATCATCATCGCCTCGACTGACGAAAAGCTGTATAACCTGATCACAAGCTACGCTTTCTTTTTCCATAGATCATCATCCTTGCTGTATTTGAAAAACAGGGCAATTACAATCAAAAACACAGATACCGTCACATAAATATCCGCAACATTAAACACCGGGAAATTGATAAACTCAACGCAGATAAAATCAACGACATAATGATAACATGCACGATCGATAAAATTGCCAACCGCGCCGGCACAAAGCATAACTAAAAGAAATCTTAGAAAATGGTATCTTTTGGTAAATGGTATCCTTGCATAGATGATCGCCATGACAACTACGGCAACTGCCGTAATAATATAAAAAAGCCAGAAGGCATTTTGAAAAAGACCCCAGGCTGCCCCCTGATTTTCCAGATAATGAAACTTAAGAACGCCATCCCATACACTTACATCCTCGGATATAAGATGGGACGACGCCCAGATTTTCGTTATACGATCAAGTACTAATGCAATAATGAAGACAGCCGAAAAGACTACATGTATCTTCATCAATGGAAAGCGTTTTTCATTCATCAGAAATCATCTACGCTGCCAAGAAACTCAAATGGATCCTCGGCACCATCTCCGTTCGCTTTTTTCTTTTTACCTATGGTCATACTCTGAAGTATGGTATCAAGACCGGTTTTGGGCTGTCCTGAAACAGGCGTCTCAGTTACACCCGGCTCCAAAACGATCTTTTCACTCTCTTCTTTTTTCGGAACCTCAAGCATTTCCTTTTCTTTGACAGCTTTTATTGAATCACCGAGATTGATAGTCTCGGCAGAAAGTATCTGAAGCTGCTCTTCTTCAGAGTAGGTTTTTGAAACTCGTAATGAATCTCTGTCAACATTCTTTACATCCGGAAGCACCATTGTCTTTTCAGATACAGGTTCAGGCTTGGCAGACTCAACAGGTGCCTCTGTATACATCTCAAACTGAGAAGAAACATCCTGCTCCTGCGGCTGCTCTACAGCCATAGCACTCGTACCTGCGATCTGTTCCTCCGAAAGCTTCGGTAAAGGATTGGTGTTTCCTGTTGCAGAGTACGAATATACATTCGATTTCGGGCGCTCTTCGGTTATCATAGGCGCATTATTGGCCGCAGCGTTATCTGCTGTTACATGCTCAAATACCGGTTCCTGATGAACAGGAACTGACGAGTCAGATGCCTGATTAAAGGCCGGCTCAACAGGCGTAGCAGTCTTTACGGACTGAACTACAGGCTCTATAGGTGAAGCTGCCTCAACGCTTTTAACAACAGGTTCAACAGGTGCAGCTGTCTCTACGTGCTGAAAATCAGGCTCAACAGGTGAAACTGTCTCTGCCGGCTGTACAGCTTTTGCCGTCTCAACAGGCGCTACCATATCGACAGACGCAGCTGTCTCTACAGGCTCAACAGGCGTAACATCAGCTGCCTGCTGCACAAATGATTCCGGCTGAGCTGTATTTACATCAGCTGAAACAAAAGATTCTACCGGAGGTACCGGCTCAACGGGTGAAACAACAGGCTGCTCAACAGGCTGTTCAACAGGTGCAGCATCTACAGACTCAAGGCCTGACGCTTTAACATCGTCCTGTTTGTCAATCTCCGGAGTCTCAATATCAAACGTGGTACTTGTGATCAGTTTAAGCTGTTCATTTGCTGCGATCTGAAGCTGTGCTTTGTAATTATTAAACTGAGTTACCAGTTCGATACATTTTTCACGAATACGTGTATACTCCTGCTCAGCTGTACCGAGAATCCTGGTTGCTTTATTAGTGGCATCCTTCTCGATAGCTTCAGCTTTGAGAATGGCAGCATCTTTGGTCTCTTTTGATGTCTTCTCCGCCAGAAGCAAAGCCTTCTGCATGGTGGACTCTATAGAACGATAATACTGAATCCCCTCGCTGAGAGTTTTTATCTGTTTTTTCTGTTCTTCGTATTCATTAAAAAGCTCTTTATAATTCTCGAACACCATATCAAGGTATTCGTCCATCTCATAACGATCATACTTACGCTTGTTTGTCAGAATACGTTTATTCTCTAATTCTAATGGCGACAGCATCGCTCACTCCTCCTAGAACTCTTTCTCGATGGTAGGCATCATGGATACGGTATTATTGTCATTGATTGACAAAGAATCGCTGTTGATATCCACGTTTTCCGGCGAAAAGATAAATATATACTTGGCGATCTGATTGTATTTTCCGTTTATCGCATAGATACAACCTGAAATGAAATCCATAATACGCTGTGCATCATCCGGATCAAAGCCCTCAAGGTTAACTACTACCGGTCTTCCGGATAAAAGCTTGTTACAGATTTCCTGAGAATCCTCAAATGAACTTGGAGAGATGATATTTACCTGCATTGCTGGTTTCATAGCCACCACCTTCTGTTTAGAGCTGAGGAATGACGGCCTCTTTGTCGATTCCTCGTCAACTGTTTCTTCACGTGTCTGAGAAGTAAAAGCTCTCTTCTTGGGCTCTCTTTCTACGGGTGCCGCAGCCTCTTCATTCTCATAGTAATCATCTTCGTAATCGTCGTCTTCGTCTTCTCCGATCTTGAAGAAATCCAAAACTGATTTTAAAGCCATCTAACTTCATCCTTTCTGATAGTTTCTCGCCCCAAAGATACCGGTTCCAACTCTTACAAAAGTAGCCCCCTCTTCTATTGCTACTTCATAGTCACCGGTCATCCCCATGGACAATTCTCTCATATCTATATTATCGTTGTTTTTCCTTCTCATGTCAATAAGTAATTTCTTTAAATCTGCAAAAATCTTCCGATTTTCATTCGCATCTTCCACAAATGGGGCAATTGTCATCAGTCCATGGACATAAATATTGGCAAATTTTGCGATTTCGTCCAAAAATGACTCCACATCTTGTGGTGCGAGTCCGAACTTGCTCTCCTCTCCGGCCATGTTAACCTCGATCAAAACATGAGCGATCTCACCATGTTTGGCATATTGTTTGTCAATCTCCTCGGCCAAATGTAAAGAATCAACACTGTGGATCATCTTTGTGCGACCAGGGAGCATTTTTACTTTATTTGTTTGCAGATGGCCGATCATATGCCATTCCAGACCATCTTCCATCTCATCATGCTTCTGCACGAGTTCCTGAACTTTATTCTCACCGAAAATACGAATACCGGCATCTACGGCTTCTTCGATCATTTCGATAGGTTTAGTCTTGCTTACTGCAATAAGCGTAACTTCGCTCCTGTCACGTCCCGCGCGCTCACATGCTGCACATATTCTTCGTTCAACCTCTTCCAGATTTTCTGTAACTGACATTCGTTACTCCTTTCTCTATACGTCGCGTGATGAAAGCGTGTATCTGTTCGGGCACGCTTGCGCTTTTTTCTTGTACGTCACGTTGCATGCGTGCATAAAACGCACGCTACGCAACGACGTACAAGACACATCCCGAACAGTGATACACATTTTTCATCACGCTCGTTTAGTTTGGCACAGATTAATCAATAAAATCATTGTCCGTCAGTTCTGATGGATCAACGACAATATGATCGAATGATTTCAGGCCGTCTTTCGTATCATTAGCGATGATCGAATACTCTTTATTCTGGTATAATACGTTTACCGGACGGAACCTGCAGAAGCCCTCATTGACGGAATAAACACCCTCCCGGTCCATTTTTTTGTTTAGAGTAAAGAGTCCTCCGGCGCCGGACATGATGGTATCTCCGGCAGTCAGTCGGGAATCTCTGATATATGTTTTATCCTCGTCGGTAAAGCTTGACGTGATATCTATATTCTCAACCGAGGTACCTTTATCGGGGTCAGTCACCTGTTTTACGATGGTTTGTTTACCGTTATTTACAGTGATGAAATCCTGTGGGACTTCATAGTATTCTTTCTTAAGGATTGAGCTGTTCGGGATCTTTAATCCCTTGGCGTGTCGAAGATTAAACTCGATCCTGAGAAATCTGTCATTGATATATCTTTCCATATATCTCGATGTACTAAGCTCGCAGAGGTGCTTTCCGTTTCGCTCGAAATGTCTTATCGATGCATTAAAAGAAACTCCGTCACGAAGGATGGTTATACGAACAGAATCTTCATCCTTAAGCGCCTGATAATAGCTGTCATCAAGTTCTGTCACCAATGACCAGTCATTCGAAGTAACAAGCTTATATGCAGCTTCTCCTGACATTACATGACCTGTGGAAGCGACCTGTTTTCTCTCGATGGACCCGTTGGATTTTATAAGTTCAGGTGTTACTTTTGAACTTCTTACATCCTCATATCCGTCCGTATAGTAGGAAATAACACCACATTTTGGCGCTTTATACTTACGATACTGAGTGTCCGCTCCTGAGGCCTTTATCTGCTTTTTCATGGTCTTGTAGAGATTACCGCGGCTATGTTCGAGTATTATATTGTTGATGGAAAAATGGAAATTGGATGCATCCTGATAGTTTGACAGACTAAAGCTGTTGTTAAAGGAATCAATCTGTTCTCTGATGGGAGAAATCTCTGTAACTGCAGCATTATCATTTCTGATACTGCCGAGCATTTCACGCAGGGAATCATTATCATCCAGAGTATAGACAATGTTTCCTTTGCCTACTCTGGATCCTTCGGAAATATAATAGTTTATATAACCGGCGTCATCAGTGGTCACGACCTCCTCTTCTCTTACTACGTAAGCAAATAAAGGAGAGTCATCTGAGATTTCGGAAGTATTGACCTCGTAAATGGATACATGGCTTTTTGTAAAATAGTTCCATGCGAGTATGATAAGATATAACAGGATCAAAAGCGTCAGGAAAAATGCGATACCGGGTGTCTGACGGCGTCGCATTTTTACAACGTTATGTTCCTCTACATTCTTACCAGCTCTCTCCAATCAAGATCACCTCGTTCCAGAGCTTTAATAAGCAGTTCTGCTGTAGCTACATTCGTAGCAAGTGGGATGTTATGAACATCACACAGCTGAAACATATTACTTACATCAGGTTCATGTGACTTCGGAGTCAGAGGATCACGTAAAAAGATCACAAGATCGATCTCGTTACCTTCAATCTGCGCTCCGAGCTGTTTTTCGCCACCAAGATGTCCTGCCAAAAACTTGTGAACAGAGAGATTTGTAACCTCTTCTATTAGCCTTCCGGTCGTACCTGTGGCGAAGATTTTGTGCTTGCTTAATATCCCATGATAAGCAATACAAAAGTTTTGCATGAGTATCTTTTTAGAATCATGCGCGATCAAACCGATATTCATATATCCTTTTTCCCCCTTTATTTATCGACGAGACGGTTGTATCCCGATATTGATCAATAGACCAACCGCGATCATCGAACTTAACAAAGATGAAACACCGCTGCTTAGAAACGGTAGCGGCAGACCCGTATTCGGAAGTATCGATGTATTGACTCCGATATTAAAGAATACCTGAATGGTAAACATCGTTCCTATTCCGATAGCGATCATCATACCCATATAATCTCTCGCATGTTTTGCGGCAAGGAAAGATTTGATGATGATGACAGATAAAAGTGCAAGTATTATCATACATCCGATAAAACCGAATTCCTCACTTATCGGTGTCCATACAAAATCAGAATCTCTGACGCTGACAGTGTTATAATTTCTGACTGTTGAATCAGCATCGACCATAAGTTTTCCGTAAAGCTTTCCGGAAGCTATGGATACCACGGCATTATTCTGCTGAAACATCGTACCCAGTGCCTCTTCCTCCGGGTGCAGAAATCCGACTATACGTTCAACCTGATACTGGTTCAAAAACAGCTTGTCGCCCGGTGTGGTTATATACCAAAAGAACCCGACGGTCACGGGAATAACTATCGCAGCAACAGGCCCCAGAATACGTGCGCCGATACCTGAACTTATAAGCATCATGACCAACACAACGATTATGACCATACTTGAGCTCAGATCTGACTGTATCAACACGAAAAACGTCGGGAAAAATGTCACGATACATGCCAAAAAGAAAACCTTCCAGCTTTTGATATTTCGGTCTTCATTCTCCTCATATCTGTTAAATAAAGCAGCCAGAGTGAGTATCATGACAACTTTTAACACCTCGGAAGGCTGGAAATAATACAACCCCAGATCCAGCCATCTGTACGAGTTTGTGGAAAGATCCGTACCGATCGGTGAAAACTTAGTCGCAATAACCATGAGTGTTGAAACTGCATAAAACAGAATAACATATTTACATAACGAATGGTAGTCAATTATTGATGTAATAAGCATCACTATAAATCCAAGGACCAGACCGAACATCTGCTTCCCCATGGAAAAGTTGTTTGTCACTCGAGATATGATAAAAGTGGAAATAATGGACAACACTAATACAACTCCGATCAATGAAAAATCGTAGTTTTTCCACGTATATCGTTTCAATGATAACCATTGAAAAATCCGCAGATTCATAGTGCACCCTCCGTTTTTGATATATACGGATCAGTCCATGACAACATCCGTAGACAGAGCAGGAAGTGTAACCTTTTTCTTGAGAAGGTCTGCTCTTGATGACTTATCATAATAATACTTGTAAATATTTGATGCAAGCTCAGCCGCATTACCTGATGTAAATCCGTTAGGTATCTGAACCGTAACTGAGATCTCAGGATTCTCATACGGAGCAAAGCTTACAAACAAAGCGTGATTAGGCTCATTATTGGTGATCTGAGCAGTACCTGTTTTTCCTGCAACATGTACAGGCAGTTTATCAAAAAGTGATGTGATACTTCCCGAATCCACAACTCTTCTCATACCGGTCCTTATGGCATTAAGAGTTGACGGAGTGATCGAAAGCTCATCCTTTACCTTTGCCTTATTCTTTCTGGCGTTATCTTCAAACACATCTTTTATCTTGTCAACCAGAGTAAGGTCATAACAGGTTCCGCCATTAGCTAATGTTGTAACATATCTTGAAAGCTGAGACGGTGTATACGAGTTCGATGCCTGACCGATCGATGATCTGACAACATCGACATCGGAAAACGTCGGCTCAGCCTCCGGAACCTCTACTCCGGACTTCTGCGTCAGTCCATACATCGCAGCGTATTTGCGAAGTCTGGATAGTCCCTTTTCGTTATCAACTATATTCTCATGCCCGTTACCTAAAAGGTAACCCATTTCGTAGAAAAAGTAGTTACATGAATGCTGAATGGCTTGAGTGACATTTATTGTTCCATGTCCTACACTTGACCAGCATTTCGGCCACGGAGGATTGATCTTGTCGAATGTGACCGTATCCTTAACTCTTGTATATGGATCGATAAAACCTTCCTCAAGTACTGATGTCGCGGTGACCATCTTGAAAGTCGATCCCGGAGCAGTCTTCTGCTGTGTAGCCCTGTTCATCAGAGGAAACGCAGAACTGGTAACCACTTTATTGTAATAGTTTGCATCAACAGAATTGGCAAACTTATTGTTGTCATAGCTCGGATAAGATACCATTGATAATACCTTACCGGTCTTTACGTCAGTTATAACGACCGAGCAGGCACATGGTGTGAGGCCGAGATCTCCGACCGGAAGCTCCATGCTTGTGATCTTGCTCTTTATAAAAGAGTAAGGTGAAGTCATCCCTGCTTCGATTTCCTGATACGTAGTGGTATTCATTTTCAAGACATCCTGATCGAACAAAAGAAGACATATCTCTCTTCCGCTGATCTCGTCATTGCTTACCATTACGTGATAAACCTTTTTATCAAAGGTAAAATCATCCGAGAGCTCATCAAGAATGTATGATGAGATCTTATCAAACACCTCTTCAGAAGAATAATAGTTTGCATCAATATCAAGATACTCAAGATTTATCCAGTTGTTTCTGATGGCATATACGATAAACTCACTGAGCGATATCTTGCCATTTTTAAACTTCAAAAGAGTGTTGTCAGTAGCATCTGACCTTTTGACAGAGAGAACCTGATTTGATTCAAGCATCTCGTAAATATATAACATATATTCATTCATGGACTCTGACAAAGAGTTCATGGCTTTTTTATTGTTATAGGAAAGCTCTTTTTTGATCCTCTCTAATGCTCTTTCTTTTTCTTCGGAAAATCTGCTATATATACTTTTTTCAAGTCTGGTAGCCTTATTTGATGAAAAATGACTTACATCAACGATACTGTTTTGAAGGATCGCATCATATACATCATATATCGAAACAAGGATTCCTGAAGCTTTTTTACCTTTTGTTCCGTGAGACCTCGAATCAATAAGTTTTGACAAAAGGATTCCCGAGACTTCTTTTGCGGCAAGCAGATAGGTTGCCTTCTGCAGCTCAGAATCTATGGACAGGTACACGTCGCTTCCGGATATGGGTTCCTTTGACCGGTTCTGTTGAACGATCCTGGATGATGAATCCAGAACAAGGGTCTCCTGTCCCTTTTTACCCTTAAGTATGCTTTCGTATTCCTTTTCGATTCCAGTCTTACCTATCTGATCCGAAGCGGAATAGTCGCTTGTTTCATCAGCGTATTTATACTGTTCCAGAGTCTCCTCGGAAATAAGCCCCGTATAGCCTATTATATGAGAGAAATACTCGCTGTCATAGTAAACCCTGTGAAGATCGGTAGCGATCTCAACACCGGGCATATCAGCCGAGCTTTCTTTGATGGCAGCTACGGTTCTCTCATTTACACCTGAGCTTATGGTGATCGGCTCATATTTTGAATATGTCTTCATAAGCATGGCATAACGAACCGTCATGATCTGAAGAGCCTCTTCGTCAGTATAATTCGGTTCCAAAAGCTTTCCTGTTTTTTCATCCTTTAATTCAGGTGAGAAAAACCTTGTTGTATTTGGTTTATCAGTGGTTCTCAGATAATCAAAAATTTCTTCGGCAGTCATATTCTCCTGCTCATCAGAAAGCTCATCTACACTTTTTTTAAAGAAAATATCGCGTTTAAATCTTAACTCCGAGTTCTTTTCAACATTAAAAACTTTCTTTCCCTTTTTTGTGATCTTGATAGGGAAAGTCAGATCGATCTTATCGTTATTCTTTTTTATCAGATTGATACACTTGAGGATCATCGCATTTTTAGAAATGTTATCGGTGAGCTCTCCCGTATCCTCAATAGTAACAGCATAGCTTTGCTCATTTCCCGCCAAAAGCTTTCCGTTGCAATCGTATATCTCACCCCTGGCGCTTTTGATCGTTCTGACCTTGGTATTTCTTATGGAAGCTTGTTTATCGTACTCTTCACCGCTTATAATCTGCAGGATAAACATCCTGATAATGATTATCGAAAAAAGCACTATGTATGTTGTTACCAGTACAAAAAGCCTCGATTTTACTATAGATCGGAGGCCCTGCCATATACTTTCCCACATGGCTATAGTTCCTCCCTTCCTCTTCTTCCATTACTGCCGAGTTTCTCCAAAAAGTTGATGAGATAATATAACAACAGTCCAACCAATACCGTATAGAGAATCTCAGGTAACATAACTCTTGTCAAATAAAAGAAAAAATGCAATCTTCCGCGAAGCAAAAACTCCGTAATATAGTAATACATATTATAAACAAAATCACCTACAGAGATCAAAACTATAGGCAGTATGATACTTTCCGTGAAAAATAGTTTTTTAATGTAACCGATAAAGAAACCAATGGTCATAAAAATAAAACCATAAAGCCCTATAACGCTTCCGTACATCATATCAAGCATCAGACCGCATATCAGACCAATCCACATTCCATGCGTACGTCCGCGAAGATATCCGTAGCTTACGGTTACGACCAACAGAAGGTTAGGCACGACGTTTGCGAGCTCTAACACCTGGAAAAAAGTCGTCTGCAAAAGGAAGGCGACTAATATCATAAGTATTGATATCACTACCTTCTTAATCATAATTAGACATATCCTTCACTTCTGTAGAATCTTTGAGCTGCGTAATAATAAGCACGGTCTCGAGCTGATCAAATGATACCACCGGAGTCAGATGAGCAGTTTTTGAAAGAGTTGACGGATCTTCCTTGATATCCTTTATATAGCCTACCGAAAGGCCCTGAAGGAATTTGTCACTAACGTGCGAGGTTACCACCTCATCTCCTTCCTTAACGTCAGCGGAATTACTGATCATCTCAACATCAATATATCCGTTAAAAATACTCTCCATGTTGCCCTTTACCATACAGGTCTCACCCGTTTTTTCAAACATGGCGGATACATTACTCTTATCATCGATTATCGCACGGACTTTTGCATAGTGCTCTCCGGCTTCACTTATTATACCGACAAGTCCGTTGCCTGCGATCACGTTCATATCGACATTAACACCGTCAGCAGTCCCCTTATCAATGGTAAACACATGGAACCAGTTATTTCCGTCACGGCTCACTACCGTAGCGGCAACTTTTGGATAGTCGGGGTATTTTTTGTCAAGTTTATAAAGCTCGCGGTAGTTCTCAAGATTTGAGTTCTCGCCCGCAAGGATCTTGTTGTCGTAGGAAAGTTCGTCGATCTTTTTCTTCAGCTCTTCGTTTTCGGCCATAAGCTTTTCTTTTGATTCCATGAAATCAAGCTTATCGGAAAAAAACTTACCCACGCTGTTTATTCCTTTTTGCATAGGGGTAATGACGTTTCCCAGAGTGGTTTTTACGCCAACAAAACTGTCAGAAAATTTGAAAGACAGCACTACCAGGACAAAACATAGAATTGTAAGAAATATATATATAAATTTCGGATGTATCGAAAATTTTCTCTTTCGTTTACTCATTTTAATCTTCCGTTCCCTATATTATCACTTTTATTACTGAGTAAGGCGTGTCAGATTCGGATTTTCAATTATGGCACCAAGTCCCATAACAACTGAACTCTCAGGTTCATTGCAGAGGTTTACTCTGAGTCCGAGATTCTGATAGAAGAACTGTCCGAGCTCTCCGATCTGAGACGAACCGCCTGTCAGGTAAAGTCCGTGCTTGTAAATATCGGACGAGATCTCCGCCGGTGTTCTTTCAAGAAGTACTTTGATCTGATCCACTATGCTCTGGAAAAGATCTATAAGAGCACGATGAACTTCGTTACCTGTTACTGTGATCTCGCTGGGAAGACCGGTAACAAGGTTGCGCCCGCACACATCCATGGTCTCATCATTTTCAAAGGCTGATGCGATTGAAGTCTTTATCTCCTCTGCAGTCCTCTCTCCTATAACAAAGTTTCTGTCTCTTTTTATACGAGCGATAATAGATTCGTTAAATCTGTTTCCTCCGATCGGTATAAGGCGACTCTGTACGATACCTCCCAATGAAAGGATCGAAACCTCAGTTGTATTCGCACCGATATCCACAACAAGAGTTCCTGTGGTACCCGTGATATCGAGATCCATACCGAGAGCATCTGCTATCGGCTTTTCAACGATATTGATCCTCTTTGGCTTCAGGTTTGTATTTGAGATCAGGTCAAAATACGCTCTCTTTTCAACCTCTGTTATATCCGTAGGTACGGCGATATAGTATTCGGCGCCCTTAAATCGCTTTTTTCCGTCAAGCTCAGCGAAGAAATAGTCGATCAGAGACTGCATATTACCAATATCTGCTATAACACCGTTTTTTACAGGATAAGATACTACAATATTTGCAGGAGCTTTTTCATACATCTCGTATGCTTCATTACCTACTGCAAATGTATGCTCCTTGTTATATACAGCGATAACATTCTTTTGATGCAGAATGATACCCTCATCATTTTTATAAATTTTGATAGAGCTCGTTCCGAAATCGATTCCGATTGCTTTTGATGACATGATAATCCGTCCTCTCCTTCATCGTAAGTTTGAATAATTATACCACATTTACAAGCTTTTTATCAACCAGTTTTTGCAAAGATTTGAGAATTCCCAGTTTGCCATGCGGAAAAGTGAGTCCACCCTGGAAATATACGGCATAAGGCTCTTCGATAGGCGCATCTGCAGTAAGCTCGATGCTCGCCCCCTGGATAAATGCTCCGGCCGCCATGATAACATCACAGTGATATCCGGGCATGGAATATGGCTCGGGAGTGACATGAGCATCAACAGGCGACGCAGCCTGTATACCCTGACAAAAGGCTATTATCCGTTCGGGGCTGCCAAGTTTTATGGCCTGGATTATATCAAATCTTTCATCATTTGGTCCGGGTGAAGTCTCAAATCCGAGACCTGAATACAGATGAGCCGCAAAAACAGCGCTTTTCAAGGCGGATGCTACGACCGTAGGCGCCATATATAATCCCTGATAAAGTGAAGGATTTATGGAAAGTGATGCTCCGACTTCGGCGCCCAGACCCGGGGATGTGAGTCTGTAGGCACATTTTTCTATAAGTTCCTTCCTGCCGACAATATATCCACCCATTGGAGCCAAGCCACCACCGGGATTCTTTATCAGAGAACCTACGCACATGTCCGCACCGACATCCGTAGGTTCGATATCCTCTACGAACTCTCCGTAACAATTATCAACCATACAGATAATATCAGGCTTTATACCTTTGATAAAGCTGATCAGTTCCCCGATCTGTCTTACGGAAAGAGTCTTTCTCATCGCATAGCCCTTTGACTTTTGGATCGTGACCATACGTGTTTTTTCATTTATCTTTGCCTTTATGGCATCATAATCAAAGGTCGAATCCTCTTTAAGGTCCGCCTGAGCATATGTCACTCCATATTCGGCCAAAGACCCCATCCCGGCTCCTCTTCCGTCGATCCCGATCACATTCTCAAGCGTATCATATGGCTTTCCTACGGGGCTTAAAAGCTCATCTCCGGGTCTCAAGATGGCAGACAGTGCGACATTTAATGCATGAGTTCCGCAGGTGATCTGAGATCTTACCAGTGCAGCCTCAGTGTGAAATACCGACGCATAGACCTTTTCAAGCGTGTCTCGTCCATCATCATTGTAGCCGTAGCCCGTCGTTCCGAAGAGATGGTTTTCCGCCACATGGTTATCCTGCATGGCTTTTAGGACTTTAAGAGTTCCCGCTTCAGCTACGCCATCTATTTTTTTAAAAACAGGTTCCAGGCTTTGTAATGATTTATTTGCAAGTGCCATCACCTGATCCGATATCCCAAGTTCTTTATACATTGTTAAACCTCTCAATTATTGCCTTTGCCAATTCTTTATCGGATTTATAGTCATCCTTGTAAAAATATGTAACCTCTTTTTCTCTTTTATACCAGGTCAACTGTCTTTTTGCAAAATGCCTGGTGTCCCGTTTGAGTATCCTTACCGCCTCGTCGAGATCATACTCTCCCGCCAGAAATCCGGCCATCTCCTTGTATCCCAGGCCCTGCATGCTTGTCATTTTTCGGGTCACGCCCTGATTTAATAAGGCTTGGACCTCTGACACCAGTCCCTGTTCGATCATTTGGTCGACTCTTTTGTCGATCCTGCTGTACAATGTATTTCTGTCACATGTCAACACTGAATACAAAAAACGATAAGGGCTTTCTTTTTTTCTTTGTTCATCATTGTGCAAAGATATCGGAGTATGAGTCTTTTCATAAAACTCAATGGCTCTGATAACCCTTTTTACATTATTCGGATGGATAGCCTCAGCTGAAGCTTTATCAATTTCTGATAACCTTTTATGAAGGGCATCCTGTCCGTGGGTCTGTGCATATTCGGTTAACTCATTTCTCAGAGTCTCATCAGGCTCCTCATCGGAAAAATCTATATCATATAATACTGCCTGAATATAGAATCCGGTCCCGCCGACAAGTACCGGAGTTCTCCCGCGACTACATATATCTTCAATACAATTTTCTGCTTCAGCCTTAAATCTTACCACATCAAAACACTCAGTCGGATCGAGTATATCGATCAGATGATGCGGGATACCGGCTCTGTCTTCTTTGGGAAGCTTGGCCGTACCGATATCCATTCCCTTATAAACCTGCATGGAGTCGGCATTTATCACCTCGCCCCCAATTTCTCTGCATATTTCCAGAGAAAGATCGGTCTTTCCGACGGCAGTCGGTCCTGATATGATTAAAAGCGGCCTTTTTTCACTCATTATCTTTTGAACCTTTTTTCAAACTCATATTTACTCAGTGATATTGTAGTAGGTCTGCCATGCGGGCAGTGATACGGCTCCTCTAACGAGAGCATTTCCGATATCAGTGTTTTTACCTCAGAAAATGACAACGTATTATTACCTTTAACAGCTGCCTTACATGAGATAGTCGCCAGTCTGTCCAGGATCATCTCAGGCTTTTTGCCTTTCATGCCATCCATCAGGCTGTCGAGTATGTCTATAAAGATCTCACGCGCATCCAGATTCAAAAAGTCTGCCGGCACAGCCTTAATCAGGTACTCCCTGTCACCGAACTCCTCCCATTCAAAACCTATCTGTAAAAATGCCTCGGAGTTCTCCAAAAGAGCTGTTCTTTCTTTTCCTGAAAGAGATACAACTATAGGCGCTAAAAGGGGCTGACTCATACCCTTTTTTTCTCTCATTTTCTTTACAACACGCTCATACAGAACCTTCTCATGTGCAGCATGCTGATCTATGATCAAAAGCTCTTCCTTATATTCAATCAGCCAATAGGTTTCGAACACCTGGCCTATGATCCTAAACGACGGGGTCTGCTCCTGTCTAAAAAGATTCTCCGATAAAAATGATGAAGGCTCTTCGATCTCATCAGGCTCCTCATCGAAACGCTGCTGGGTAAAACTTACCTTGGCGGGCTCATGTTCGATCAGTACTTCCCTGACCCTGTTATCAGAAGTTTCTTCTTCTCTCTCGTATCTGACCTTTTCAAACGGTTCGGGGGCTTTTTCAATAACAGGTTCTGTTTTATCCTCATCATCTCCCAGAGTTTCCTCGGGAATAAGTGTAATCCTGTCAAGCGCATCCTTTATCGAGTGATAAAAAAGCTCATACACGGGCTTTTCATCCCTGAAACGAATCTCCTTTTTTGTCGGATGGATATTTACATCAACAAGCTCAGGTTTTACGGAGAGCATAAGAGTCACAAACGGGAATCTGTGATTCATCAGATAATCTCTGTATGCATCCATGATCGCAGCATGAATCGTATTGTTTTTAATATATCTGCCGTTCACAAAATAGTGCATATAACTGCGATTGCCGCGTGAGAACTCGGGCTTTGCGATATATCCTGTCAAAACAATGTCATCAATACCTGCCTCTATCGGTATCAACACCTTTGTCAGATCGGAACCGAAATTGTAATATATATTTGTTCTAAGCGAAGCATCTCCGGCAGTCTTAAGCTTCGGCTTTCCATCATTTATAAACTGAAATCTTATCTCAGGATGCGACAGAGAAAAAGTAAGCATGCATTCTGAAATGGCATTTGACTCGGTTACCTTTGATTTCAGAAATTCGCGTCTGGCAGGCGTATTGTAGAACACATCACGAATGATAAAGGTTGTCCCCTCCGGGCTTCCTATCTCTTCGGTCTTTACCTCCTCGCCTCCTTCTATGATATATCTTGTACCGACAATGGAATCGTGAGTTCGCGTAATAAGCTCCACCTTTGAAATGGCAGCTATACTCGATAAAGCCTCTCCTCTGAACCCTAAACTGGTCAGGTTCAGAAGATCTTTTGCATCTATTATCTTGCTTGTTGCATGACGCAAAAATGCGGTAGGTATCTCATTTTTCTCAATACCTATACCATTATCCGTAACACGGATATGATCGATCCCTCCGCCCTTTACTTCAACCGTTATGGCATCCGCGCCTGCGTCGATGGCGTTTTCTACAAGCTCTTTTACTATTGATAACGGCCTCTCTACCACCTCTCCGGCAGCTATCTGATCAACAGTCAGTTTATCAAGTACCTGAATCATCAAATTTACCTTTCTTTTTTTGTTGTCCTAAATATCACCATTTATCCGATATCTCGTTCTGCCATTTATTAACAAGGTTCATGGCCTGCATCGGTGTGATATTCGAAAGATCGGTATCTCTGATCTCACACAATATGTCATCCATCTGAGTATCATCTCCGAGCGTATCAAAAATAGACAGCTGTCTGGGTCCTATGTCATCTCCCTGTACCTTGATATTTGCAGGTTTTGCAGCCAATACTGTCATAGGCATGGAGGTGACCTCATTGTTCTCGAGATTATCGGAAATAACTCTGGCTCTGCTTAAAACCTCCTCCGGGACGCCGGCAAGCTTCGCGACCTGAATACCATAACTTCTGTCGGCACCACCCTCTACTATCTTTCTTAAAAATATAACGTCCTCACCATCTTCCTTGACGGCGATGCAGTAGTTTTTGATCCCCTCAAGCATACCACCGAGTTCGGTAAGCTCATGATAATGAGTTGCAAACAGAGTCTTTGCGCCGATCTTTGTCTTGTCAGCTATATGTTCAACAACTGCCCATGCTATGGACAAGCCGTCAAATGTAGAGGTTCCTCTTCCAATCTCATCAAGTATTATCAGACTGTCCTTAGTTGCATGGTGAAGAATGTTTGCGACCTCAGTCATCTCGACCATGAACGTAGACTGACCGCTTGCCAAGTCATCCGAAGCTCCTACTCTTGTGAATATCCTGTCGACTATCGAGAGCTTTGCACTCTCTGCAGGTACATATGACCCCAGCTGAGCCATAAGCTGTATAAGAGCAGTTTGTCGCATATATGTGGATTTACCGGCCATATTCGGGCCTGTAATGATAGCGATCCTTTGCGATTTTGTATCAAGCCTGGTGTCGTTGGCTACGAACAGATCATGCTCTATCATTTTTTCAATAACCGGGTGTCGGCCCTTTTTTATATACAATGATCCGTCGTTTACTATCTCAGGTCTGCAGTAGTTCTCTCTTTCGGCAACATAGGCCAATGAAGCAAGCATATCGATCATCGCGATAACATGCGCTGTTTTTTGGATACGTTCGATATGTTTTGCAAGTTCATCTCTAAGCTCACAGAAAAGCCCGTATTCAAGCTGATAAAGCCTGTCCTCGGCTCCGAGGATGGTATCCTCCATCTCCTTAAGCTCGGGAGTTGTAAATCGTTCAGCGTTTGTAAGTGTCTGCTTCCTGGTCCAGTCCTGTGGCACCTGAGATAAAAATGACTTGGTGACCTCAAGATAATAACCAAATACTTTATTGTATTTGATCCTGAGATTCTTGATGCCGGTATTCTCCTTTTCTCTCGCCTCCAGCTCTGCAAGCCAGTCTTTGCCTTTTGTCTTTGCCTGACGCAGTCTGTCAACCTCATCGTTAAAACCGCTCTTTATGATCCCGCCTTCGCGTAATGTCATCGGCGGATCCTCATCTATCGCATCCTTTATCATCAAGTGAAGATCTTCCAATGCGTCCATTTCTGATGAGAGTTTTTTAAACAATGTACAGCTGAAGCCCTCTACCAGTTCCTTTATAGACGGAAGGATCGCTAAAGACGAGTCGAGCGCAAGCATATCTCTGGCATTGATTGACTGATAACTGATCTTACTGATAAGTCTCTCCATATCATAAACCGGGCCGAGATACTCTCTTAATTCCTCTCTGGTTACCGGGTCTGTATTCAGATCCTTGATCGCATCATATCTTTGTTCGATCTCGTCACGTACTAAAAGAGGTCTCTCAACTCCGGCCCTGAGCATCCTCGCACCCATTGCCGTTTTTGTTTTGTCAAGTACCCAAAGGAGAGATCCGCGTTTCTGTTTTTCGCGCATCGTTTCAACAAGCTCAAGGTTTCTTCGGGTGTTTCTGTCGAGGAGCATCGTTGTTCCCGCTTGATCGATCTGTATATGACTGATATGATCAAGGGAACATTTTTGAGTCTCATAGAGATACTGCATAACACAACCGCATGCAGTTTTGCAGAGAGGGATATCATCTAACCCGAGCCCCTGAGTAGTCTTAACTCTGAAATGATCACAAAGAGTTCTCTCTACATTTTCTGGAGAAAAAAATCTTGGTTCCAAAGCTGATATGGATATATGAAGACGATCCTTAAGATCGTTCAGATCGATATTGACCAGATAGAACGCATCATTTGCGATTATCTCTGAAGGCATGTAACGATTGATCTCGTCAAGAAGTTTGCTGATATCAGAGATCCTCGAAACGTGAAACTCTCCGGTAGTTACGTCAGTAACGGCTATACCGAATCCCTCGGGGCCTGCTACTATTCCCATGAGATAGTTGTTTCTGTCTTCTTTAAGAGTCTGGGTAAACGAATTGGTTCCCGGCGTGATTATCCTGGTCACCTCTCGGCGAACAAGTCCTTTGGCCTGCTTGGGATCCTCCATTTGTTCACATATGGCAACTTTAAAACCTTTTTCTACAAGTCGATAGATATATGTATCCGCAGAATGAAAGGGGACACCACACATGGGTGCCCGCTCTTCGAGGCCGCACGCTTTTCCGGTCAAGGTGAGTTCGAGTTCCTTTGATACGGTAAGCGCGTCATCAAAGAACATCTCATAAAAATCGCCCAAACGATAGAAAAGAATGCAGTCTTTATATTCTTCCTTTGTATTCAGATAGTTTGCCATCATGGGGGATAGCTGTCCCATCGATCGTTCCTCCCCTATCTCCCTTTACTCTTCCGGTGCCGCCGGCGCTTCTGTTTCTGCCGGTGGTTCAGTCTCCTCCGGTGGAGCCTCAGTAGGAGCAGGCTTTTTGGTCTTCTCCGGCGGAGCCTCAGTAGGCTCCGTTGGCTCTTCGGTCACCTCAGGATAATCCGGCTCTTCTGTTTCATCAGGAGCTACTGTCTCCTCAGGTGTCTTGGTCGGCTTAGGCGTCTTTACAGGCTTCGGTGTAACCTCGATAGCAGGCTGTTCTTCGATCGGAACCGGCTTATCAACAGAAAGATACATTGCATTGATATAGCCTTCCTGTCCCTGATATGAAACCTTCGCCCAATCTCCGCCATCATAGCTGATCATATCTACTGAGGCTCCAAAAGGAACCTTCATAACAACCAAAGCAGTCAGGCTGGGCTCCGAACGAAGGTTGACATCACTGGTAGTATACGCATACTCAGCTGTTTTTAACTCGTCTTCATAATCGATAAGATCATCATTCTCGATCATTTCCTGATTGGGATCCACCGTCTGTACAGGCTCCTCCTCAGTTTTATCAACCTCCACGGCAGCCTGGGTAACGGTTCCTGCATTGACCTCTTCCTCAGTATAACGATTGGTCTGACCTTTGATATAGAACCATGCAACTAATACAACTCCTACCAGAACGGCCAGAGATATAGCTACACTTATTGAAAACATCCCTATTTCGAATGCCGGATTATCCGATCTTTTTATTCTTCCGAAAAATCCGTACTTTTTCTTGCTCATATTATTCCTCCACGACGAGCACTTGTGCGAGTCACCGCATGCGTGCTTTCGGCACGCATGTCGGATCAAAGGCTGTTTGGGCTCGTCACAAACAGCCGTGTGAAAAATCAGCATATCAATGTGATTTTTCACACTATTCCTCCACGACGAGCTCTTCGAGCTTTTAACCATACCTTAAATATTATACTCATCTTGCCTTGTTTTGTCAATTGATAAAAATATATTTTTTCGAACAAATGTTTGACAAATTATCAAAAATATGATACTATTGTTCTGTAACAAGAAAATCAAACAGGGGATTTGTGTATCCCCGGATTGTGAGGTCATTATGGCGCAGGGTAAAATTTCCGCAAAACAGAGTGAGATTCTCTCATATATGAAACAGCAGATCCTTGACAAGGGGTATCCGCCTTCTGTTCGCGAGATATGTGATGCTGTTCACCTGAAGTCGCCTTCATCAGTACATTCTCATCTTGAAACACTTGAATTAAACGGTTACATCAGACGTGATCCTGCCAAACCCAGAGCTATAGAGATAGTTGATGACGGATTCAATATGACACGCAGAGAGATGAGGAATATCCCAATGATCGGTCAGGTTGCAGCCGGAGCGCCGTTATTTGCCGAGCAGAATATATCCGGTTATTTTCCTCTTCTTTCCAGTGAGCTGCCTGCAGGTGATCTGTTCATGCTCGATGTCAGAGGAGATTCCATGATCGAAGCAGGTATATACGATGGCGACCGTATCATCGCTCAGCAGACTCCGGTAGCTAAAAACGGTGACATCGTCGTCGCACTGATAGACGACTCCGCCACCGTAAAAACTTATTACAAAGAGAAAGACCACTATCGCCTTCAGCCTGAGAACTCATCCATGGATCCGATCATCGTAAATGAGGTGATCATCTTAGGCAGAGTTGTCGGATTGTTCAGACTCATGTAAGATTTGTTCCGGAGTTGTTGAATAATTCAGACTTACGTAAAATCTGTTCCAGACTAATAAAAAAGAAGCATGAAATATCTCAACTTACGTGCCCGAAACGAGATATACATGCTTCTTTTTAATAGTTTTCAATGAATTACATACTTTGGATCAAACGATTCCCTGAGCCTGCATAGCCTCAGCAACCTTCTCAAATCCTGCGATGTTAGCTCCGACTACATAGTTCTTCTCGAAACCATACTTCTTTGATGCTTCATCACAGTTCTTGAAGATGTTCTCCATGATGCCCTTGAGCTTGGTATCAACCTCCTCAAATGTCCATGAAAGACGCTCTGAGTTCTGGCTCATCTCAAGTGCTGATGTAGCAACACCGCCGGCATTCGATGCCTTACCAGGTGCAAAGAGAACACCGTTCTCCTGCAGATACTGTGTAGCATCAAGAGTAGTCGGCATATTTGCACCCTCAGCGACTGCGATACATCCATTGGCAACCAATGCCTTTGCGTCATCGATAAGAAGCTCATTCTGTGTAGCACACGGCAAAGCAACATCACACTTGATGCTCCATACACCACGTCCCTCATGATACTCAGCTGACGGACGAGCAGCAGCATACTCTGTAAGACGTGCACGCTTAACCTCTTTAACCTCTTTGAGAAGGGCTACATCGATTCCATCCTTATCATAGATCCAACCGGTTGAATCAGATACTGTAACAACCTTTGCGCCAAGCTGCTGAGCCTTCTGTGTTGCATAGATAGCAACGTTTCCGGCACCTGATACACAAACAGTCTTGCCCTCGAGGCTCTGTCCGTTTGCCTTCAGCATAGCGTTTGTAAAGTAAAGAAGTCCGTAACCTGTTGCCTCTGTACGAGCAAGTGAACCACCAAAGGTAAGACCTTTACCGGTAAGCACGCCCTCATAGAGGTTGCGGATACGCTTGTACTGACCATACATAAATCCGATCTCACGGCCACCAACGCCGATATCACCGGCAGGAACGTCTGTATCTGCTCCAATATGCTTGCAAAGCTCAGTCATGAAACTCTGGCAGAACGCCATAACCTCTCTGTCTGACTTGCCCTTCGGATCAAAATCAGAACCACCCTTACCACCACCGATAGGAAGACCTGTAAGTGAGTTCTTAAAAATCTGCTCAAATCCAAGGAACTTAATGATTCCAAGGTTAACTGACGGATGGAATCTCAAACCACCCTTGTAAGGACCGATAGCGCTGTTGAACTGAACACGGTATCCGGTATTAACCTGTACCTGACCCTTGTCATCAACCCAGGGTACACGGAACTTGATCTGACGCTCAGGATTAACCAGGCGCTCAAGCAGTGCATCCTTACGATATTTCTCCTCATTCTTCTCAACCACCGGACGAAGAGACTCAAGAACCTCTTTTGCTGCCTGATGGAATTCCGGCTCGGCAGGGTTCTTTTTAATGAGCTCGTCGAGCACTTCATCAACATATGACATAGTGCAATACCTCCTTGCAATTTTTTTGCTTTTGCTATTATACACCTAACTTGATATAATTGCAAGTTTTTTCTTAAATAATATCAATTATATACAACAAATAATATCAATGACTCAAAAGCAACACCGATACTTTCAGTGTTCCTTCAGATCATGCATAGCCATATATGAATTGGTATACCGTATATCTCCACTTACGTCCTCACCGAACCATTCCGGCGGAGAAAAATCAAGACTGTCTTCAACGGACATGAACTCAACTTCTGCAAGGCAGAAACCCTCTCTCGCACCATGAAAAACATCAAGCTCAATGTTATATCCGTCATAAGGGATGACATATCTGGTCTTGTGGATAGGGATACCATCCGCCTTTTTGAACAAATGCATATAGGAATCAAAATCAAGTTCTGACTCTATTTCCTCAGCTAAATTTATTTTTTCATCCGTGTTCGGTACCCTTTTCTTGTAAGTAAATATATATTTGGTACCTTTTCTCCTAATACGAAGTGTCGGATCCTGGCATAAATATGCCTGCTCGATTTCAATTCCTTCGTATTTATCAAGGTCAGAGGGAAGGTATTTCACAAGATACTTCTTTTCAATCTCCATCTCAATCCTCCGGTATCAGTTAACCAAACCAAAAGAGCCAAATGGATAAAACCTTAACCATGCTCTTCCTTCTATATCTTTCTTATGGATCAGTCCAACCTCAGGGAAACGGCTGTCCACACTCGCATTTCTGTTGTCTCCGAGAACAAAATACTCATCGGGCTGAAGAAATATTGTATCCGCAGCTGTTCCCGGATCCTCGATGATCTCAGCTCCGTATCTGTCGTCTGTAAGCAAATTTCCGTTTATGTATACCTGTCCGTTCACTATCTGAACAGTTTCCCCCGGAAGACCTATGACACGTTTAATATAGTCATCCTCAGTTGAGATCGGGAATACCACAATATCAAATCTTTCGGGATCATGGAAATAATAGCTGAACTTCTCTACTATCAGTTGATCGCCACTTGTAAGTGTTGGTGACATTGATGAGCCGTCAACTGACGTGTGAGATGCAATAAACTTTGTGATAAACAAAGAGATCACAAGAGCTAACGCCACCACGATCAGAATATTTCTAAATAACCTGATAAACGGATGACCTACAGAAAACTCGACGCTCTCAGTTTCCACACCTACGGATATATCACCGAATGCAACATTTTCAACCTGTATTCCATCAGATGATGCCTCCTCAAGATAAGAAACCGGAGGTACATAATTCTCTGACTTCTGTTCCTCGCCTGACTTGGATTCACTTCCTAACGACCATTCCATTGGTTTTTCAATGGTCGTAAACTTATCTGGTGAAACCGGTTCTGACCTTGTTAAATTGACCTCAGGTTCAACCATATCTTCATAATTTGGTGAGACCGGCTTTTCAAGAGACAATGATACTACATCAGGTTCCATGCTCTCTTCTTCTGCATCGTTTACCGTAGGAGCGCTTGCAGCGACAGGTTCAGGAAAAGTCTGCCCGACATTTATCTGCTGATCATCTAAAGGCTGAGCCTCCATCAGCTCTTCCTGCGTTTCCAGTTCTAACTCAACGCGTTTGGCAGCAAGCTCCGGATTCACCACACGCTCGATCATATCCAGCTCATGAGGCTGAATGGTAGCCATATTTTCGGATTCGGGCTCATCCGTAGCCTCAATCTCTACCGGCATTGATGAGGAACCTATATTTGAAAAACCCTGTTGTTCCATTATCTTATCAATATCGGAGAACAAAGCATCGCGATCAAAATCACTCATATATAAACCTCCGTTTTCAGGAAACACATTCAATCGTTATACTTCCGAGCCTGGCATTTCTGAAATCATCAAGCAGGAAAAATGCCGCTTTATCAAAGTCAGGCTCGCCGCCACGAGCTTTACAGCCACGAGCAGCGGCCAGCTGTTCCAAAATATGAACAGAATCGCCCTCCGGCTCAAATCCATAATGTTCACTTATTACACCCTTATGCTCCGTCTCCAAAAACTCGATCAGATCCAAAGCAAGATCGGTGCTTACTATCAATTCATCTTTTATCGAGCCGATCCAAGCCAGATGAAGCCCGACTGTCTGGTCTTCAAACTTCGGCCATAGAATCCCGGGTGTATCCAGTAACTCTACACTACCACCATTTTTGCCGCCTGAAAGCCTTATCCACTGCTTTCCCTTTGTAACTCCGGGTTTATTGCCGGTTTTGGTAGATGCCCGTCCGGAAAAACTGTTTATGAAAGTGGATTTTCCGACATTCGGAATGCCGACGATCATGGCACGTACAGGGCGATTTTTAATCCCTCGTTTGAGATCCTTTTCCCGTTTTATACGTACAGCCTCATCAATCAGTCTGTTTACTCTGCTTAGATCCTGTTTCTTTTTTGCATTGATAGAAAGCGCATATAAGCCCTTTGACTCAAAATACTCAACCCATTTATCGGTCTGAGACTTATCAGCCATATCAGTCTTGTTTAAAAGCAGGATCCTGGTTTTGCCCTGCGCCAAAGTATCTATCTCTGGATTCCTTGAACTTACGGGGATCCTTGCATCTATCAGCTCGATCACGATATCAATAAGGCGAATCTCCTCCTTCATGGATCTGATCGCCTTAGTCATGTGACCCGGAAACCATTGAAAATGCATTAAATGCTCACTCCTCTGATTTCTCCTCGTCTTCATCGGATTCGGTTTTATCAGGCTCAGGACCTGCAATAAATCCAAACGGATCCAACTGGAGAATAACAGTACCTATTATATTATCGCTTATTACCTTCGTAAAACTCGAACTCCTGCTGTCATCCAGATCAGTCCTTTTATCACTAAGTACAAAATACTCATTATCCTTAAGGCTCACTTCCTGATCAGCCTGCCCGGATGATACATTTCTGTCGAACTCATAATCCTCTTCGAGCTTTTTGCCATTAATGTAGACATAGCCTCCCGATATCTTTACTCTTTCTCCGGGAAGACCGACAATCCTTCTTATCAGGATCGATGAATCCGTTCTTTCTTTATTGTCAGCTCCTGTTTCCGGAAAAAATGCTATGACTGAGTTTCTGCCCGGTGACACAAATCTTTTAAAAAATGTGTTGACTATGATCTCCTGCCCACTGTGGAGTGTGTTTTCCATGGAAGAACCGATCATTGTGACCTTTTTCAGGCAGAGGTTAATAATGCACCATGCAAAAAAGATAACGATTACAACATATATCAGATATCTTATCGTTTCATATATCAGCTTTTTTCTTTTTTCCTTCTTAGCCTCTTCCTCGAATCGGAGATTCATTTACGTCCTCCATATCAAACTGCACACCATAAATATAGGAAAAAGGTCAACAAATCATAATAATTCGTTGACCATGTTTTCTTTGTGAGAATAGTTATTATCTTACAAGCTCTTTAACCTTTGCAGCCTTACCTGTGCGGCTTCTCAGATAGTTAAGCTTAGCACGTCTTACTTTACCACGACGTACAACCTCAATCTTCTCAACAATTGGTGAATGAAGAGGCCAGGTCTTCTCGACGCCTACACCGTTTGAAAACTTACGAACAGTGAAGGTCTCACGGCTTGAACCGCCCTGTCTCTTGAGCACTGTACCCTCGAATACCTGGATACGCTCGCGCTGTCCCTCTTTTACCTTTGCGTGAACACGTACAGTGTCACCGATGTTGAAGTCGAACGTTTCTGCACGAAGCTGTTCGTCTTCGATCTTCTTGATAATGTCGTTCATCTTTCTTCCTCCTTAACGTTCGATGTTCATAAAGTAATATATCTTTAGCGGACCATCTAATGATTATTTTGCACAACGTTAGAACTATAACATACTTTCGGCTCTCAGTCAAGCAATTTTTTTAAGAAAAATGCCATTTTTCGATATTATTTGACTTCCTTGCCGAATCTGACAGCGATGGAGTTTGCATGAGCATAAAGCTTCTCAGCCTTGGCAAATGCGATGATATCCTCATTAGCCTGCTCCAATGCTTCCTTTGAATAAGAGATCAGACTGGTTTTTTTGATAAACTCATCAACGGATAACGGTGATGAAAACCTTGCCGTACCGCAGGTCGGAAGCACATGATCGGGGCCGGCGAAATAGTCACCGAGCGGCTCACAGCTATATTCTCCCATAAAGATAGCACCGGCATTTTTGATCCTGCACATCACATCAAATGCGTTTTTGGTGAGGATCTCCAAATGCTCGCTGGCTATATCATTAACGATATCTATCGCTTCATCCATGTTTTTCGCAACCAGAATATAACCCCAATCCTCCAGCGATTTTTCGATTATCTCACGTCTGGACTGCTCCTTTGCGAAACTGTTTGCGAGTTTTTCAACCTTTTTTGCAATCGACTTATCAGTTGTGACCAGAACTGCTGATGACATCGGATCATGCTCAGCCTGGCTCAAAAGATCACATGCAACATACTCAGGAGTTGCAGTCTCATCCGCCAGTACCAGGATTTCTGAAGGGCCTGCGACAGAATCGATCCCAACAGTTCCGAAAACCGCCTTTTTCGCAAGTGTCACAAAAATATTCCCGGGGCCAACGATCTTATACACTTTTGGCACGGTATCAGTACCGTAGGCAAGAGCAGCAACAGCCTGCGCTCCGCCAATCTTATATATCTCATCACAACCTGAAAGATCAGCTGCAACCAAAACCTCAGGAGTGATCGTTCCATCCTTTGACGGAGGAGTCATCATTACGATCTGCGGAACACCGGCTACCTTTGCCGGCACGACATTCATAAGAACTGATGATGACAGCGGAGCTCTTCCACCCGGTACATAAACACCGACTTTTTCAATGGGAGTTATCCTCTGCCCGAGCATCACTCCATCTTCACGGGTGGAAATAAAACTCTGTCTGACCTGTTTTTCATGATAACTCTTGATATTATCGATAGCTTTTTTGATCGTCTCTATCAGAGAATCATCAACTTTTTTGTAAGCATCATCAATCTCAGCTTTGCTCACTCTGAACTGATCAGGTCTGAGCTTAACGCCGTCAAGGCCCTCAGTGAGACGAACCAACGCCTCGTCACCATTTTCACGGACATCGGCGATGATCTGATCAACTATCTTTTGTATCTCCTCATCAGCTCCGAAGCTGCGCTTTGAAAGAGTAGAAAGAACCTCTTTTTTTGTTTTATCATTTAATTCTATTACTCGCATAAGCCCTCCTTTAACGCATTTATCAATGCCAGGATACGATCTCTGAGTAGTTTCATACTGGCTTCGTTTACAATTACTCTTGCAGATAACGGACATATTGTTTCCAACACCTCAAGTCCGTTTGCTTTCAGTGTCGAACCCGTTTCCACTATATCAACAATAACCTCCGACAGTCCGACTATGGGAGCAAGCTCCACGGAACCGTTGAGTTTTATGATCTCTACAGTCTGATGCTTTTTTTCATAAAAATAATCCTTTGCCATACGCGGGTACTTCGTGGCAACTCGTCTGATTCTGCCGTTTTCAAGATCATCCTTTGCGATAGCCGGGCCTGCGACACACATATTGCATTTGCCAAGTCCCAAGTCCAATACCTCAAGGATCTTTCTGCCCTCTTCAAAAATGGTATCATACCCGACCACGCCCAGATCTGCCGCGCCATACTCTACGTAAGTCGGCACATCAGAAGTCTTTGACAAAAAGAACTTTAAACCAAGTTCATGATTTACAAATATAAGCTTTCTGGTATCCTTATCCTTTATCTCATCACAGGTTATCCCGCTTTTTTCAAAAAGGTCCAAGGTCTGCATCGCGAGCCTGCCCTTTGCCAAAGCGATAGTGATAAATCTGTCTGTACCTTCCATAAAATGATCCTTTCTATCATCTTCACACATTAAATACTGTTATCTCTCCGGTATCATCGATGTAACGAAGCTCCTTGAGTCCGCGTCTTTTACCGTATTCCTTATACTCCTCGAGCGACAGATCAGCATTTTTTCTCATAAGAAATGCCGGCTGCCCCTCGTCGCGAAGCTTTTTGGCCAAATCTATAGCCACGTTACGATTGGTAGATCTGTACAGGATCAGTATATCCTCATCCGGAGTCAAAACATCAACCTTTTCGGAAGCGAGCGCCTCCATCAGGGAGTTGAGCAGGAAAACCACGCCGACCGCCGGCTTATCCTTACCAAACTGCGCCATCAGATCGTCATAACGACCTCCGCTCGCTATAGCCTCACCGGTTCCGAATGTATAAGCCTTAAAAATAACCCCGGTATAATAATCCATCTTGGCAAGCATTCCAAGATCAAAAGTAACATGATCGAGCATGTTGAAACCGTCCAATATATCACGGATAGTTTCAAGTCTTTCTATTGCAGCCAGGGTTTCCTCATCAGAAACTCTTTCTTTTACAAATGTCAACGAATCATCATCAGCAAAAATCTCCGGTAGCCTGATCAGAACCTCTCTCACACCATCATCCATTGACTTTTCGCTAAGGAGCTCCTTTACGGCATGTGAGTTTTTGTTCTCAATGAAGTGCCTGAGCTTTTTTATCTCCTCGATATCAAGTCCGGCTTTACGAACAAGTCCTCTGAATACACCGGCATGTCCTACATCAACACTAAAATCCTTAAGCCCGCTCTTTTTCAGACATTCGATCGCAAGCGTAAGCATCTCTCCATCCGCATCAGAAGAAGCATCACCGATTATCTCTGCTCCGATTTGAGTTGTTTCGGAAAGCTTGCCCTGATAAGAAGTGTTATGGATAAAAGTGTTTCCGGTATAACAAAGCCTGAGCTGCATATCCTCATCCGCATAATATCTGGCCACGCACCTTGCGATCTGCGGTGTATGATCAGGCCTCAAAACCAGCGTGTTGTTATGTCTGTCAAAAAACTTAAACATCTGGTTCGACGGAACGGTTCCTCTTTCCTTATTAAAAATATCAAAAAACTCGTAGCTCGGAGTCTTGATATCACGGAATCCGTAAAGCTCCATCTCCTGTCTTATCATACGTCGAATAACATTATACTCCCTGCATTCTCGTCCGTACACATCTCTCACACCATCCGGTGTAAACAAAAGTGATGGTTCAAAATCCATTACCGATACTCCTCCTATGCATCAAAAATATTCCGATATCAGCTCTCTGTATTTCCAAGCAGAGCTTCAACATATTCATCACCCTTGAACATATCAAGGTCTTCTATCGTCTCCCCCACACCGATAAACTTAACCGGGATATTTAACTCGGACCAGATCCCCACTGCAATACCGCCCTTTGCGGTACCATCCATTTTTGTGAGTATAACTCCGGTAACATTGGTAACATCGGAGAAATCCTTTACCTGCTGTAAAGCGTTCTGTCCGGTCGTAGCATCAACTACTATAAGTGTCTCAAGATAAGCTCCCGGATACTCCTTGTCAAGTATCGTATGGATTTTGTGAAGCTCGTTCATGAGATTCTTTTTGTTATGAAGTCGACCCGCCGTATCACACAAAAGTATGTCTACATCTCTTGCCTTGGCAGCCGCAACGGCATCATATACGATAGATGCGGGATCCTGTCCTTCAGTACCTGCAATAATATCAACGCCCGCTCTTTTTGACCATTCCTTGAGCTGTTCTATAGCACCGGCCCTGAAAGTATCAGCAGCGCACAGTAACACTTTCTTGCCTCTGTTCTTAAGTAGCGCAGACATCTTTCCAACGCTTGTTGTCTTTCCGACGCCATTTACACCGATAACCAGAACAACAGATTTGCGATTCATGAAGAAATACGCATCCATAGGCATCTCAAGCTTCTCTTTAAAAATGTCCTTAAGTATATCTTTTGCAAGATAAGCGTCGGACCATTTTTTCTCTTCGATACGTTCTTTCATCTCATCAATGATCTTCTCTGATGTCTCGGCACCGACATCAGCCATAACGAGTATCTCTTCGAGCTCCTCGTAAAAATCATCATCGATAGGACGTCCCGCCGCAAACACATCGTCCATATATTCGGACATCTGGTTGCGCGACTTGCTCATTCCGTTTCTTAATCTCTCAAAAAATCCCATGTTATTCTCCTATCGGCTCCCTATACGGACTGTTTAAATGTCCGCGGGGGCACGCTTTCGCTTTTTTCTTTAACGTCACGTTGTGCGGCTCGAAGGAAACTCTTCGAGTTTCCTAACCTCGCCTGCGCAACGACGTTAAAGACACATCCCCCGCTAGGACAATCTTAAACAGTCCTAGTCGGGAGCCTGTTAACAGCGCCGACGGCGTGAGTTTTCTCACAGCGAGCTGGCGTAGCCACGAGTCGTGAGAAAAGCTCACATTGCGTTCGGCGCGTCGCTAGTCGTCTAGTTGTTCCTCGATAAGTTTAACGGAAACGAGCGTCGAGACACCCTTCTCCTGCATCGTGATACCGTAAAGAACGTCAGCCGCCTCCATGGTTCCCTTACGATGCGTGATAACGATAAACTGTGTATTCTTAGTCAGTTTATGAAGATACTTGGCATATCGTTTAACGTTCGAATCATCAAGCGCCGCCTCGATCTCATCCAGCAGACAGAATGGTGAAGGTTTCAGGTTCTGGATCGCAAAAAGCAACGATATCGCCGTAAGTGCCTTCTCTCCACCTGAGAGCTGCATCATATTTGTAAGCTTTTTTCCCGGCGGCTGTGCATTGATCATGATACCTGCATCAAGTACATCCTCGTCAATGGTAAGCTCAAGCGTACCCTTACCGCCACCGAAAAGCTCCTTAAATACCTTGTCAAACTCTTTCTGGATCGCCGCAAACTTCTCGGAAAACTGCCTTCTCATCTCGGTATCGAGTTCCTCGATGATACCGCGAAGCTTTTCTTCGGATGCAACGAGATCATCATGCTGAGTAGTGAGCACTGTGTACCTTTCATAGATCTCTTTGTATTCCTCGATAGCGTTTACGTTTACATCACCCAGTGATCTTATGCTCGAACGAAGCTTACCGACTCTCTGGCTTCTTTCGGTTTTCGAAATGGAATCATCGAACTCCATCTCAGTGATATTATGGTATGTAAGCTCGTACTCATTCCAGATGTAATCTATCTGGCTTTCAAGCTTTTCATCAACCTTTTCACGCTGAGACTCCAATCGGAAAACCTCTTTATTCAGGTCGCCGATACGTGTAAGAAGCTTCTCTCTGGACTCAAAAGCCTGTTTCTGGGAGTCCATGAGCTCCTGCTTTTTAACCTTTTCTTCCTCAACGGTCTTATCAAGGTTTATATTATTCTCCTTGAGTTCTTCGATACGAAGCTCATATGCCTTGATCTGATCCTCATGCTCCTTGATCGATGAATCGGAGTTGTCAGCCTCAGCATGGATGGCATCAAGCTGCTCCTTCGCTGATGCGGCTGCGTTAGTAAGTCTTTCGATATTCTCATCGATGAAGCTTAGTTTGCCGCGAACAGATGTCATTTCAAGTCTGAGCTCATTCAGTGCTTCCTGGTCAGCCGACTGTTTGTCATGAGCATCATTGATCTCATTTCCGAGAGTCTCAACCTGCTGTTTGGAAAGCTCCTCTTCATTTTTCGAAAGCTCCAAAGATTCATCGATAGACTTGATGGCAGTCTCAATATCGCTCTTTTCTCTTTCCAAAGCCTTCTTATCATCTGCAATGGAATTATATTCTTTTTCGGTTTCCTCTTTTATGCTGACGGCCTGATCATATTTGATCTTTGCCGTATTCTGGCGAAGCTCGAGTTCCTGAAGCTTTGATGCTTTCTCGGTAGCTGTCTCAGTCATCATCACGATCTCTTCTTCACGATCAGCAATCCCCTGACGGATAGTTTCGAGCTTTTTCTCGATCTCTTTTAATGATTCACCAAGCTTTTCGATCTCGCGACCTCGTCCGAGCAGGTGATTTTTGTTCTTGAACGCACCACCGGATATCGCACCACCCGGATTCATCAGTTCACCGTCAAGCGTGACGATCCTGATGGAATACCCGAACTCTTTGTTGATCTTAAGCGCATTATCAATGGTATCGACAAGCAAATATCTTCCAAGCAGATATCTCACTATCTTGTCATACTTGTCATCCCTTTCAACAAAGCTGTCAACCGAACCAAGGACACCCTTTTTACTCTCTGCCTCCTCAGGCCACGGCTCCTTTCCGGTAGGAGTCACTGTGGTTAACGGCAAAAATGTCGCGCGTCCGTAATGATTCTCTTTAAGGAGATTGATCATATCCTTAGCGACCTGCTCATCCTTTGTTATGATGTTCTGGATATTTCCTCCCAGACAGGTCTCCACAGCGATCTCATATTTACGGTCAACCTTGATGATGTCGGCCACTACGCCAAGAACGCCCTTATTTACTTTCTTCTGTTCCATGACATGACGGATACTCTGGCTGTATCCCTCATAACGTTCTGTCATGTTTTTCAACGTTTCAAGACGGGAGTTCTCCCTGTGATACTCACTCTTCGTCTCATCTATCTTGCGATTCTGTTCGAGTATCTCCGCACGCTTTGCTTCTATCTTTGCAAGAATATTCTTGTGCGCGATATACTCATCATCATATTTGGCCTTGGCCTCTTTGAAATCGGCCTCCTCATTTTTCATTGCCTGAGTAGCCTCGTCAACCTTTGACTGATTGGTGATGATCTTTTGGTTCATCTCGGCCTGACGAAGACGATTCTGATCAAGCTGTGAACGCAGTTTCTGCTGACGAAGCGTTATCTCAGAAGAACGGTTCATGGAGTCAATGATCGCTTCATTCTCCTCGCCGAGCCTGATCTCCTTTTCAACGATCTCTTTCTCAAGCTCAGTAAGAGCATCCTGAGCATTCTGCTCACGGATCTCCATATCCTTTAAGTTCTCATCGATCTGAGCCTTCTCATCTGCATACTGAGCCTGCTCTTCCTCGATCTCCTTTATCGACTCAAGTATAGCCTCCTCACGGTCACGGAAAAATGATTTTCCCTGCTCGATCGAAGATATCTTTTCCTTACACACTCTGATCTCGGATTCACAATTCTGCAAAGCAAGTTGATTCTTCTGAATCTGATCCTTTTTGTCCTGGATTGACTGATCAAAGTTCTGAATAGTCTCATCAAGCTGGCTGAAAGCCTCCGCCGTTGCTTCCTTCTCTTCCTTTGCACGGTTAAGGTCATCGTTTGCCGTCTGTATGGTCTCGTCAAGCTTTTCCTTGTCGTTGTTCAGAGCTTCATACTCCAAACGGAAAAGCCCGATCTCCATGTCCTTCAGCTCATTTTTCAGATCGATGTACTTTTTTGCCTTTTCTGACTGCTCCTTAAGAGGCTCCACGCGGAGAGTCAGCTCTCCTAAGATATCCTCAACTCGCGTTAAGTTAAGCTTCTCCGCCTCGAGACTCTTTTCAGCGGATGCCTTTCTCTTTTTAAACTTGACGATACCTGCAGCCTCATCAAAAAGCTCACGTCTGTCCTCGGGCTTACCTGAAAGTATCTTGTCGATCTGTCCCTGTCCGATAATCGAATATCCTTCTTTTCCGATTCCGGTATCGAAAAAAAGCTCCTGTACGTCGCGAAGTCTGCATACTGCGCCATTTAACAGATATTCACTCTCACCTGATCTGTAGACCTTTCTGGCGATCTGGACCTCCTCGAACGGAGTATCAAGTTTGTGATCGTCATTTGCTATAGTCAGCGCAACATAAGCATAACTTTGCGGTTTACGAAGCTCGGTACCGGAAAAAATGACATCCTGCATGCTTGCACCACGAAGCTGCTTGGCGCTCTGCTCACCAAGCACCCAACGTACGGCGTCAGCTACGTTACTCTTTCCGCTACCGTTCGGTCCAACAATACCAGTAATCCCGTTATTGAACTCAAAGATCAGCTTGTTGGCAAATGATTTAAATCCGTGTACTTCAATACTTTTTAAATACATCTTGTCCTGCCCCTTTATAATAATGACAAAAGGTCCTTATCCTTCAGCATGAGTAATGCCTGATAGGCGGCCTCCTGTTCGGCTTTTTTCTTTGTATGACCGGTTGCCTTCGTAAACTCTTTCCCCTGAACTTTCAATCCGATGGTAAAAAGCTTGTCATGAGCCGGTCCTGATTCATCAACCACTTCATAAACGATACTTGCACCCTCATGAAAATAGCTTTGAACGATCTCCTGAAGTTTTGACTTTGAATCATAGTATAATCTCTTGTGTTCAATGTCTGTCAGGATATATTTCTTAATGAACTTCTCTGCCTCATCGTAGCCGCCATCGAGATAGATCGCACCGATCAAAGCCTCAAAAGCGTCTGATTGGATAGAATCCCGCATTCTTCCACCGGTTTTTTCTTCTCCGTGACCAAGTATCAAATGCTTATCGAGTCCTATTTGCCTCGCTGCCTCTGCCAAACTCTGTTCACATACAAGGCTAGCCCTGAGCGTGGTCATCTCTCCTTCGACCATATCGGGATGCTCATCAAAGATAAACCTGCTCGAAACAAGCTCCAAAACAGCATCACCCAAAAACTCCAACCGTTCATTATTACTGGTGTACTCAAGCCCTTTATCATTCGCATAAGATGAGTGAGTCAACGCAGTCTCAAATAATGAAATGTCGGAAAATCGATAGCCTATGGACTCTAAAAATAATTCCTGATTTGATTTACTCATTACCACCAACAACCTTTGAAATCTTACCGCTTATATCATTTTCCTTAAAGGTGATGCATTGTCCTATCGCCGTTTTGATCTCAAAGCTCTTTGAATTACCATGAGCCTTGACAACGAGACCCTTAAGTCCCAGAAGCGGAGCTCCACCCTGATCCTTTGTATCAAAAAGCGACAGCTGCTCCTTCAGTGACTTTTTAATAAGCAGCGCACCCACCTTTGTCTTTGTACTCTTAAAAAGTGCCTTTTTGACAACACCAAGGAATGTGAGTGCCAGACCCTCAAACAGTTTAAGGATAACATTTCCGACAAAAGCCTCGCAAACAAGTACATTTGACGGTTTTGACGGAATATCTCTGGCCTCCACGCTCCCTATGAAGTTTATATCCTTGCATTCCTTAAGCAAAGGTCCGGTTTCCTTGACAAGTTTATTGCCCTTTTCCTCCTCGGTACCGATATTCACGATACCAACGGTAGGATTCTTTACACCCATAACGTTTTCATAGTAAATCGAACCCATCTGAGCGAACTGCACCAGGTTCTCCGGCTTGGCATCAACATTTGCGCCGCAGTCGATCAGAAGGCTCATGCCCTTCTTTGTAGGCAAAAACGGAGCAAGTGCAGGCCTTTTTACACCCTTAATACGACCTACGACCAGCTGTCCGCCAACAAGGATCGCTCCTGTAGAACCCGCGGAGACGATAGCATCCGCCTCACCGTCGCGCACGAGTTTCATTGCTACAACCAATGAAGAATTCTTTTTCTCCTTTATGGCAAGAGTTGGAACCTCACCCATATCGATGATCTCATCAGCGTTTACGACTTTGATCCTGTCCTTCGGATAATCCTCATACTTTGACAGCTCATTATTAATATCAGCCTCTCTTCCAACCAGGATAACTGATATCTGACCAAATTCCTTAACAGCTTCTATCGCACCGCTTACAGTCTCCTTCGGAGCGTAGTCGCCGCCCATTGCATCGAGCGCTACAGTAACGTCCATAATTACCTCCTTTTCAATCTCCTATTAAACAGTAATGACCACCCCGTGTTAAAAACGCGGGGTGGCCTTATCATTTTTTCAAATGTCTATAAATCCTTAGATTTCTCATAGAAAAATGACTTCGCACTGACAAAACTGTACTGTGCAGGCTTGATTATCTGCTCTGTACTTCCCACAAAGAAGATACCGTTATCGACCATAGCATCTGAGAACTTGCGGTAGATCACGTCCTTAGCTTCCTCAGTGAAGTATATCATGACATTTCGACAGACTATAAGGTGCATTCCGCGCGGATAAGGGTCTTTGAGCAGATTGTGATGCTTAAAGGTTATCCTTTTCTTGATATCATCGGAAATGCGCACAAACCCGTCACCATCCGACACAAAATACTTATCTCTGTAAACCTTTGGAAGCCCCGCTATACTCTTTTCAATATAGCGTCCTTCCTGAGCCTTTTTAAGAATATCCACATCCAGATCGGTTGCAAGGATATTCACCTGATGTAACGGCACATGCTCAGCCAAAAGCATCGCAAGCGTATACGGCTCATCTCCTGTCGAGCAGGCGGCACTCCAGATATTTAAGTTTTTACCGAATCGATCAATGAGTGTCGGGTATACTTCCTTTTCTACTGTCTGCCACTGTGGCGGATTCCGATAAAACTCTGAAACGTTTATCGTAAGATAACCGGTGAAATCCTTCTGCATCTGGTCATCTTTTGACAATGCCGCGAAAAAGTCCTCATAACCGTTGAACTTACGACGCGTATAAAAATTGTCGATCCTTCTTTTCATCTGGCTTTCTTTATAGCAATTAAGATCAATTCCGGAAAGTCTCAAAAACCAGGTTTTGAAATCCTCATATGTATTTGCCATTTATATTATTCCTCGTCAGATGACTCCTCAGTAGCAGCTACTTCCTCTACAGGCTCCTCAGCCGGCTCTTCTGTCGCGTCTTCGGCAGGTGCAGCTTCTTTTGCATCACCTGCAGCAGCCTGCTCAGCCTTCTGCTTTTCAATCTCTAAAGCTTTAACACTAAGTGAAATCTTCTTTGTCTCCTCGTTGAAATCAACGATCTTTGCTGTCACTTCCTGACCAACCTTAAGTACGTCAGAAGGCTTCTCAACATGATCGATAGCGATCTGAGAAACATGGAGAAGTGCATCGATGCCTTCCTCAAGCTCTACAAATGCGCCAAAGTCAGTCATACGTGCAACCTTACCGGTGATCACATTGCCAACTGCGTACTTCTCAGCAGCATCCTTCCATGGATTGTTCTCGTCGAACTTCATGGTAAGAGCGATCTTGGTATCATTGATATCCTTGATCTTTACCTTTACGGTATCGCCGACCTTGAAAAGCTTCTTCGGATCATCAACACGTCCCCAGCTCATCTCTGAGATGTGAAGGAGTCCGTCTGCTCCACCGAGGTCGATGAATGCGCCGAAATCTGTGAGGTTCTTTACCGTACCCTCGATCATCTGACCAACCTCTATACGACTGAGAAGCTCCTCCTGAAGCTTTTTCTTCTCCTCAACGATGAGGCAGCGTCTGTCACCGATGATACGACGCTTATGTACGTTAACCTCTGTAAGTACGAACTGGATCTCCTGATCAGTGTACTTGCTGAGATCTCTCTCAAATACGTCTGAAACCAGACTTGCAGGGATGAACACGCGTCCCTCTCCGTAGCTGACACTGAGTCCGCCCTTGAGAGCCTGTGTTACCTTACCTGTAAGGATCTCGTGGTTCTCAAACGCCTCTTCAAAGCGCTTGTTAACCTTATCCTGCTGGAGACGCTTGTATGTAACCAGCACCTGGCCTTCGCTGTCGTTGACGCTCACTACCTTGACGGTCAACTCATCGCCGATCTTGACTTCACTCTTTAAGTCAACATCCGGGTTATTGCTGTATTCACTCTTGGTCAAAACACCATCAGACTTTGCTTTAATATTCAGGATGATCTCATTATCCTTGACATCAATAACAGTCCCCTCAACAACTTCGCCCTTGTGCGGTTGTTTGAAATTGGCCTCCTCCTCTAAATACTGCTCAAAACTCATTTCCTCTGACATGCCTCTAAAACCTCCTGAATTAAAGTATTTGGGGTCGATGCCCCTGCGGTAATGCCTAAGGCTGCAAATCCATCGAAAGATATATCATCGATTGAATCTGCTGACTGTATGAAAAAAGTGTTTTCACACTGTTGTTTGCATATCTCGTAGAGCTTTCTCGAGTTCGACGAGTCCGCTCCTCCGATAACGATCATCGCGTCACATTCGGCTGACAGGGCTGCTGCTTCTTCCTGTCTTTCGTTAGTTGCACGACAAATCGTATTGACAACATTTAGATTATACTCTTTTTTTTCGAGAATTTCAACAAATTCTTTAAATTTTTTCGAATTAAATGTAGTTTGAGACACTACGCAAACTTTTGAAAGCGGATCGGAAGGTACGAAAGCCTCAGCCTGTTCATGTGTTTCTATCACCGTACCACCGCTTTTCGTCCAACCGAGAATCCCTTTAACTTCGGGGTGTTCGGCTGATCCGACTATGACGATCTGTTCTCTGGCAAGACTTCTTTCCTTCACGATCTCGTGAATCTTTTTCACAAACGGGCATGTGGCATTCTCGTATGAAATCCCTTTTTCTTCCAGCTGATCAATGACGGATTTCGGCACTCCGTGACTCCTGATAACAACCAAAGACCCGTCCGGCACGTCGTCAAGATCACCCAAAACCTTAACACCGCGTCGACTCAGGTCTTCAACCACTCTCTCGTTATGAATTATCGGTCCCAATGTAAAAATATCACGTACCGGGCTTGAATCACAAAGCTCGTAAACTCTGTCAACCGCCTGTTTCACGCCAAAACAGAACCCCGCATGATCTGCAACCTTAATCTCCATCATAAATCTCCATCATAAAGCTCCATTATCCGCTCGACAACCTGATCGATAGACATGTCCGAAGTATCCACAAGTACGGCATCATCGGCCTGTTTAAGCGGAGATACCTCACGATTCATATCCTGCTCGTCTCTGGCTATGATATCTTTCTCAATCTCATCGATATCACAACTTTCGCCTTTTTCAACGAGCTCTTTGTATCTTCTCTCGGCTCTGACCTTGGAACTCGCTGTCAAAAACACCTTAAGATACGCGTCAGGAAGCACAACGGTCCCTATATCGCGGCCGTCCATGATAACATCCTGCGTACGTGCCAGCTTCTGCTGAAGAGCTACAAGTTTCGATCTCACCAAAGCGTATCTGGCGATTGAGGATGCGGCTTTACCGACTTCCTCCTGCCTTATATCCGTGGATACATCCGTGCTCCCGAGAAAAATATGCTGAGTCCCGTCCTGATAATCTATCCGAATATCAACATCCTTTATCTTTGCGGAAACTGCCTCCTCATCAAAAATGTCAACACCGTCATTTAAGCAGGCATACGCCATGGTCCTGTACATGGCTCCGGTATCAACATAAACGATCCCAAGCTTTTTAGCGACCAGCTTTGCTATAGAGCTTTTTCCTGCACCTGCAGGGCCGTCGATCGCAATATTTCTCATGATTCTCCTCCTTCTCCGCCGCTTCTTCCTGCGGCAGCACCTGTAGACCAGGCTATCTGAAGATTATATCCTCCCGTCAACGCATCTACGTCGAGTATCTCTCCGGCAAAATATAGTCCTGATATTATTTTACTCTCCATAGTTTGCGGATTTACGTCCATTACGCTCACTCCGCCTCGTGTGATGATCGCCTCATCAAAGCCTCTGACTCCGGTAAGTGTCACGGTGAAATCCTTCATTGTCTCAACCAGGAGGCGCCTCTCTTCACGGGTTATATTTATACCTCTTTGATTCGGATCTATCTCGCATCTCTTTAATATCACAGGGATCAGGCTTTGCGGCAGCATGCTCCTCATCAGATTCGACATGGTCTTTTTGCCGTCACTCTCTATCTCTCTCAGCACACGTTTATCCAGCTGTTCGAAGTCCAGTGCCGGCTTGATATCGATATGCATGGAAAGATGTCTTTCTCTGAGGATGTCGCCAAGTACGGAGCTTGCAGTCAGGATAGTAGGGCCACTCACGCCGAAATGCGTAAACAGAACCTCTCCGAAGCCCTCCATAAGTGTCTTTTTAGAGTCAACATCCTGAATCTTGATGGATGAGTTAAGTAACGTCAGTCCTTGCAACTTTCTGATATCCGTCTCCGCGGTAGTCATCCCTGTGAGTCCGGGCCTCATATCGATAATTCGATGGCCACAGGCTCTGGCCATACGGTGCCCATCACCGGTCGAACCTGTCGAGGGATAAGAAACGCCGCCCGTAGCCAGGATAACACGCTTTGCCATATAGCGTTTGCACTCAGAAGTCATGACTCCCATTATCGCCTTGGTATCCGAGATGATCAGGCTGACAACCTCGGATTTCAGACGGACTGTAACACCAGCGTTTTTACAGGCCTTTTCCAGAGTCCGTATCACGTCAGAAGACTTGTCGGAGGCCGGGAACATCCTTTTCCCGCGTTCCTCCTTCACTTTCAGTCCGTTGCTTTCGAAAAATGACACGACATCCGCATTCGAAAACCCGTACAGACATGAATAAAGGAACTTTGCATTGCTCACCACCTGCGGAAATATATCCTCAATATCGCAGGCATTAGTGAAGTTGCATCGTCCCTTTCCTGTTATATATAGCTTTTTCCCTGTTTTTTCATTTTTCTCGAGGAGTAAAACCCTCTCTTTGTTGTTCGCAGCAAAAATAGCGGCCATCAATCCGGCCGCACCGCCTCCGACAATTATTACATCATACTCATCGCGATGCGTAGATCTCATCAGCAGCCATCTCCTTGTTCTCGCTGATGTAAGGCCCCTTTTCAGTACAGAAGCTGATAGAGTGAATACCTTCTACATTGTCCAGGATGCTGTTTGCAAAACACTCAAGGATCAGATCCTCCATCTCCTCGTCACACCCTTTGACAGGTTTTGATTCACTGTCAAAAGCTATAACGGCACGATCTCCGTCGGAAATAGCGCTTGCAACGCGGATCTCATCATCCTCAAGATTCTTAAGAACCAATTCCGTGATATACTCAACAGAGTCATCAGCCTCGTTCTTTTTGACCTGAGAAGGCATGATGGCCATATTCGCAGGATCGATAGTAAACACCGTGATCGTTTCCAATTTCGGTGTAGGTATCGGCTCCTCGCTGGGTTCTTCTTCAGTTGTATGATTGGTAGTCGGCTCAGGATTATCATTTCCGTCCGAGCCACACGCTGTAAGTGCGAATAAAAGAAGCACTATACAGAGTAATCCGGTTATTCTTTTCACTTACGACCTCCAAGTAGAGTCTGTTTTTACGTCTCATGTACATATACTGCGTACACAAGCCTTCCCCTACATCTGATCACTCTGTACATTATAGATTATTAATTTGTCACTTTATTGACAGAATGGGCGAAAAAGCCCCAAATTATTCGATATCCTTCATAACCCCGCGATTGCGGTAGATATAGTCGATAAGAGATATCACCGTCAGCACCAGAGACAGATAAACAAATACGGTGTCTATGATCCTGAAAACCTCATGTTCAAAGTGGAAAATAAGCAACAGCGACATGAGCATCTGCGCGGTTGTCTTTATCTTCCCCCACCAGCTTGCAGCGATCGTAACTCCCTTTTCCACGGCAACCAGACGGAATCCGCTTATGATAAACTCGCGACTTATGATCACGATAACAACCCATGCAGGGATCTCAGGATGCTCAGCAGCCAAAAAGCATATCAACGCGGCGCATACAAGCAACTTGTCGGCCAACGGATCCATAAACTTACCAAAAGTCGTAATCTGATTGTACTTTCTCGCGAGGTAACCGTCAAAGAAATCGGTAATACAAGCTGCAATAAAAATACACCCGGCTACGATATCAGGATTCGGAAATCCTTCCGGAAAATCGCATAGCATGGCAACCACAAAAAGCGGGATCATGGCCACGCGAAGTATAGTCAGTATATTTGGCAGATTCATTCGATTTCTCCTTTCAGGTCGTACCCCTTGGCTTCTGTTATGTTAACCCAAACCATCTCGGATGTCAACCTTTCAGTTTCGGATTCAAAAAATACCAAGCCGTCGATCTCAGGCGCGTCCCTGTAGCTGCGTCCGATATAACAGCCTTCTTCGGGTATATATCCCTCCACCAGAACCTGTATTCTTTTTCCTATGAGTTTTTTGTTCTTTTCAAAAACGACCTTCTCCGAGATCTTCATGATCTCGTCAGCACGGCTTTGTCGCTCTTTATCGTCAATCTGATCGGGCATTGAAGCTGCAATGGTTCCTTCTTCCTCGGAGTACGGAAATACGCCCAACCTGTCAAATCCGGCCTTCTCTACGAAGTCAATACATGAATCATGTTGATCAATGGTCTCGCCCGGAAACCCGCAAATCAGCGTCGTTCTGATAGCAATATCGGGAAGGATCTCTCTGATCATGCCAAGTTTCTCTTCAAGTTCTTTTCTGTTCGTACGTCGGCCCATTTTTTTGAGAACCTCATCATCTGCGTGCTGGATCGGAATATCCAGATAGTGACAGACCTTCGGTTCATCTCTCATGGTTTCGATAAGTTCTTTCGTGATCTCCTCAGGATAACAGTACATCAGCCTGATCCATTCGATCCCATCTATCGCACAGAGTCTGTGAAGAAGCTCGGGAAGCTTCTTTTCGCCATATATATCAACACCGTAAAGTGTCGTTTCCTGCGCGACCAGGATCAGCTCAACCGCACCGTCCTTCGCCAAGAGTTCGGCCTCTTTTTCCAATTCCTCCATGGGGACGGACCTGTAAGGACCTCTCATGTCAGGGATCGCACAATAGGTGCAGCGTTTGTTGCAACCTTCGGCGATCTTCAAGTATCTGTACGGAGCAAATCCGGTCTTCACACGCTTAATCGCATCCTTCGGGAGATAGTCAAGCGGCTTAAATACATCATTTCCTGAGGTTTTATCATTATCTTTCGGATCATTTTTCTCTTTCATTGCATTTCTGATAACATCAGCAATGCTGTCGTATGCCGTAGTTCCTACGATCACGTCGACCTCTGGTATTTCTTTTTTTACTTCATCCTGATACCTTTGAGCCAGGCAGCCTGTAACGATCAGAGATCTTAGCCGACCATTTTCTTTCATCTGCGCCAGATCAAGGATAGTCTCAATACTCTCCTGTTTGGCATCCAGTATAAAAGCACATGTATTTACAACGATAACTTCTGCCTCGGCTTCATCCTCGGTCAACTCAAACTCAGGCGCCGGTAAAAGCGCCATCATTTTTTCCGTATCGACGAGATTTTTATCGCAGCCTAAAGAGGCGAAGAATACAGTTATCATGAAACCTCACTTTGTCACAACCGCGCATCGGACGCGGTCGGAGCTTTTCTAAACGAACTGGAAAAGTTCGTTCGACTCTGCTGCTTCGCAGGCTCGCTGTGAGAAAACTCCTGCCGCCGAATGCGCTAATTAGTCTTTAGATTACCACATATGGCATGGCTTTATCTGCGCCGTTACCATAAACGACGTTATGCATGAGCATAGCTATTGTCATCGGGCCTACGCCGCCGGGAACCGGCGTTATCTTGGATGCGACCGGCTCAACTGAATCGAAGTCAACATCTCCACATAATTTGCCATTTTCCATACGATGGATACCTACATCGATAACAACAGCTCCATCCTTTACGTATGAAGCGTCGATCATCTTAGGCTTACCGATAGCCACGATCAGTATGTCGGCACGTTTACAAACCTCTTTAAGATCCTTTGTGTGCGAATGGCAAACGGTAACCGTTGCATTCTCACGAAGCATCAGAAGCGCCATAGGCTTGCCGACGATATTACTGCGGCCGATAACTACACAATTCTTTCCGTCTATCTCAACATTTGATCTCTTAAGCAACTGAATGATCCCTGCCGGAGTACATGAAAGGAATCCCGGCTGACCGATGCTGAGTCTGCCGACATTCTCCGGGTGGAATCCATCCACATCCTTATCCGGCGAAATAGCCTTGATCACCTTGTCCTCATCGATATGAGAAGGCAGCGGAAGCTGCACGAGAATGCCGTCAATAGTTTCATCCTTATTTAATTTATCCACCAGTTCGAGGAGCTCCTTTTCGCTCGTATTCGCCGGTAATTCGTGCGATACGCTCTTTACTCCACAAAACTCACAAGCCTTCTTTTTGTTGCCAACATACACCGCGGATGCCGGGTCATCACCCACGAGCACCACCGCCAGGCATCGCTGCAAGCCTTCCTTTTCAACTTTTTGCCTGCACTCTTCCTTTATCTGAGCAGAAATCGCTTTCCCATCAATAATTTTACTCATGATTACCTCCACATTTGCAAGTCTATCCGCCCGAGCGGCGTGAGTTTTATTCCGAGTGAGCACAACGAACTGTTTCAGTTCGTATACGTGCGAGCGAGGAATAAAAGCTCACATAGCGCTCGGGCCTAGATTACTCCAGGTATTCGATCTTATCGCGAATCGATTGCATATGCACATCAGTCCTGTTGATAACATCCGCGCACGCCCTCAGCTCATAGACGATATCCTCTGCATCCCTGACATTCCTTTTGTACTTAACGGAATGCTCCAGACTTGCCCAGAAGTCCATCGCTATCGTCCTGATCTGGATCTCAACACGGACATTCTCTTTTCCGTTAGAAAAAAACACCGGCACCGTAGCGATCAGATGAAGGCTTCTATACCCGTTCTTCTTGGGCTTTTTGATATAATCCTTCGTCTTGATGATCTCGACATCATCCTGCTCCTCGAGCATCTGAGCCACCTGATAAATATCATCCAAAAATGCGCAGATAACCCTGACTCCGGCAACATCATTAAGATGCTCCTTCACATTGTCTACAGTAAGTGCGACTCCCTTTTTCTTAAGTTTGGTCGCGATACTGTCGGGGCTTTTGATACGAGTCTCGATAAACTCGATAGGATTGCGGTTTCTGGTCATCGAAAGCTCATCATTCAGTACCTGAAGCTTGGTCTTCATCTCACGAATAGCACCATTGTACATCATCATCATGTGAGTGAATTCTTCTTTGCTTCCCTCAAAAAGGTCATTATCATCACCCGGCAGTATTGCATACTCCTGATGCGCCATCATATACTGATCGTTCATTTCATGGTTCCTTTCAGAAAAACATACACGGCTTATTTCCTGTTATAGTTGATCAAACAGCCCTTTTCGATGATCTCGCGCTCATGATCAGTAAGAGCTCCGAGTCTCAAGGTGATCTCCTTCACATCATCACCGATCACATAGGCCTTAACTTCATCTATCTTGTCAGTGATACACTTTTTGATATCCTTAACAAAGATATAATCATCCTTGTCGAATACCAGATCTCCATCATAAACAAAAGGCAACATTCCCCAGTTGATAAGGTTTGAGCGATATCTCTTCGTAGCGTACTCGCGTGAGATATTTGCAAGTCCGCCGAGCACTCTCTGGCAGCTGGCAGCCTGCTCTCTCGCAGACCCGTCACCCGGTTTTACGGCAAAGATCACGGATCCGATCTCAACATCCTTAGGATCGGCATCACTTATCGAGCTTATCTTGTCATATACGGCCTTAAGCTTGTCATCCGTAGCAAAAATGTCCCCGCCCTCGATCCTGGCAACCTCAGACTTGTGAACCTCCTTAGCCTTTCCGACATAAGCAGGATCCTTTCTGGACAGCGTAAACTCAGCAAGTCCCAGAGGATTTGATCTGTATGATGAGGTCTCTCCTGACGGGATCAGCTCATCTGTTGTTGTTACAGGATCATGTATCATGGAAACGACCTTCAAAAGGATGTTGTCCGTAAGCGGATACATTTTCGGCCAATCAACGATATTCGGACCAAATGTGATAGGCGTATCCGGCTCAGCCTTGCCTATACCATTATATACACGATTATCATAAATACTCTTGTCGAAGAAATACTTCGGATTCGTGAAGTTAACATCAATATCAGTAGCAGCCGTCAGATATCCTTTATTTGCGGCAGTGGCTGCTATTGATCTCGCATCCATCAAAGCAACCGACGCAATCTGGCCGTTTGTAACCTTTGATCCTTCTCTGTTCGGGAAGTTTCTCGTTGAATGCCTGATGCTGAGACCTCTGTTAGCCGGCACATCTCCTGCACCGAAGCAAGGGCCACAGAACGCAGTACGAAGTGTGGCGCCTGCCTCAAGGAAGGTCGCAACCGTGCCATTTTTCACGAGTTCCATGAGGATCGGCTGGCTTGCAGGATATACGCTCAGTGAAAAAGCATCCGAACCGATCGTATGTCCCTTGAGGATATCAGCCGCGGCACACAGGTTCTCAAATCCACCGCCTGCGCAACCTGCGATGACTCCCTGCTCAACATATACCTTACCGTCATGTATCTTGTCAGTGAGCTTGTACTCGATATCATTGTTATCAAGGCTGACCAAAGCCTTTTTCTCCACATCTCTTAAGATGTCACCCGGATTAGCGTTTACCTCTTCGATGGTGTAGACATTGCTCGGGTGGAACGGCATGGCGATCATAGGCTTGATCTGCGACAGATCCACCTCAACCACACCGTCATAGTAGGTAACATCAGCCGGACGAAGCTCCTTGTAAGCATCAGGTCTCTGATGAATATCATAGAACTCACGTACAGCGTCATCTGTTTTCCAAATTGAAGAAAGACAGGTCGTCTCAGTCGTCATAACGTCGACACCGATCCTGAAATCAACGCTCAGGTTATCGATTCCCGGTCCCACGAACTCCATAACCTTGTTATTTACATATCCGTTTTCAAAAACAGCACCGATTATAGCCAAAGCCACATCCTGCGGCCCCACTCCGACAGCAGGCTTTCCTGTCATATAGATGGCAACCACGCCCGGCATCGGGATATCATAAGTCTGCTCGAGGAGCTGCTTTACGATCTCAGGACCTCCCTCTCCGATCGCCATCGTACCAAGAGCTCCGTATCTGGTATGAGAATCAGATCCGAGGATCATAGCACCACCCTCAGCGAGCATCTCTCTTGCAAACTGATGAATAACAGCCTGATGAGGCGGAACATAAACACCGCCGTACTTCTTTGCACATGACAGACCAAACATGTGGTCATCCTCATTGATCGTGCCACCAACTGCGCAAAGACTGTTGTGACAGTTCGTAAGCACATACGGCACCGGAAATCTCTCAAGCCCCGATGCTCTGGCTGTTTGCAGGATTCCGACAAACGTGATATCATGGGATGTCAGCTTATCGAATCTTATATTCAGATTTGATTCATCTCCTGATTTATTGTGTCCGGTAAGTATACCGTATGCCATGGTTCCCTTCTTGGCAGTGGCCTTGTCATAGCCTGAAGCTTCGGATGAGTTTTCATCGACAAGCTTATCTCCGTTTACCAAAAATGCTCCGCCGTCTCTAAGTGTTATCATTATTAAAAATCTCCTTTCGGGTTTTATCTCAGTTTACGATCCCAACGTTGCTCGCAATACATACATCTGTATACTCTGTGATCTCTGTCAGTGAGCTTGAATCTGTGCGGAAGCTCCTGCTCAACAGACGTGATACAACGGGGATTCTTGCATTTGATGATATTGGTCACTACCTCGGGTAACGCGAGAACTCTCTTCTCGACGATCCTGTTGTCCTTTATCACATCGATCGTGATATTCTCATCAAGGACTCCCAGCATTTCGAGATCTATAGATATCGGTCCCTCGATCTTTATGATATCCTTTTTCCCCATCTTTGATGAACGCGCATTCTTGATGATAGCAACAGATGCATCGACCTGTTCCAGATGAAGATAGTTATAAATCTCCATAGCACCGCCTGCCTTGATATGGTCGATAACCACTCCCTCCTGCAGACCGCCTATTCTCAATTCTCTATTATCCATAATGCGTACCTCCTGCTCTCAAATCATCAACTGATGGTTCCGGCATCTTTTAACAGTGTCATGATAAGCGCCATCCTTACATACACACCGAATTTCGCCTGCTTGAAGTACACTGCTCTCGGATCATCGTCAATCTCAGTTGAGATCTCATTGACTCTTGGCAGCGGATGCAATACAAGCATATCATCACGCGCAAGATCCATTTTTTTGCGATCAAGGATAAAGGAATCCTTCAATCTTATATAGTCTTCTTCGTTGAAGAAGCGTTCCCTCTGGACTCTGGTCATATAAAGTATGTCGAGTTCAGGCATTACATCCTCTAAAACACGAACCTCTCTGTAGTCAATCAGGTTTCTATCGAGTATATCCCTCCTGAGATAATCCGGTATCTTCAGCTCGTCAGGTGAGATCATAACGAAATGAACATCCGGATATCTGACCATCGCCTCGACCAAAGAATGCACCGTACGACCAAACTTCAAATCACCACACAAACCTACTGTCAGACCGCTGAAGTTACCCTTGAGCTTTTTGATAGTCATAAGATCCGTAAGCGTCTGCGTCGGATGATTGTGTCCGCCGTCACCCGCATTGATCACGGGTATGGACGAGTGCAGCGATGCAACAAAAGGCGCTCCCTCCTTGGGATGTCTCATCGCGCAGATATCCGCATATGATGATATAACCCTGATCGTATCCGAAACACTCTCGCCCTTTGCAGCTGAGGATGAATCAGCCGAAGAAAAACCAAGCACCTGACCGCCGAGGTTCAGCATCGCTGATTCGAAGCTGAGTCTCGTTCTCGTGCTTGGTTCATAAAAACAGGTCGCCAATTTTTTTCGATAACACACATCCTTGTACTCATCAGGATTATCGTAGATTCTTCCTGCCAGGTCAAGCAGATCATCAAGCTCCTGAACTGACAGATCAAGTACATTCATCAGGTGTCGCATGGCTTCCTCCTCTCTCTTACACACATTTATACTATCATACAACATTTTGTGGGATTTTTCAAGAATTTATTCATTGACATTCCAAATCTGATTATCTATAATCAAAATATCAAACCAAATTTCGAGCTTCGACTCATTTTGTCCGGAGATATAAAAATGAAAAGCACGCGCAAATCCCCAATATTACATATCTGCTCAGCCTTTGTGCTGCTTGTTTTCTCCATATCATGTCTTATGATTGTCGGAGGCAAGGTATCTCATGCCAAATCCATATCATATATGATGATAAATAACACAAGCAGGGGATCAGCCTTCACAAAACCCGATCGTCTCAAAAAATGCAAGGTAAAGAGAGCCGGCAAAAGCGTCTCTATAAAGATCGATAAATACTGGGGCAGCTACGAACTTAAGTCAAAGTCACGCGGCAAGACCATATTTCGTATTAAATACAAGCTGAAAGGCAGCAAAAAATGGCGTCATCTCACGATCAGAGTACTGGTGACATATAAAAAGAAATACGCCAAACTCGCATTCAATAAGCAGAATAAATACAGAAAAAAACACAAAAGAAAAGCCATCGCATGGTCTGATGTTGCATATAAGTTCGCTCAATTCAGACTCAAAAACAGCGGTTTCGACAGACATCAGAATCTCCAAAACGATGCCAGACTGTTCTTCGGAAACATGTACTATACCGCCCATATTAAGGTCGGTGAAAACCTGATCTGGTCAACCATTACACATCCGCCCGCAATGGCCGTAAAGCTATGGCGACAGTCAGACAGACACAGAAAAAACATGTTAAGAAAAGAATACCGCTGCGGGGCGATCGCGTTAACGAAATCGACCTGGTGCGCGGTATTCTTCGAAAACTCACCCAAAACCCTGGCAAAACACGGATAGGCTTAGAAGAGCCCTGTGCTTTCCGAAGGAAAGCTCGGGATCTGAAAAACACGTAGTGTTTAGAAGAGCCGGGATCTGATAAACACGTAGTGTTTAGAAGAGCCGGGATCTGATAAACACGAAGTGTTTAGAAGAGCCCTTTTATCTTGCCCTGTGCGTCCACATCCACATGCTCAGCCGCCGGCTTCTTCGGAAGTCCCGGCATAGTCACAATCGTACCCGTAAGCGCAACAACGAATCCCGCGCCTGCGCTTACATAAACCTCCCTGATGTGTATCACATGATCTATTGGGCGTCCCAGTACTGACTTGTCATCAGACAACGAATACTGATTCTTCGCCATACATACCGGGAAGTGACCGAATCCAAGCTCTGTAAGCTTCGCAAGCTGTGCCAGCGCCTCATTGGAAAACTCTACGCGACCTGCTCCGTAAATCTCTGTAGCGATAGTCTCGATCTTTTCCTTGAGCGAAATGGAATCCGGATAAAGAGGATGATACTTGCTCGGCTTTTTCTCTATTGTCTCAACGACCTTATTTGCAAGCTCAACTCCGCCGTCACCACCGTCTGCCCATACGTCAGCAAGAGCAAACTCAGCACCCTTCGACTCACAGAACTCCTTAACAAACTGTATCTCAGCCTCTGTGTCGGTAAGGATATGGTTAAGAGCCACGATACAAGGCACATCAAACTTTGCAATATTCTCGATATGCTTCTCCAGGTTTGCAATTCCCGTCTTTAACGCCTCGAGATTTTCCTCCTTCAGTTTGTCCTTCGGAACTCCTCCGTTATACTTAAGAGCTCTGACGGTACATACCAAAACTACAGCATCCGGATGAAGTCCTGCAAAACGGCACTTTATATCCATGAACTTCTCAGCACCCAGATCAGCGCCGAAGCCTGCCTCCGTGATCGCATAATCAGCGAGCTTTAATGCTGTCTTTGTTGCACGGATAGAGTTACATCCATGCGCAATATTTGCAAAAGGTCCACCATGAACGAGCGCCGGTGTATTCTCAAGTGTCTGGACAAGGTTCGGTCGGATGGCATCCTTAAGAAGCGCAGCCATAGCCCCGACAGCCTTAAGATCTTTGGCCGTGACAGGCTTACCTTCATATGTATATGCAACGATTACCTTTGAGAGCCTCTCCTTCAGATCCTTCATGCCTGAACACAGGCAAAGGATTGCCATGATCTCCGAAGCCACTGTGATGATGAAATGATCCTCTCTGGTGACACCGTCTACCTTACGTCCCTGTCCAACTGTTATATTTCTCAAAACTCGGTCATTGATATCCAGACAACGCTTCCATACGATCTGCTTCGGATCGATACGAAGGTCATTCCCCTGCTGGATATGATTGTCAAGCATAGCCGCGAGAAGGTTATTCGCTGAAGTTATAGCATGAAAATCACCCGTAAAGTGCAGATTCAGCTCCTCCATGGGAACAACCTGAGCATATCCGCCACCTGCTGCACCACCCTTCAAACCGAAGCATGGTCCCAAAGAAGGCTCTCTGAGCGCAATGATGGCCTTTTTACCTATCACCTGCATAGCCTCGCCAAGTCCAACTGTAACCGTAGTCTTTCCCTCTCCAGCAGGAGTCGGGTTGATCGCAGTCACCAGGATCAACTTTCCGTCAGGGTTACTCTCAACCCTGTCCATCAGCTCATCCGTAAGCTTTGCTTTGTATCTGCCGTACGGATCTATCTCCGTATCTGAGATCCCGAGTCCTTCGGCGATCTCAAAAATCGGCTTAAGCTTGGCGCTTTTGGCGATATCAATGTCCGACTTAACCTTTTTCATCTTCATGGCAAATCTCCTCCTTATGAATAAAAATGGAGCCTACCCGTTTAGTGTAACACACTTCACAGGAAAACTCCATCATATTTTTTATTTTTTTAAAATGAAAAGCACTTCGTCAATGGATAAATCCGGAAAAAGCCTTTAATAAAGGGATTTTCTGTAGCAGGACCTGATAATATGATTGATGATCTCATCCGCCGTGTTTATCCCCGTGGCCTGCAGGAGATTTTTAAAATGTGCGTTTGAGTTGATCTCGCACACGAGCATGCCCTCATCACCGAAAAGCAGATCAACACCTGCGAAATCAGCACCGACAGCATGTACAGCCTGCTTTGCGAGCCAAACCTCATCATCATCGGGCTCATAAGCCCTGCATTCTCCTCCGATCGAAGCATTCGACCTGAAGTCCGTTTCTGATGATCGATACATTGCCGCTATCACATCAGATCCTACCACCTGAAGTCTCACATCTCTGCCCTTCGAAGACTCGATGAACTCCTGAAAAAGTATCTGATTGCAGCTAAGCTTGCTTTCAGTGACTTTTTTTCCTTTTGTATTCAATCCGAAGAGTTCATAGAGCTCCTGTTTATTCTTGACAAGATGGACCTGTTCACCAAAAGAACCGAACGCTTCCTTAACTACAAACGGGAATCCAAGCCTGTCGGAGACACGATTCAGAAAAACATGGTCCGTAAATCCGATGTTATCGTAAGTCATCGGTGCAAAGATCGTCCTCGGCGTCGGAAGTCCGTTAGCCAAAAGTGCCATGTGCGTTTTTCTTTTGTCGTCACACGTAGCTATAGCTGTTGACGAATTAAACACCGGGATTCCCATATGCTCGAGAAATTCTGCGAGCATGACATCTTTGTCCCAAAGGATAACAAAATCAGGCTGACCTCTGAATCCCGGAAAAATAGTAAGCCCGGTATCCACAAGGCAACCCGTATTTTCCATTTTTTTGAGTTCAACACCGCGTTCCTTGGCCGAACGCACGAGCATATCGGCAAGCTCATCGAACTTGGTGCTCCATAGAAACCCGTTTGTTATCAGTACCCCGCGCACCAGATTTCCTCCAAAAACAAATCTACATCAACGCTTCATTATTCATCTGCTTCATTGGCCAGATATTCATCAAACATTTCTCTGGTCATAATAATCTCACGAGCCTTAGTGCCCTCCTCAGGGCCGACGACTCCGGCATCGGAAAGCTGATCCATGATCCTGGCAGCCCTGTTAAATCCGATACGAAATGCCCTCTGCAAGGCTCCTATTGAAGCCTTCTGCTTCTCTATGATAAAGTATCCGGCCTCAGCGAAATACTCATCTCTATCATTGCCTATGGCAGGTGCCGGAAGATCAGAAGAACCGGATTCTCCCTCGGCCTGCACACTCTCAATAGATTCGGTGACCTCTTTGTCGTAGGCGGCGCCACCGTTTTCTTTCAAAAATGTCACGACTTTGTCTCTGTCATCATCCGAAACAAAAGCGCCCTGAACACGTATGGGCTTCGGCAGTGACTGCGGTGCGAAAAGCATATCTCCGTTTCCTAAAAGCTTCTCAGCTCCGACCTGATCTATTATCGTACGCGAATCAACCTGTGATGAAACCGAAAGCGCTATCCTCGAAGGGATATTTGCCTTGATTACACCGGTGATGACATTGACAGACGGTCTCTGTGTCGCCAAAACAAGGTGGATACCGGCAGCTCTGGCTTTCTGAGCCAGGCGCATTACACTGTCCTCGACATCATGCGACGCAACCATCATAAGATCCGCAAACTCGTCTACTATGATAACGATCTGCGGCATCTTTTTGTACTGAGGCTCCGCCTTTTTGCCAAGTTTTTCAATCTTTTTGTTGTAGGTGGCTATATCTCTGATACCAAGCTCAGCAAACATCTTATATCTCTTTTCCATCTCGGCCACAGCCCACGCGAGCGCTGCTGAAGCTTTCTTCGGATCATCAACGACCGGTATCATAAGATGAGGTATCTCCGCAAAAGCCATAAACTCGACCATCTTCGGATCAACCATGATCATCTTTACATCATTCGGATCAGCCTTAAAAATGATACTCATGATAAGTGTATTTATGAGAACCGACTTACCGGATCCCGTCGAACCGGCTACGAGTACGTGAGGCATCTTCGCAATATCAGTTACAATGGTCTTTCCGCTGATGTCCTTACCTACGGCAAAAGAAAGCTTGGACTTGCTGTTCTGGAACTCATCGCTCTCCAAAAGCTCCCTGAGCGTGATCGTTACGCGATTTGCATTCGGAACCTCGATTCCAACAGCTGACTTACCCGGTATCGGCGCCTCGATACGTATATCTGACGCAGCCAGACTCAGCTTGATATCATCAGCAAGCGCTGTGATACGGCTGACCTTGACACCCTGATCAGGGATCAGCTCATATCTTGTAACACTCGGACCTACACTTATATCTCCGAGACTTACACCCACGCCAAAACTCCCCAGCGTCTCCTGCAGTTTCAGCGCCGTCTCCTTTAACTCTTTCTCACTGATTCGTCCCGATCCGCCCTTCGGCTTGCTAAGTAAATCAAGTGACGGGAACTGATATGGAATCACTGTTTCAACTTCTGTTTCCGCTTGAGCGCGGTCGGAAGTATCATTCCTCGCTCGGCCACTGGAGGCCTCCTCGGAATGATATTCCTGCCGCTCGCGCTGCGAATCAGAAGTTGATTTATCTTTACTCAGTTCTCCTGCTGCGAATGATCTTTTAGCATCGCCAATAGGGTTTTCTTCCGGAACAAACGCTTGCGTTTGTTCAATCGCATAGGCATCCTGCCGTCTGATTTCATCATCCTGTTCTTTAGGATGATTGAAATCAGATGCGGTTTTGGAGCTGCTTTCTTGCGCAGAGCGTAACGAACTTGACAGTTCGTTTGAAGAAAATCCATCATAGCGCTCTACGCCGGACTCTTTAGCGATCCGACTGCGCTCGGCGCCGACATTACTATCAGCAACGGATGTACCAAACTTCTCGGCCATCACCTTATCAGCGATGCCGGAATCATCAGCCGCTGCATTTCTTTCGATGCCACGAATATGAATATCCTGAAGGACGCGCTCCTGATCAGTTTCCGGCAGCTCCGGTTTCACCGACTCAAGCACGGCAGTATCCCTCATGTCTTTTTTACGTCTTAGTATCTTCTTCTTTTCAGCCTTAGCATCAGCACCATCCGCATCAAGCTTCGGCGCAAAACTATTTGATACTCCGCCTAACGGCTTCTTTTCAGACACATGCGCCTCGACCTCATCTCTCATTGTCGAGTCAAATGTATGGATCTGCATCTGTCTGGCAGACAGCTCTTCTTCTGAAAGAGCAGTCCTGCCTATCATCTGCTCAGTTTTGTCCCTGACCTTTTTTCTGACCGATGAGAACAGTAGCCTTCTTGAAAACAGGATAAAGAACAAAAGCAAAAGCCCAATTATCAGTATGATATCACCGGCACGTCCGAGAAGCTTAGAAAGCTCGTAGGACAAAAGGCCTCCGAAAAATCCTCCTCTGGTATGATATTCTGCACTATGAGAAAATGTATCAAAAACACTCTTTACATCTCCATTAAAGAACCATTGCACAAACCCACATACAGAAACGAAGAACCCTAAACTGTACCAAACCTTATGTTTGATGATATCATTTTTAGAGTTCAATATGACAAATCCGCCGACAAACACCATCACGATTGGCAGTGAAAAAGCAGCAGCACCAAAAAGGCCGAAAAGCACATAAGCCACAGCGCCACCTAATGCGCCACCCCAGCCTATGAGACTTACAGCCACAAGCAAAGCAACCACAATAAGGATCAGAAAGAACACTTCTGACCTGATCGGATTATCAGCTTTATTATTCTGCTCTTCGATGAACTCTTCTTCCACCGATTTTTTCTTTGCTGCCATTTCTACCGCCATTCTGAAGCAGGATTACCACTTACTCCTTGAAAATAACCCCTGCGTCAAACCTGATACAGGGGTTATTACATTTGTAATTTTAGTTAATCTTTTTCAGATCAATTTACTCCGCAGGAACATCCTTGATTGAGAATGAGATGCGTCCCATCTTGTCCTTGCCAAGGCAAATAACCTTAACCTCATCGCCAAGTGTAAGCTCGTCCTCAACATGATTGATACGTCTGTTGGCGATGTTTGAGATATGAACCATTCCCTCTTTGCCCGGAGCAAACTCTACGAATGCACCGAAGTCTTTGATGGAAACAACCTTTCCCGTGAGGATCTGTCCCTTCTCAAAGTCAGTAACAATGATCTTTATCAGGCGGACAGCTTCTTCCATAGCCGCCTTATCAGTACCGCATACGGAAACGTTACCCTCGTCATCGATATCGATCTTGACACCTGTACGCTCGATAAGTGCGTTGATAGTCTTTCCTCTCTGACCGACAACATCACCGATCTTCTGAGGATCGATCTGAATCTGAACGATCTTCGGAGCGAACTCGTTAACCTCAGGTCTCGGCTCAGCGATACATGGCTTCATGATTTCATCGAGGATGTAGAGTCTCGCCTCTCTGGTTCTCTCGATAGCCTGCTCTACGATCTGACGTGTCAGACCATGAATCTTGATATCCATCTGAATAGCTGTGATACCCTTGTGAGTACCTGCTACCTTAAAGTCCATATCACCGAAGAAGTCCTCAAGTCCCTGAATATCAGTAAGGATCAGATAATCATCATCAGTCTCCCCTGTTACAAGTCCTACTGAGATTCCGGCTACAGGGGCCTTGATCGGTACACCGGCTGCCATAAGTGACAGTGTTGATGCACAGATACTACCCTGTGATGTGGATCCGTTTGACTCGAGTATCTCAGATACCGTACGGATAGTGTACGGGAATTCAGCCTCTGACGGGATAACCGGAAGGAGTGCACGCTCAGCAAGCGCACCATGTCCGATCTCACGACGTCCCGGTCCACGGCTCGGACGAGTCTCTCCAACCGACCATGACGGGAAGTTATAATGATGAATGTATCTCTTTGTAGTCTTTGTCAGATCAAGTCCGTCGATCCTCTGCTTCTCAGAAAGCGGAGCAAGAGTTGTGATATTCAATACCTGAGTCTGTCCACGCTTGAAAAGTCCTGAACCATGAACAGTCGGAAGAATATCGATCTCTGCTGACAGCGGACGGATCTGCTTGATATCACGACCGTCAGGACGCTTCTGGTCCTTCAGGATCATCTTTCTTACAGTCTTTTTCTGGAACTGATATACAGCCTCATCAATATACGGAAGCCAATCTTCATACTCAGGTGCATAACGCTCCTCGAGACGATCCTTGATCACGCGGATGTTTGCCTCACGATCCTGCTTTACATCTGTGAAGACTGCCTCTTCCATAGCTTCCGGAGTGATGAAATCGACCATATCCTGGAACATATCACCAGGGAAGTCAAAATGAATATACTCGTGCTTCTCTTTACCACACTCAGCAACGATGGTATCAAAGAACTTGATGATCTCACCGTTCAAATCGTGTGCACCATAGATAGCCTTGATC
>CAMVOY010000001.1 GCA_947169235.1 uncultured Lachnospiraceae bacterium | reverse complement strand
GTAGCCATTGTACTCAGGAGGATTGTGGCTCGCGGTGATATTGATACCCGAGATACATCCCAGTTTACGAACAGCGAACGAAAGCTCCGGTGTAGGCCTGAGTGACTCAAACACATATGCCTTGATACCGTTTGCTGCCAGACAGCAAGCCGCCTCATCAGCAAACTCCGGCGACATTCTCCTGGAGTCAAAAGCTATCGCTACACCCTTGTCCTGACCGCCCATTTTTATGATGTAGTTCGCAAGTCCCTGTGTAGCCTTGCGAACGGTGTATACGTTCATTCGGTTGATACCTGCTCCGATGACTCCGCGAAGTCCGGCGGTACCGAACTCTAAGTCAGCGTAAAACCTGTCCTTGATCTGCGCATCGTCATCAGCGATAGCACGAAGCTCATCCTTTGTCGCATCGTCGAAGTAAGGATTGTCAAGCCATGACTGATAGATCTGTTTGTAATCCATAAAAATGTCCTCCTTGTATCTCTGTCAGTTCTGAGTTTTCAGATCCGGGAATGACAGCGAGGTATCCTGAGAATCATCGATTATCTCCATGGAATAGCTCTTGGTCTCGTAACCGTCCTTCTGAAGTGTAATGGTTACCTTTCCCACGCACTTTGTAAACGAGCACGGAGCTACACCTTTGTACATCCCGTTTATATACACGGTCGCGCCATCCGGCGAACTGACTGTTATTTTGTGATCAACATCATAGTCAACTGAGGATGGGTTCTGGACACCTCCGTCATCATCACTTACGGTTGACTGTGCACTCTCTCCTTCATTCGAAGAGCTGTCATCTTCATTTTTGTCCTCGACTGTGGCGACCTCTTCCGCAAGGTCTATGCGAAACGTTGGCTCCGGATCCTGCACACGGATCCTGCCAATGTAAGGATTATAACCTTCAAGAACAACCTTTATCGTATGCAGGCCATAGTAAAGAGGTACCGGCTTGGAATAATCAACCATGGTTCCGTTTATGTAGAGCTCTGCGCCCTCCGGATGTACATGGAAGCTTGCCCTCGCCGTCTCCGGCACCTGAGTCATACTCTCCTTCATGTTGAGCTGGGCAACCTTGTTTCGCTCAACAGTCATCTCTGCTTTAGACGTGAGATCTCCGTTCTTCATGGAGAGTGTCTGTTTACCCTCCGGAACAGTGACCAGCATCCCTTCAGTTACGGGAAGGATCGACTCTCCCTCTATTATCAGGGTTCCGCCGACAAAATCAGCATAATCAACCGGCTCAATGTATCCATGCCCTCTGGTCACCACTACCGAGTAGGCCTTGCCCTCGATACCTCGGAACGTCACCCTGTCCATATCGGTGATCTCCATCGGGTCGATATCCTCATCTCCCGAGCGTATCACCATGTTGTCGGAATACTCGTAGTTGACTCCGTCAACTGTCATCGTATGGCTGTCCGCATCCACCTCGATGGTACGGGACTCCTCTTCGATGATGTTTTCAGATGCTTTCATCGCAGAAAGCTTCGATCCTACTCCATCGACATAAAGGTCGTAAACCTCTCCGACCTTCACCTCGCTCGCCGACATTTCCAGTCCGTTTTTTGACTGGACAGAGGTTGCGCCGTCGAACAAAAATGTCTCCTCACTCTCAGTGAGCGGATTGTATACACATACCGTCTGAGCCTCGCGGTCCAGCTCTCTGACAACTCCGGTCAGATCCGAGCCCTTCTCGTATTTGACCTCCTCGTTCGGAGCGGTCGTAGCCCTCGGGGTACGCTTTCCGCAACCGCATAGAGCAAATGCACACAGCACAAGCAGCGCCACCCGCATCCACCGGGCGCGCCTGAAACATGCATCTTTACGCCCGATACCTTCTCCATTCATCTCAGACACCTCTATAAACCACCAAAAACCGCGCTTTCGCGGCATTTTACATTTTCACAGACTCACACATCAGATATTATATCACATAGTCTGAAAAAATACTAGTCCTATTTATGGTATTTTTGCCAGAAAAACACCTACTCCTTGATATAATCAACAAAACGACCGAAAGCATCCGAATCATACAGCCACCATTGCCCGTTCGAATAGTGAAAAATGCTGCTTACGGAAAGCCTTCCTCTCATACGCTTTATCACGGGAACCTCATCGGTCACAACCGTTGAAGTTGAGATATAGTCAGCCTTTGTAGTGACCTTCAGCGCGTAGCAATCGTCTTCCGATATGGTCGACCTTACCTTGGACTTAAAACCTTCAAAATCCACATAAGTCAGGTGCGTCCTCGTATCTACGTGATCCTCACGCATCCTGTCATATCGCTTCATAAGCCCGTCCTTACATCTTTCCTCGATGGCAACCTCCGTTGCGAGAAAATCAAAAGACCTCCTCTGCAGCAGATCCTCATAAATCTTCGGGATGATCCGTGCCGTGAGATTTTTAAGGACGGTCTTTATCCCTTCATCAGGGACAAACTTGTTGGTATTTACTGTGACCACAGGCTCATCAAGGTAATCCTTCGCCTCGAGCGCAAACTTCCCCTGATACGGATCGAATCCATCAAGCCTGATCTCGTACTCGTGCTCTCCCATGAACACGTCGCCGAGCTCATAGTCCTGCATTTTTTGCGACTTTTTGCGGATGGAATCAGACGTAAGCTTCACCCCGTCCACAGTCAGCTCCGCGCCCAAAGGTACGCTTATGGAAACCTTCGACGCAACGAGATCCGCACTGTCGATGCTCCATTTTTTGAAAAATAACAAGTACGACTCATCCGTCTTTTTCAAGGTCAGTATCTGTGAAAAATCACTCTCCTGCCGGCCTACCATGTACTTGACCTGATAGTGGCAGACATCATCACTCTCGTCGAGCTTCACTAAAGAGTACGATGTTATCTTGTCGTATTCGGCGACATCCTTAAGGAGCTTATCCAGGTTATCAGCCGTGATAAACCGTGTATTTTTGAGGTTCAGCGTACGGAATACCCGGCTGGGATTCCTGGCCGTAAAGTTCCTCACGTACTCATCCACGACTTCTGTCGCTGAATTATTCATCTTTCCGTAGATATATGCCCCAATAACGAAAAGAGCCGCCAGTACAACAAGCGTGAACAGTATCTTCGCGCCCGTACTGACGTCCCCTTTTTTCTCTTTAAGCTGTTTTTTATTTCTCGTCCGCATGTTTCTTGATGATCTCCTCATAGCGTCGATTCGAGGCACTCATCTCCATCGCTTCATCCATGCCCTCGATCTCGAGTTCTCCGGCTAATGCGTCCGGGTCATCACCCAAAAGGCTATTCAAATCATCATCTGATAAAAATTCTTCCATAGTGAATCCTCCTTCCTCACACCGATACACATTTTATCACATTTTAGCATGTTCTGCAAGTTTTTTCTCATCTGACCAGGCCAAGTAACTTCTCTCTGGTATTCAGTGACGGATCATCCATGACCATTTCCAGTAATCTGTTAAGCTCGGCACCGATGCCGGGTCCGGATTCATATCCTTTTTCATCTATCAGATCCCGTCCGGATACCGCAAGCTCGGCAACAGTCACGGCGTCACCGGCCTCACATATCTCATCATACAACCTCATGCCCGTCTCAAGGATGTCAAGCTTCTCCTGTCTTTTGTGATCGCTCTGAGCCAAGGTATCAGCTCTCTGAAGCATAAACAAAAAGGGCATCCTGTCCTTGCCGACTCTGCCGGTGATCCGTCTCATACCACGGTTTTTACAGTCATGATATCTGACATCATGATTGCGGACCAGGCATTTGACAAGGCTTATCGTTTCATTGTCAAACTTAAGTCTTCTCAGTATCTCTGCGGACATCCTCTCTCCGAGCGCATCATGCCCGCGAAAATGATCGATACCGTTTTCATCCGTGGTCTTGCACACAGGTTTCGCCACATCATGTAGAAGACCGGCAAAAGCCAGGGCAATGTGACTCTTTTTATCTATGGTCATCTCCGGCTTATTTTTTTCTTTAACCGATGAGTTTATATACTCCACGACACGTATGCTGTGCTCACCTACATTGTAGCAATGATGAGGATTGTTCTGCGGAGTGCTAAGCATTTCATCAAGCTCAGGTAAAAAATACTTGGAAAGCCCTGTCTCGTAAGCGAGACTGAGCCTGTCCGCGCCATCCGATATCAGGAGCTTTGTAAGCTCTACCCTTATTCTTTCGGCACTCACATTAACAAGCGTATGGGATAATCTTTTTATGGCCGACAAAGTATCACTTTCGATCTCGAACCGAAGTTGTCCCGCAAAGCGTATCCCTCTGAGCATCCTGAGAGCGTCCTCATCAAACCGTTCCATCGCATCGCCCACGCATCTGATGATACCCTTTTTCAGATCCTGTTGTCCCCCAAAGAGATCGATCACTCCATCCTTTACGTTGTAGGCCATCGCATTGATGGTAAAGTCCCTGCGCTTAAGATCCTCCTCCAGGTTTGGCGTAAAGGTGACTTCCTTTGGATGCCTGTGGTCCTCATAGACTCCGTCCATGCGATACGTAGTGACCTCGAAGCTTTCATCCTTTATCAGGACGGTGACCGTTCCATGCTCTATTCCGGTATCAACCGTTCTTCTGAACATGGATTTTACTTCATTTGGTTTTGCCGATGTCGTGATATCCCAATCCTCGGGTTCTCTGCCAAGGAGCATATCGCGCACGCACCCGCCCACGACATATGCTTCAAAACCGCGGTTTTCGAGTGTATCGATGATATGCTTTGCACCCTCGGGGATATTCATGGATTCCTCCGTTCTTATTTGTTCAACGATACCTTGCTGCGGAACTTGTTAAACAGTCCCTTCTTCTCAGGCGGCGCCTCAAGCACTCCGCGCCCGATAACATCCATGATGTAGATACCGCTTATTTTTACCTTCAGATTTTTCTTTACGGGAAGCTGCGGAAAAAGCTTCTCATCGCACATAAGCGTCATGATCTTTGGTCCGATCTTCGCCTTTACAACGGGAACCTTTGACCTCCTGAGATACTTGGGAGTATTTTCAAGTACGACTGCCGGAAGCCCCGACTCCTTCAGCTTCATCCTCTTTTTATCGATAACAAGTATCGATGCGGTCTGAGATGCAGCCTCCATCTGGACCTGACTTTCCTCCTGTTTTTTCTGGAGTTTTTTGCCCACGAAATACAATACGATAACTCCTATCAAAAGTACCGCAATGATCACGAGCATCACGATCAAAAATACCTTCATGCTTCACTCTCCTTTGCTTTATTATACATATTCTGAATAATGTTTCTGGTGTACTCACCCAGATGCTTTTGATCTTCCTTTTCAAGCTGATCCGGGTATATCGGATCACCGAATTCTATCCTTATCTTTCCACTGTGAATCCACGGTACATGCTTTTCGAGTATTTCCTCGGTTCCCGTAAATACCACAGGCACGATCGGTACCTTACCCTTGGTAGCGATCTTCATACTTCCCTCATGGAAAGGCAGGAGTTCATCGGTTGCGTTCCTGGTTCCCTCCGGAGAGATGTATACGGAGTAACCGTTTTTAACCAGCTCGATCGCTTTCAGTATAGTTTCCAGATTCTGTTTTATATTACCCCTGTCCATAAAAAGACAGTTCAAAAAATACATCCACTGCGCGATACAGACAAACTTTTTTAGTTCTTTTTTTGAAATAAATAAAGTCTGGTTCGGAACAGCTGTATACATAAGAATAATATCATAAAAACCGCGATGATTTGCAGCATACATTACCGCTGTATCCTTCGGCACCTTTTCTCTTCCGACTATCTCTCTTTTGCATCCGGATAGAAGCATACACAGTCTGAATGCCAGCCATACCACCTTCTGCGAGAATACCGCTGCCGCTCTCTGATTGATTGGCCTTACTATAAGCAGTATCAGATGAAAAGGTATGGACAATATACAAACTATAATATATACCAGAAAAAGGATTATACTTCTCAATTAAGGTCGTTCCTCCATTCCTTATTTTCTTTATTCATGCTCACATTATAAAACTCTTCTAAAGTCAGGTTGTTTTTGTAAAGATATTTTGCAGTTTCTAGTCCTACATATCTCAGATGCCAGGGCTCATAATTATATCCTGTTATCTTTTGTTTTCCTTTGGGATAACGAATAACAAATCCATATTTATAACAGTTTTTATCTACCCATTTGCCTGCCTTTGTCGCCGCAAACCTTGGTTCCAACGCGTTGAACACCTCGGGCGAGCTTACATCTATGGCGAGTCCGGTCTGGTGCTCACTCGAGCCCGGTATCGCACAGTACTTATCTGCGTGTTCCTTGCCATGATCCTTCGCACTCTGTTCAAATACGGCCTTCTGTCTCGCGTATGATCTGTAGCCTGACACTCCGACTATCTCGATCTTTTTTTTCGCCGCGTCTTTTATCATTTTTTCAATCTGCGCGCAGGCCTCACTTCTCAAGCTGTTTTTCTCGCTGACGACCGTAGTGTCAAAATCTATCTTGGCGTTTTTCAGATCCGCGGGAATATATGTTTCCGGAAGCAAAAATGCACGATTAACAAGCACCGTTATACTCTCGGGTATGGTATCCAACGGAACATTTTTGCTGGGATCAAGTATCGTTGTAATATCCTTTGGAAGCAGCTCCTCCTCAACTCCGGAACCCGATACCGAACCTCCCGATACCGCACTTCCCGAAGCCGCTGCCATTCCCAGGGGAAGAGGCTTCGACGCATCCTCAAACTTTTTCGGCTGCGACCAATCGGTAACCCAATAATACCCGAGCACGCCGAGTACAATCAATATTATGACCGTCAGGGTTATCCGATTCATTGTTTGCCATCCTCACTTTGCCAGCTGATACGCACCTGTCAAGGTGTGGTGTCCGGAAAGAGCGTCCTGCGAAACGGGGTAAGTGCAAACAAAAGCGCGAGTCCCAAAACTCCGCACGAGATCAGCTCTCCTGCACCGACAGTAGCCATCATATACGGAATACCATCAGGAACATCGTATGCAAAACGAAGTACCCATGGTACTATGATCATGTTTGAAAGTATGGGCGGGATTGGTACGAGAAACTTGTGCTTTCTCAGAGCATACGAACCCAGCGCTCCGAGAAGTGTAGCTACCGTGCCAAAAATGATATCAGGAAGCACGCATCCGGTCAGCCAGTTCGACAAAAGGCATCCGATAACAAGCCCCGGGATAGCTGCCGGTGTGAAATAAGGAAGCACTGTAAGCGCCTCCGAGATACGAACCTGTATAACTCCGCTTGCAAGCCCAAACGCGTTTGAGGCGAAGGTAAGCACCACGTAAAGAGCTGCCACCATCGCCGCAACGGTAATTCTATATATATTTGTCGTTTTTGTGTTCATTTTAACAGTTTAAAAAACTCCTTAATTTTCTCTTTTTGCACCCCAGAAGAACAAGGCAACCGTTCCCGGACCCGTATGACTTCCGATGGTCGCTCCTATCGGAAACATCTTTATCGGCGCGGTGATCTTCGGAAATGTTTTTTTAACCAATTCAGCTACGGCAAGCGCATCCTCCTCGCAACAGCTGTGTGAGATAAACACTCTTCCGGAATAATCCTTGCCATCCTGAGCGAGGTCCGCCATTTTATCAACGATCCTTTTTATAACTCTTTTCTTTGTTCTGACTTTCTCTCTCGGGATGAGATGCCCTTCGAAATCAACATTTAAAAGAGGGCAGATATTAAGCATGGTCCCGATAGCTCCGGCAGTCTTTGAAACGCGGCCTCCTCTGATATAGTAGGTAAGGTCGGTAGAGAAAAACCAATGATGTACATAAAGCCTGTTTTCCTCTCCCCATTTAAATACTTCATCAATATCGATACCCGCATCGCGCATGTCTGCAAGTTTGTCCACAAAAAGTCCATAGCCACTTGATGCAGCCAACGAGTCAAGTACATATATCTTTCTGTCCGGGAACTCTTCCTCAACGATTTCCTTAGCTATCATCGCAGCATTATACGTACCCGTCAATCCGCTTGACAACGTTACATGTAACAGATCCTGCCCCTCGGAAAGGATCGACTTAAAGTATTCGGTATACTCTCCGACGGAAACCTGAGACGTTTTTGTTTCTGCACCTGCATCCATTCTCCGAAACAACTCCTCCGGCGAGATCGTCTTTCCGAGATCATCAAGAAAATCCTCACCACCAACCTCGAAGTGAAAGCAAAGATATCTGATATCTCTCTCCTTGAAATACTCCTCCGACAGATCCGCTGCCGAACAACAACTTAACTGAAAATCACTCATTCAACTCTCCTCAAACAGATTTTAAACGCTCCTGGTAATCTGATTCTTCCCTGTTGTTTTTGCCAGATACAACAGATCATCTACCTTGTGAAGCGCATATCTCGGGCGCATACCACTGCACCGGTCTACACCACCACTGATAGTCACTCTGAACTCCGGATTCTCGAAAAACCGAAGCTTCTCAACCTTCTGTCTGATCTTCTCAGCGCGAGCATACGATACGTCGAAGTCATCGTCATGAAAAACAGCGACAAACTCCTGGCCGCCGTATCTCGCAGCGATCTCACCGTCATCAAGACTACGTATCTCCTCATTCAGACAGTTTGCAACCTCACATAAAACCTTATCTCCAAAAACATGCCCATATGTATCATTAGCCTGTTTAAAATCGTCAATATCAAAAATGAAAAGACAATACAGATCATCCGCCGGTGCCCTCATTACATCCTCCTCAAGCACACGGAACAATTCTCTTCGATTATATACCCCTGTCAGCTCGTCATGGATCGTCATTGATTCAAGTTTTTTTACGAGCTTTTCATTTTCCTCGTTTTTCTCATCGTAAGCCTTTACAGTCAGACTGGCAACGAGATAGATACAAAGCGCATTCAGAATAAACGACATAAGCACGTCAAAACGAAATGCTTCGTCAGACATCGGTGTTACCAATTCGGGGAATACCGCATATGCCAGCTCAAATGTCGCCGAAAGTGTGATCAACGACATAATATAGATGACCAGCCTGATCCTCTTATTCGATATGGTCGGAACTATCAAATATAATCCCGTGAGGAAATAGGTGATCATACCGCTTCTCACTCCGCCGCAATAAAAAAATGCAACGGGAAGCAAAACCATGTTAAGAGAAACACATAACAGGATATGACAGATTGCTTCTTTATCAAAAACAAATGCGACAACCATCAAAACCAGCAATACTACCAAACATGCAAAAGTCGATAAAATCGCTCCCAAACCGAGCCCTTCGACAACTGTGTTGATCACCGAGAGAACCGTCGTTATTATACCCACCAAAAGCACTATCATAAACACGCGGGAATCCAACGGCTTGGTTTTCATAAACTGTCTATGCTTATCAACGATAGCCTTCATCTGTCACTTTTCCCTTTTTGTAAATTCCGGGACGGCAATAGCCGTCCCGGACTATCATTAATTCAATAATTAAAGCTGTGGTCCTGCAGATACAAGTGCTTTACCCGCATCATTACCTGTATACTTAGCAAAATTCTTGATGAAACGATCAGCAAGATCCTTTGCCTTCTTATCCCACTCAGAAGCATCAGCGTATGTATCACGCGGATCAAGGATTCCTGAATCAACTCCCGGAAGAGCTGTCGGAACCTCAAAGTTGAAGATCGGAATAGTCTTGGTCTCAGCCTTAAGCACATCTCCGTTTAAGATAGCATCGATGATACCACGTGTATCCTTGATGGAGATACGCTTTCCTGTTCCGTTCCATCCTGTATTTACAAGATAAGCCTTTGCACCACTTGCCTTCATGCGCTTAACGAGCTCCTCACCGTACTTGGTAGGATGAAGCTCAAGGAATGCCTGGCCGAAGCATGCTGAGAATGTCGGAGTAGGCTCTGTGATACCACGCTCGGTACCGGCAAGCTTAGCGGTAAATCCACTCAGGAAGTAGTACTGTGTCTGCTCCGGTGTAAGGATGGATACCGGCGGAAGAACTCCGAACGCATCAGCTGAAAGGAAGATCACGTTATCAGCAGCAGGTCCTGCAGAAACAGGGTTTACATTAAGTGCGATCTTCTCGATATGATCGATCGGATATGAAACACGTGTGTTCTCGGTTACAGACTTGTCTGCAAAGTCGATCTTTCCGTTTGCATCAACTGTTACGTTCTCGAGAAGTGCGTTTCTCTTGATAGCGTTATAGATATCAGGCTCGCTCTCTTTGTCAAGGTTGATAACCTTTGCATAGCAGCCGCCCTCGAAGTTGAATACGCCGTTATCATCCCATCCGTGCTCGTCATCACCGATAAGAAGACGCTTCGGATCAGTTGAAAGAGTTGTCTTTCCTGTTCCTGAAAGTCCGAAGAATACAGCAGTATTCTTTCCTTCCATATCTGTATTTGCCGAGCAGTGCATAGCAGCGATGCCCTTCAGCGGCAGGTAGTAGTTCATCATTGAGAAGATACCCTTCTTCATCTCACCGCCGTACCATGTATTGATGATAACCTGCTCACGAGATGTGATGTTAAATACAACCGCTGTCTCTGAGTTGAGTCCGAGCTCCTTGTAGTTCTCAACCTTTGCTTTTGATGCATTGTAAACTACGAAATCAGGCTCATATGTTTTTAACTCCTCCTCTGTTGGCTGGATAAACATATTCTTGATAAAGTGCGCCTGCCAAGCTACCTCTACGATGAAGCGGACTGCCATACGTGTATCCTTGTTTGCTCCACAGTAAGCATCCACTACGAAAAGCTCTTTTCCGGAGAGTTCCTTCTTCGCGATCTCCTTTACTGCATCCCAGCACTCCTTTGATGCAGGGTGGTTATCATTCGGATACTCATCAGATGTCCACCATACGGTGTCCTTTGAATTCTCATCCATAACGATGAACTTGTCCTTAGGAGAACGTCCGGTATAGATACCCGTCATAACGTTTACCGCACCAAGCTCTGTCTCAACTCCCTTGTCAAAGCCTGTCAGTGACGGATCCATCTCATATTTGTACAGGTCCTCATAAGACGGGTTGTGAATGATGTTTTTTACATCAGTAATGCCGTACTTGCTTAAATCAATTGCCATAACTTTATACCTTACCTTTCTTTAATATATTTGATTTTGAAAATTAAACCAATCTACATTATAGACGAAGCCCTCATGTTTGTCAACCTTTTGACACAAGAAATCATACATCGATGTGACATTTGTCATATCAACTCCTGACAGCGTACACTTGCTAAGAATGCTTAGCTTTTTGTATAATGAACCCGTAATCAAACAAAACCAACCCGTAAACATACGGATTTAGGAGGTTCGCCATGGAAAACACGGTAGTAAAGATTAATAACCTGGTAAAAAGATACTCGGAACTGATCGCACTGGATCACTTCAACCTTGAGATCAAAGAGGGAGAGATCTTCGGGCTCCTCGGCCCGAACGGTTCAGGCAAGACAACAACGATCAGTTGTCTCCTCGCTCTTTTGTCATATGATAAGGGAGAGATCGAGATCTTTGGAAAACCGATGACACCGACAAGTTATGACATCAAGAGAAACATCGGTATCATCATGCAGAACGTAGCGGTTTTCAACGAACTTACCGTATATGAGAACATAGACTGTTTCTGCGGACTCTATATCAGCGACAAGGCTCTCCGCAAACAGTACGTGGAGGAGGCCATCGACTTTGTCGGACTTCAGGACTTCAAAAAGTTCAAGCCTAAAAAACTCTCAGGAGGACTCTTGAGAAGGCTGAATATCGCATGCGGTATCGCGCACAAGCCGAAGCTGATCATACTGGATGAGCCAACGGTAGCAGTTGACCCGCAAAGCAGGAACAGAATCCTCGAGGGCATCGTTGAGTTGAACAGGCAGGGTGCAACGGTCATTTACACCACTCACTATATGGAGGAGGTCGAACAGATCTGTACTCGTATCGCCATTATGGATAAGGGTAAAAAGATCGCGGAGGGAACCAAAGATGAGCTTAAACAGATGATCAAAAACTCCGAGACAGTGACCATCGAGACCAGAGATCTTCCAAGCGAAGTCATCACAGAGATGAAAGAGCTTCCGCACGTATATGAGGTCACATACGAGAATGACCGTCTGACGCTCCGCTGCTCCGGCGGAAAGCATAACCTGACGAGAATGCTTGGAGTACTCCAGGAAAAAGATCTCCATGTCGGAAGGGTATATACCGAACTCCCGACACTTAACGATGTATTCTTAGAGATCACCGGCAAAGAGCTCCGAGATAAAAACGAAAGCGAAGAAGACACGGCCGATCCGGGAAAGAAGCATAAAAAACGCTGAGAACGGTATAGAATGACGAAAGGACGATGCATATGTTTTTACATAATCTGAAATACGAGCTTATGGTGACATTTCGGGTAAAAGACCTTATCCTTTGGATGATGATCTTTCCGTTGATACTCGGAACATTTTTCAAGATTGCCTTCGGCAATATCTATGAAAAAGACACACTGTTTAATTCCATTCCGACAGCGGTTGTTGAAAACGAAAAAAATGAGATTTTCCACTCGATAACAGATGATATTGAAAAAAGCGATAATCCTCTGCTTAAGGTCACCTACATGAGTGAAAATGATGCGATGAAGGCTCTTGAAAATGACGAAGTAAAAGGTATTATTTATGTCGAGACCGATAAGAAAAAAGAAACTGCAGATACATCATTCAGCCTTTTCGGAAAAATGATGGATGCAGTCGGTGTCCCATCCATGGATACCAAACTGTCATTGAAGATAAAAAACAACGGTATCGAACAGACTATACTTAAAAAGTTCACTGAAAACTACATGGCACAGGAGTCCATAATAAGGGATGCAATAGAAAAAAATCCGATGGATATAAGCTCTGTAACGGATGTCCTTACACAGGAAATGACTATACAAGAGGACAGGCCGATGACTGATGGAGACACGGATCCCTTTACATCCTATATGTATAATCTTATAGCCATGGTAGCGCTGTTCGGATCCGTAACGGGACTTCATATAGCCGCGCAAAACCAGGCGAATCTATCCGAACTCGGTGCCAGGAGAAACTGTTCTCCAACGCCCAAAAGCATCGCACTTGCAGCCGGTCTTGTCGGAAGCTGTATCGCTCATGCAGCTTGTGTATTTCTCTGCATAACATATGAGACTCTGGTTTTGGGAATTGACTTTGGTGCGAGACTTCCATTTGTATATCTGGGAGGTATGATAGGTGGTATGATGGGATTATCGATGGGATTCTTCGTCGGTTCAATATCCACATGGTCTCAGTCAACAAAGGTCGGAATAACAATGGGCGTATCGATGATCTGCTGCTTTATGAGCGGACTGATGATGGGAGACATAAAAGCGATCATCGAACTGAACTGCCCCATCGTCAACGATCTCAACCCGGCAGCGATCATCAGCGATTCGTTTTACTACCTGAATGTAGATGCTGATCTGTCCAGATTCTTAATAAAGCTTCTTTCGATGGCAGCATATGCGATGGTGTTTGCAATCGGTGGATTTATAGTGACAAGGAGGAGAAGATATGCAAGTCTTTAAACTGTTTTTGAGGATAGCAAAATCAAAGCTTCCCAGCGGACTTATATATGTAATTGTATTTTTTGCGATCGTCTTTCCTATGTCAAAAACCGGCTCAGAGCAGATGAACTTCCAAGAGACTGAACTCGATATCGCCGTATTCGATGAGGATGGCAGTGCCGCGAGTAAAGCTCTCGTAGATCAAATCGCAAAAAACAATACGATAAAAGATATTAAAAATGATCCGAAGTTGATCCTTGATGCGATGTACTATGAGCAGGTCGACTATACCCTTACCATAAAAAAAGGTTACGGTCAAAAGCTCGGACTTACCGATAAAAAGGACACAAAGGACTCACTCTTCGAAACCTATCACCTGCATGACTCCTATGCGACTGCGATGATGGAACAGTACCTGGATGAGTATGTAAGAATGGTTCGTTCATTTGTTGCAGGAGGGAACGAACTTGACAGTGCGATCAAAAAGACCGAAGAGCGCATCGATAAGAAAGCAGATGTCAGCTTCGCTGAGTTTGACAACGGATCGGTAAAGGATGAGAATTATCCGGAGAGCTTCTCCTTTGTTTTCCGTTACATGCCATATGTGCTTATATCAGTTCTCATCAATGCACTTTGTCCGATACTTCTGGTCATGAGAAAAAAAGATCAGAGATACCGCATGAACTGCTCAAGCACAAAAATGAGCAGGTTTTCGGGACAGCTGTTTCTCGGAAGCGCAGTACTTGTTCTCGGAATTTGGTTGATATTTATAATCGGTGCTGCTATAATGTACGGTGGAATATTTAAGGGTGCAAACTGCTGGATAGCTGTCCTGAATTCGTTTATATTCGGACTGATCGCTGCTGCCATCGCGATCCTGATATCGAGTTTTAACCCTTCAGAGGACATCATAAGCATGATGACACAGTGCATAGGGCTCGGGATGTGCTTCCTTTGTGGGGTGTTCGTACCGCAAAGCATGCTGAGCGAGGGAGTGCTCAAGGCCGCCAGATTCCTTCCCGCCTATTGGTATGAGAAAGTAAATGATATCCTTTGCGGAGTCCAGTCGGGTTCCATGGGAGATGTTTGGATCGGCATTCTCATTCAGGTCGGCTTCCTGATAGCAATACTGCTGGCGGGCGTACTCTTATCAAGGCAAAAACCGGAGAAATCCGGCCTGAGAGCAGGAATAAAGAAAACCGCCTAAAAAAAGAAAGGAAAAACCATGAAGAAAAAACTGATCAGCCTGTTTTTGGTAACCATGCTCGTACTGACGGCATGCGGCTCGGAAAGCATTACAGACATACTGTCAGATAGTATAAAGCAGGAGGCTGATCCGGTTGAAAACGAACCCGAATCTGAGGAAAGATCCGATGGAAGCTGGGCTATTTACTGGTATCTTTGCGGATCGGATCTCGAGTCGGAATATGGTTTTGCCACCGATGACATAAATGAGATGATGAACGTAAAGCTGCCTGACAATGTTAAAGTTGTGATCCAGACCGGAGGTGCCTCCGAATGGCAAAACGAACTTATCAGCAACAAAAAGATCGGTCGCTATGAGTACTCAGGAGAAGAGCTGACTCAGATCGACGAACTGAAGCAGGCAAATATGGGAGAGGCTCAGACGCTGACTGACTTCCTTTCCTTCTGTAACGAAAACTATCCCGCCGATCACAAGATGGTCGTATTCTGGGATCACGGTGGCGGTTCCGCATCAGGAGCTGCACTGGACGAAAACTATGACAGTGATTCGCTCTCACTTCCCGAGCTTCGCGAAGCGTTCGAACAAACCTGTGAAGTAAACTCCGAAGACCCACCATACGATATCATCGGATTTGATACATGCCTTATGGCAACAGTCGACGTTGCAAATATTTTTAAGGATGTATCAAGGTATCTGGTCGGAAGTGAGGAAACGGAACCCGGCATCGGCTGGTGTTACAACGAATGGATGGGTGCTCTGGCAAAGGACACCACCATCTCTGCAAAAGAGCTCGGAAAAACAATTTGTGATACATATTACAAAGCATGTAAAGAAAACGACTATGCAGACGAAGTTACTCTTTCCGTAACAGATCTGTCCAAGATTGACCCGGTACTTACCGCTTACAACGATCTCGGAAATGAGGCCATATTGAATCTGCTCAATGACGGATCTTTTTCCGGAGAGTTTTCCAGAGCTGCTAAAAAAACAGAGAACTACGGGGGAAATACAAAAAAGAGCGGATACTCCGATATGGCGGATATGGGAGATTTAGCCAGGCATGCTTCCGAGATCCTTCCGAACAGCTCTAAGGCTGTGTTAGACGCTCTCGCAGAAGCTGTGGTTTATCAGGTAAAAGGCAAGTTCAAGTCACACGCAAACGGACTGTCATGCTTTATCAACTATTCTCACGACGAAGAAATGCTTGAGAATTATTATGAAGCATCAGGGACCGAAGCATTCAAACATTATTACGGATTGAATCTTTCAAATGATCTGAGCGATGAAGGATACACTTATGTCTCCAATCTGCTTGACGAATCAGGCGGTGAGATTACCCAGATCCCCGAGATCAAACCCTTCGATATAAAGAAACTTGAAGACAAAAAACTGAAGATAGAAGACGGCAGTACTGCCGTAATGAACATAGGAAAAGAAGACGCCTCGCATCTTGCGTCGGTAAGCTACGATCTTTTTGTTTCATACGACAAGGGCGACACCTTTTTATGTATGGGCTCTGCAGGAACTCCGGATGACGTTATTTCCGACTGGGAGAATGGTGTTTTTAAGGACAACTTCAGAGGTGTATGGGGAGCGATAGATGAAAACCCCGTTTACATGGAAGCCGTCTGCACCAATGAAGACTACACTCTATATCAGATTCCCATAAAGCTGAACGGTGAAGAGATCTTTTTATATGTTGCATGTGACAACACGACACATGAGTTTACCATCCTCGGAGCACATGATGAGTTGGAGCACGGACTCGCACCGAAGGATATAAAGAAATTAAAGCCGGGTGACAAAATAAAACCCATACTGTTTATTATGAATGAGGATGACGTAGAGGAGGTTGAGATGGACTCCTTTACGGTAACCGAAGATACATCCTTTGATGAGATCGAACTCGGAGACGGGTTATACGGTCTCTGCTTTGAGATGACCGGTACGGATGGCAAATCCGCAATATCCGATTTCGAATTATTCAAGGTAAAAAACAGTGTTATGAAGTATATCTGATGATCATTATCATACAACAAAAAAGGGACACCGGGTGTCCCTTTTTTATTATGTGTCGGTTGTTATTTAACCTTACCCTTAAATGTACAGCTTACGCTCTGTCCGTTTGTAAGCTTAATAGTGATCTTTATATTCGCCTTGCCTTTTTTCTTTCCCTTATACTTGAGCATAACTAATCCGCCATAACTATCCTCTTCAAAGGTACAGTAATTAACCTTCAGATTCTTCTTTCCGGAAGTCACTTTGGATGAAACTTTTTCAATAAGGCTGCCGGCATCTTCTGAGATATAGAGCATCAGATAATCAGTTTTACCCTTCTTTATCGAGAACTTCCCGTTTGAAGGATCCTTGCTGTAAACGATATCTTTAAAAGTGTACGTTTCCGTATCATCAGGCTCTATTATCGGATCATCGGGATCAGTAGGCTCTGTCGGCTCCACGGTCTGCGATGAACCGTCGCCGATCTTTACGGTAACATTCTCATCATTCATACCCTTTACAAACTTGGTCTTTGCGATAGGGAATGCCTTTGCAAAAGCACCCTTCGCATAAGGAGCATCCATCTCGTGCGGCTGTGAAGGATCCTCCTCATCAAAATCCGAGCTTCCCTTCAGGAAGTAAGAGTAATGCCAGCTGTCTTCGTCATCATTATCATCCCAGGTCGCATCCAGATTATACCACTTATCGCCGAGCGCAACGATATTCCATGCATGACCATCCGCATCACGTCCGGTCCCTGCCTTACCGCCGATAAACTTACATGGTACTCCTGCCTCTACCAAAAGTTTGTACATGCAAAGGGAATATGCATTGCACAATGCTTTACGATATTTGATAGCACCATAGGGCACTGATTCATAATCCTTATCCGTAGCTGAATATGTGATCAGATCACAGACATAATCATGGATCGCAACGACTTTATCATAATTACTCATGCTGCTCACACCCAGTTCTGAAAGAATCTTTTTCACATGCTCATTTACATACCTGGTCTGCTCCAGAGTCTCGAAATACTTCAGATTGAACTGCACGGTATTTCCTATGACAAACAGATTATCCCGGTCAGATGACCACCAGTTAAGATTTCCGACGATATAATCTGCATCATCCGAAGTAGAAGCATCATCAAGCATGGAAAGCATGACATAGAAAAAGTTGCTGTCCGGCTCAAGCAGATCATCCAGATCGCTTTCATTTCCTTTGTACTTTACATCGAACTTTGAATCCCTTTTTACGGCATGATCTCTCACGATCTTTGCAAGCTCATCCATTGATGAGGCCGTCTCCGTGGCCGCCCTTGCCACTGACGGACTCGTTATGACAAGCCCCAATAGCAATACTGTAGCCAGCATCCTTTTTAACACTTTACCCATAGTTTCTGTCTCCTCTCTTTCTTTTTATTTGAAAAACTCCCTGACACCTCTTACTGCATTCTGTGAATCTTTTCATCAGGGATGAATTCCAGGATCATTTTTTCAAGTGCATTTCTGTCAATCGGCTTGGTCAGATAATCTGAAAAGCCCTCTGAGATATAACGCTCTCTGGCTCCGACTACGGCATCCGCAGTGAGACATATTATCGGAGTATCACTGTTTACTCCTCCCTGCTCACGGATCAGAGAAAGCGCTTTTGATCCGTCCATCTCAGGCATTCGCTGATCCATAAAAATGATATCATACGGTGTATCCTTTGCCATCTGTACAGACTCTGCACCACGCTCCGCCGTATCTATCTGAAGCTTTGTTGTTTTCAAAAGCCCCTTGACCACTGCAAGATTCAATCTCGTATCATCGACCACCAGGATCCTTGCATCCGGAGCTTCGAAACCATTCTCATAGGCCCTGGTCTTCTCCATTCCTTTTTCGAACTTCTCTTTGAAGTCACCCACAGGCTCACCTGAAATGATCTTTTGTGGGATCTTTATGGTAAATGTAGAGCCAGACCCATACTTACTCTTTACTGAAACCTCGCCACCCATCATCTCAAGAAGATTTCTCGTGATGGCGAGTCCGAGTCCGGTTCCCTCTACAGTCTTGTTCTGTTCGAGATCGACACGCTCAAACCTTTCAAAAAGTTTCTTTGTATCCTCCTCGCGGATTCCGATACCGGTATCTGCCACCTCAAATACAAGGCTGATCCAGTATCCGTTAAGTGAATCAAGCTCTTTTTTCCCGCGCACGGTAAGCTTTACAAAACCGTCTTCGGTGTATTTGACCGCATTGTTGAGTATGTTTACCACTGCCTGTCGAACATGCACCTCATCTCCGTGAAGTCCGTCCGGAAGCTCCTTGTCCACATCCACGATAAACTTCAGACCTTTTGCCTTCGCTCTGAAGTAGATCATATTACTAACATCATTAAGAACGGAGCTCAACTTGTAATCCCCGTCAACTATCTCCATCTTTCCGGCCTCGATCTTTGAGAAATCAAGGATATCATTGATTATGGAGAGAAGGTTTTTGCCGGCACTCTCTATGTTTCCGGAATAGTTCGCTATATCAACAAAAATACTCCTAAGCTCATCCTTATCCTGCGGCACTCTGTCTCTGGAACGCAGGCTGTCACGGAGGATCATCTCATTCATACCGAGAACAGCATTTATGGGTGTACGTATCTCATGTGACATACTTGCCAAAAAATCACTTTTTGCCGCATTGGAGTTTTCAGCTATGGTTTTTTCCTCACGCAGCTTTGCATTTTCAAGAGTCTTGTCCCCGAAATATACTATAAAAATGATCGCAATGGAGAACGCAACTAGAATAAACGAGAATATAAACAGTTCGTTGTGGATTATGGAATAAACGTTTACTTCTGTCCCGGCAGACCTGTCTACGGCAGAATCAAGGGTGTTACGTATATTCATACCCATGAAGTATCCGCCAAGACATATGCCTATCGCTATGATCAGATAGAGCGGTTTAAACAGCCTGCCCATACGTCTGGTAGATGTTCGGGACCTGCTGCCTATGATCTTGTCTCCGTGCATTTTTATCACAGCCCACGGAAGTGTTATCAGGGTCGAGAACACGATCAGATTACAATAATTGTACGGGTCGAGCCACTCGTTCGGCCAATCATAACAGCTGCTCGTCCACATCGCATATTCAAAACATATATAGACAAACAATATATGAGCGACATACGGGATTTTCGCTCCGTTCTTTCTGTTTTTAAAATAGTAGATAATACTGTTTAAACTCAGCACGATAACGACCGTACTGAACAAACATTGCCAGATATTATTAAAAATACCACCAAACTGTATATAGATAGTAAACTGATATGCAGCCAGTGGAACAGGCAAAAGACTGAGCGGAGAAAAGAATCTCTTTTCTCCGTCACTCCTGATATGAAGTAATAATAATATTAGCGGAATAACACTGAGATTATCACCGATAAACGCGATGAATGATTCAACGTTCGGGTCATCACCCATAAGAAGAGAATATGCACCCCAATAATAATCACTGAGAAGACATGCGAGCAGAAATGCAGTCACATATATCCATGAACGCCTGGGCTTGTCGATATATCTGAACAGACATATGACCAACCCGATCAGGTTCAGAACTATAGCATAAACATTACCTATCTGTTCGAACATAACATCCCCTTCTTTCCAATGTTACTCGATACTTCCCAAAAACTGTTTCGTCCTCTCCTGTTTAGGATGGTTGAACACTTCGTCGGGAGTTCCCTCTTCGAGAACAAGGCCGTTGTCCATGAAGATCACATGATCCGAAACATCACGCGCAAAGCTCATCTCATGAGTCACTATTATCATTGTCATCTTCTGATCCGCGAGTTCTCTGATGACTCTCAAGACCTCACCCGTAAGCTCCGGATCAAGCGCCGATGTCGGCTCATCGAAGCAGAGTATATCGGGTTTTAGGGCGAGCGCTCTGGCTATAGCCACTCTCTGACACTGACCTCCCGAAAGCTGATGGGGGTAGTTTTCCATACGATCGGAAAGCCCCATCTGATCGAGGAGCTCCTCTGCTTCCTTTTGTATCTCCTCCAGATACTCTTTTTTTCTTTCTTTATAATCCGGCTCATCCTGAACCTGAAGCTTTCTTGCAAGCATCACGTTTCCGAGAGCACTGTACTGCGGAAAGAGATTAAACGACTGAAAAACAAGTCCGAAATGAAGCCTGTTTATTCTCATCACGGATTCTTTTTTATAACTTTCATCCTTCGCATCAAAAACAGTATTTCCGGCGACTTTTATAATTCCGTGATCGGGAGTCTCCAAATAGTTTAAGCACCGCAAAAGTGTCGTTTTTCCGCTTCCGGAAGAACCGATGATCGATAAGACCTCGCTTTTTTCCAGCCGAAAATTGATATCATTTAAAACCTCTGTTTTATCGAAGGTCTTAGCTAAGTTTTCAACCTCTAATAAACTCATAGATTACCTTTCTGCCGCGCCGGACGCGATCGGTCCGGGCTTATAAACTATCTGAAATATCCGAGCTTCTTTTCGGCTTTACCTAGGAGTACGGTTAATAAACCGTTGAAAATCAGATAGTAAAGCGCCGAGAAAAACAACGGCCAGATCGCACCTGATATTCCCTGCGATCCCTTCATGAACGCCTGCCCGGCCCAGATGACCTCCTGCAGCGCGATGATACGAGCTAAAGAAGTATCCTTAACGAGTGTCAGTATCTCGTTTGACATCGGCGGGAGGATACGCTTTACCATCTGCAAAAGCTTTACCTTAAAGAAGATCTGTCTTTTGCTCATACCGAGGACAAGTCCTGCTTCCTCCTGTCCGACCGGGATACCCTCCATACCGCCTCTGAATATCTCCGAAAAGTAGCAGGCATAATTGATAATAAAGGCAACCGAAGATGCCAGGAATCTTCCGATCTCGTCACCTCCCCAGACCGGATTATGTAGAACCAGACCCGGGAAATAGTATATTATCAAAAGCTGGATCATAAGCGGAGTACCGCGAACAACCCATATGATTATCTTTAGTACGCCTCTTAACGGAGCGATCCTTGAACGCGTACCGAGTGATATCAAAAGACCGAGCGGGATCGCACCGATAAGCGTTACCATAAACAGCTTAAGCGTCTGCAAAAAGCCGATATTCAGTGAGTTCAGTACGACCGGCAACTGGTCAAAAAAACTATCCATAATTCCTCCGAGCCGGACCGACGGCCCGGCAGTAAACCATCATTTGAGATGGCTTTATATACGTCATATGACTGTTTTATTTCTGCTCGATCAAAGAATCTCCGATCTTGTACTTGTCTGCGATCTCCTTCATCGATCCGTCAGAGTAGCAGTCCTTGAAGAACTGGTTCAACTCAGCAACAAGGTCAGATCCTTTGCGGAAGCCTACTCCGTATTTCTCATCGTTAAGTCTTACGGTGTAAGTAAGGTTCTCATAGCTTGTTCCGGGTCCGATCATGGCAGCAGCCATAAGATAGTCAATGATGGCGCCATCTGATGTACCGGATGCAACCTCCATAAGAGCGGACGCCTGATCCTTCACGGATGTCACCTGAAGGCCGTGAGAGTTCGCCTCAGACTCACCTGCACTACCTGCCTCAACTGCGAACTTGAGATCCTTGATGGATGCTTCATCCTTATACTGATCAGCTTTATCAGCAGGAACTACTACCACCTGAGAATTGTTGAAATACTCATTTGAGCAGTCCATGGCACTCTTAACCTCATCGGTAAGAGTCATACCGTTCCATACACAGTCAATGCTTCCCGAATCAAGCTCAAGAGCTTTGTTATCCCAATCGATCTCCGAGAACTCGACACTCACACCGAGCTTCTCAGCAAACTTTGAAGCCATATCTGCATCAAATCCGATCCAGTTCCCTGCATCATCCTTGTAATCCATGGGTTCAAACTCTGTCATTCCCACAACAAGCTTTCCTTTTTCCTTGATCTTTGCCGTGTCGCTGTCTGAGCTGCCGCATGCAGCAAGTGACATACACATAACCAACGCAAGTACAAGAGTGATCAATCTTTTCATTTGTCTTTTCCTTCTTTCTTATAAAAATGATGAATAGGTAAAAATTATAACAAATTTTAACGGGTTAGTCAAGGGCGGGTGCTACAGATTTCTCTTTACAAACCACACATATTCCTGTAAAATGGATTATACAGATAATTCAACGCATCTGTTCACTAACAACAGAGAGGAGATATTCGTAATGAAAAATGTTATGAAAGCATTTCTGGTCGCAGCTGCCTTAGTCGGCTCATTTTTGCTCTGCGAGACCGGATCAGAAGCCGCAACGATCAAGGGCACAATGATCGAGTACCAAAAACCCGTGATAAAACGGATAAGTGATAAGCAATGGGCCTCCATGTACAAAGGGGCAAAGCTCGACTCCCCGAAGGCTATTGCAAAAAAGATGAAGAAGTACCTTATGAAAAGGAAAAAAACCTTCACCATAGCGACCAACCGAAGCAACATCGACATCGATGCAGTATTCAACGCAATAGGAGAACTGGATGACAAGAAAACAAGTGATGATGCTGATTTTGTGAAAGGCGGAATACTGAGTCTGGGATGGAGCGGATACATAAACTCCAAAGGAAATCTGATCTCAAACTGGAAAATGGTATACACCGAGAGCGCCGCTCAGGTCAAAAAAGTAAACAAATCATCGAAGAGTGTTCTAAAGAAACTCGGCGTTTCAAAACTCTCGGATGTTGCTAAAGTAAAGGCCATCCACGACTACGTAGTCGATCTTGTAACATATGATGACAGCCTTCAGGATCACTCCGCCTACGGCGGTCTGACTGCTTCGAAACACAGTACTGTCTGCCAGGGGTATGCACTCATAATGTACAAGCTTTTAACCGATGCCGGAGTTCCCTGTCACTATGTTGATGGTGATGCGGGTGGTCCTCATGCGTGGAATATCGTTAAGATAAATAAGAAATGGTATTATCTTGATGCAACCTGGGATGATCCCTCCGACAATGTAGTTTATGACTACTTCCTGATCGGAGAAAGCAGGCTTAAAAACGATCACAAGACAGATAAATATTACAAACAGAAATACAATATCTCTTCCAAAGATCTCGACTGGGTAAGCCTTCTTGAGAAATCAGATAATCCTGATGACGAAAGCATCCCCATCGATCAGACTGATGAAGATATTGAAAACGGAAAAAAAGCTCTCGAAAGAGAAACTAAGATCAGAGAATTAAATGATACACTAAATGAGGAACTGGGTATCGAAGAAGAAACCGAGGATAACTACGATACACTTATCAAAGATGCATGCAAAAAGATATTCGGCTTTATCATCCAAAACATGTCTGATGAGGCATTTGCTTCCTTCGACAATAACGATGGTATGAGGAATGTATTCTACAAAGATACCCTGGGACTTATTAATGAATACATCCTTAATCCGATCACGGAATATATTGATTCCGACGAGTATACTGATAGACTGTTTGAACTTTTGCTCAACGACTTTGATGAAGAAAGCCTCGTAAACTTCACGGAAGATGAGCTCGCTCCCATCCTTGAAGTATACATGTTTGAAGATGTGACTAATATGTTATACAGTCAAACAAAAGAGTATTCGAGCTTTATTGTGAAAACTATAGTTGATAAACTGAACAGCATGGTATGATGACTAACGTTTCACCTCAGTATAATAGAACACTGCGAGCTGCGTCCTGTCACGCAGCTCGAGTTTGTCTAAGAGCGAACTGATATAGTTTCTGACCGTACCTTCACTTAAGAATAGCTTTTCTGCGATCTCTTTATTATTCATCCCCGAGGCTACGGCCTCGAGGATCTCTTTTTCTTTTTCACTTATATCATAAGCATCAAAATCAAACTCTTCTTTTCCCTTCATCAGGGTTGGAAGCTTGTCACGAACACTGTCTCCAAAGACAGACTGACCGTTCATAACTGCCGTTAATGCAGGCGCTATTCCCTCATAATCCTGCTTAAGTATATATCCTTTTGCGCCCATACCAAGTGCCTTTATTATATACTCATCATCAGAAAAAGTAGTCAAATATAAAAGCTTGGCCTCGGGTGAATCCTTTAGTATGATCTCCCCCGCTTCAAGTCCCGTCATACCCTCCATCCTGATATCCATCAGCATGACATCGGGCATATGCTCCTTGTAAAGACCGATCGCCTCATCACCCGAACTTCCCATCGCCACGACCTCAATATCAGGCGTACTCTCAAGTATCGTCTTAAGCGACAGCGCCACCAGTTTATCATCATCTATCACGACTACTCTCATGGATCTATTTCCTTTCACTTTTCGTTTTCTATCACAAACATATATTCCATGAAATACATATCCGCATTCCGGCATTTATTTTTCGCGCTCGCGGCAGGAGATATATTCCGAGGAGTCCTTCATAAGGACGAGCGAGGAATATATACTCCGACCGCGCGAGCGCCTATCTAACCACCGTCTCACTTAGGTATATTCGCTCTGATGATAAACCCATCCTCCGTGGCGAACTCGATATGCCCATGCAGCTGTCCGACTCTGTCCCGCATATTTGACAAACCAATCCCTGTCTGCTTTATCTCCCCGGCCTGACCGTTATCAGATATTATCAGTTCATATACCCCCGGCTTTTCTCCGACCGTCACTTCTATCTTATCACCATTCGAATGCTTTACCGCATTTGAGATCGCTTCCTTGACAATCCCCGCAAAGCAGAGCTTGACCGATGTCGGAGGCCCCGTCTTTACATCGTAGTTAAGAGTTGTTGCAAAACGATTCTCAACCGTCTTTAGATTATCCCCGATAGCTGCCTGCAGGTCGATCGACTCATCATGCAGGTCATGCACACTTTCACGTATACTCGTCATGGCCTGATCCAGCGTCCGATTCAGACCCTCCAGCGGTTCCTTCAGGTTTTCATCTTTGTTCGCTATCATAAGCGCACCTGACTGAAGCAACGACCTGGTCAGCATATGACCGACATTGTCATGTATCTCTCTGGCGATACGGTTTCTTTCCCTCATGGTCGCCAAATGAACTTCGTTATTCTGCGCCTCTTTTAATCTGGCATTCTGACTCTCGAGCATCAGATTTTTTTCCGCAAGTTCATCTCGAAGTACATGGTATTTTTCCGTGGCTTTCTCGTTTCCGGACACCAGAAGATAAAGCAGCAACGAGACACCCGCGCCTGCGATCGCAATTATATACTGGGATGGACGTAAAGCCCCGCTCTCCCTGAACACAAGAAGAGCGGGTAATATCAGATACCATTTTTTCTCCCACAGTGCTTCATAAGAAAAAAGAGGCAGACCGCAGAAAAGCAGAGGAACCCAGCCGCACAGAGCGCTCGCTACTATTATCAGCGCTGCAGCTATCCACTTTCCCGTCATGAACTGAACCAAAAGTGATACGATAAGTATGCCTATAGCCACCGCTACAGGCTCTATGTAACTATCCTGCATCACCAGCCCTGCCAGACACAGAAGAATGAGGGCGGCTCGCTCATAAAATCGGGTCATCTGCTACACCTCGATCAACCACTGATCCTCAATTTTACTTAACTGTTATGTTCACCTTTCCACCGGAATCCCATTTACGGTCAGATCATCCGTGACCTCGATAACAAGACACTTCCTGCCATCGATTATCCTGGTATCAATAATGTCTGTATGCTTGCTGTTCACACGAAGAACCATGTTTTGATTTCGCACTTCAAGACTCCTTGTCGGTGCAACATTATCGGCAAAAAGCTTCTCCTCCACCTTTACGCCGGGCACATAGTCATCGCGCATGATATCAAACTGCTCATCAAATTTCTTTTCGAAACGTTCCAGGCCCTCACCCGAAACACCGCTTCGCTCAAAAACATCACGCATGGAGTCCTTGTCAAAATAAACGGGCTCGCCCTCAGATTCAAGCTTCTTGGTCTGTATGCTGTCTCTCAGATTATCCTGGATCGCAAAGACAGTCTCAAGCTCCGCCTCATCGCCCAGCACATCGGAAACGAACTCGGTGAAACCTTCCTTTTGTTGTTTGGCCGGAAGCGTCGCTGAAACACCCAAAAGCTTTTCCAAAAAAATATCCTGAAGGACATCGGTCTTTTTACTGGAAAAAAGAACCGTCCCATCATCCGAACTCCTGTCATTAAACGCCGGAAACAAAAAACCTATATCCGGCAGATCAACGGCAAAAGCACGTCTCAAAAGATGGATCCCGCCAAGCTCATCGTCAAACCCGAGCCCCGGCTTCGTCAACTTCATCGGACATACGCTGCAAAGTATGTATCGATAGATCTCCTCCGAAGCATCTTCCATCTCCAGACCATCCGATGTGTAACCCGGCACATCATAGCTCTGATATATAACAAGTATCAAAAAATTACCCACATAGTTGTATGTCTCAATAACCTTGTCATAAAACAGATCCAGGACCGCATCGTCATTAAGCTCGGACTTTTTGAGACTGTTTAGAAGTCCCTTCCCGTGATCCAAGGCATCCGCGCCCTGATCCGTAAACTCCATATCCACGAGATTCTTCCCGGGAGTTCCCGACAGTGTCCTTCTGAAGATCTCGAGATACTTATACATTTCCTCTTCGGGGAAATTATAAAAATTGTCATTAAATGTTTTTAGTTTTTTCTTCTCCCCGTCAACATAGCATCCGGCCAGCTTCGTGATGCCACATTCCTGCACGGTATCATACAGAGCCTTGATCTCGTTAATCTCTTTTCTGGTCATATATCTAAAGTCTCCTTCAGGTTTCCTTGTTTGCCTGTAATGCTTCGATCGCTACGCTTCCGCCTCGAACGATCTCCATACGACCGTTGAAATATTTCTTCAGCTTTTCAAGCAGAGCATCGTTGTCTTTTTCCATCTCGACGCACTCCATGAGCATCGAATCAGATACGCAGTCGATTATGGTCGCACCGTATTTATCGGCAATCTTTGCGATCTTTTTCATTTCCTCATCCGTACAGCCCATGACCTTTACATACATCAGCTCTTTTGTAAAAATATCCGCACCGGCGAAATCAACCACCCTGATCACCGGGACACTTCTGTTTAACTGCTTTTTGATCTGCTCGAAGGTCATATCATCACTGGTAAGAGTGATGGTCATTCGGGAGATAGTCGGATCAAGAGTCGTTCCAACCGTAAGTGAATCGAGGTTATATCCCTTGCCCGAAAACAGTCCTGATATATATGCGAGTACACCGATCTCATTCTCTACGAAAAGACTTATGCATCGTTTTTTTAATGTTGATTCTTCCATGCCATATCTCCTTTATCAATCACCCATTATAACATCATCAAGCGGTTTGCCCGGCGGTACCATAGGCATTACATTTTCCTCGCGATCAATGATAAACTCAATCAGTGTAGGAACCTTGGTCTCCTTTGCAGCCTTTTTAAATGCCTTGGCGATATCCTCTTCCTTTTCCACTCTGATCCCTTTTGCACCGTAACTCTCGGCAAGCTTTACAAAATCAGGTGTGTACTTCGGACAATCCTCTCTCGGATGATCGCAAATGAGCGGACAGCTCTTTCTTCTTTTCAGGCATGTTGACGAATACTTATGCCCGTAAAAAAGTTCCTGCCACTGACGTACATTTCCGAGATATCCGTTATTAAATACGCAAATAATAACGGGTAATTCATACACGACTGCGGTTGCGAGTTCCTGGATATTCATCTGCATACCGCCGTCACCATTTATGGCAATAACCGCTTTATCAGGGCATCCTAACTTAGCTCCGATAGCTGCCGGGAAGCCGTAACCCATCGTTCCCAGACCGCCTGATGTACACAGTCTTTTATCCTTTGTTATCTCGATAAACTGAGTCGTCCACATCTGGTTCTGACCTACATCAGTAGTGATAACTGCCTTATCAAATTGCTTATTTATTTCCGTTATTATTTTGTACGGAGTGACACCCGGGAGATCCTTTTTAGTCTCATCTATAGGGTGCTCTTCTTTCCATGCCGTAACCTTTTCAACCCACTTCTTTGTATCGAGCGGCGGTACGTATTCATCAAGTGCAGCGATGGCATTTCCGGCATCACCTACTATCGGAATATCTACCTTTATATTTCTCGAAATAGAAGCGGTATCTATATCAAAATGTATTATCTTTGCATTCTTTGCAAACTCATCTATTTTTCCTGTTATTCGGTCATTAAATCTCGAACCGATACTTATCAGTACATCACACTCGCAAACCGCTCTGTTTGCAGCAACACTTCCGTGTATGCCGAGGTTACCGATGAAAAGCGGATGATCCGTAGGTATAGCTCCCTTACCCATGATCGTTGTGATCACGGGGATATGAAGCTTCTCGGCAAGCGCAGTCATCTCTTCATTTGCTCTGGCAACATTAACACCGCCTCCGAGTAAAAACAGAGGTTTCTCTGCTTTTTTCAATACGCGTACCGCACGTTTTACCTGACCGATATGTACCTCGGTATTCGGTTTATAACTGCGGATCTCTATATCCTCTTCCGGATACTCATCAGAGCCGAGCTCGAGCTGGATATTTTTCGGAAGGTCTACCAACACTACTCCCGGTTTTCCCGAGCGGGCGATATAAAACGCTTTTTTGATGGTCGCAGCCAGATCCTCGCGGCGTCTTACCGTCGTCGACCACTTGCTGATATTTCTCGTGATACCGACGATATCAGCCTCCTGGAATGCATCGTTTCCGATCAGATGTAACGGCACCTGACCTGTAAAGCAGACCAGCGGCACACTGTCAAAGTTCGCCGTAGCTATACCGGTGACGAGGTTCGTCGCACCCGGTCCACTCGTGACCAGACACACGCCTACCTTTCCCGTCGCTCTCGCGTATCCGTCAGCGGCATGGACCAGTCCCTGCTCGTGACGAGGCAGGATCATATTGATGTCCTCCACCCCGTAGAGCGCGTCAAAAAGATCGATCGCCTGTCCTCCCGGATAAGCAAACAAAGTATCAACGTTTTCCTTTTGCAATGCCTTAACAAAAAGCTGCGCACCCGTGATTTCCATTACTCTCAGTCTCCTTAATCACTATTGTAAAAATGCACCGAAGGAGGCGAATCACTCCGCCTCCCCAGGGTTATAACATTAATTATATCAGACCTTTGGAAGTTTCGCAATACTTGCTGCGATATCTTCATCGGTCGGAATGGTATCACTCATCTCACCATTATTATACTTCTCATAAGCAACCATATCGAAGTAACCTGTTCCGGTCAGACCAAATACTATGGTCTTCTCCTCACCGGTCTCCTTGCACTTCAGCGCCTCGTCGATAGCAGCTCGGATAGCATGTGAACTCTCCGGTGCAGGAAGGATTCCCTCGACTCTTGCGAACTGCTCAGCAGCCTCGAATACGGATGTCTGCTCAACGCTGACAGCCTCCATGTATCCGTCATGATAAAGCTGTGACAGTGTCGGACTCATGCCGTGGAAGCGAAGGCCTCCTGCGTGGTTCGCACTCGGGATGAAGCTGCTGCCGAGTGTGTACATTTTTGCAAGCGGACAGATCATACCGGTATCGCAGAAGTCATATGCATATGTTCCGCGCGTGAAGCTCGGACATGATGCCGGCTCTACTGCGATGATACGATAGTCAGCCTCTCCGCGAAGCTTCTCTCCCATGAACGGGGAGATGAGTCCGCCGAGGTTTGATCCGCCTCCTGCGCACCCGATGATGATGTCCGGTTTGATTCCGTATTTATCTAAGGCAGCCTTGGTCTCCAGACCGATGACTGACTGATGCAAAAGCACCTGGTTAAGTACACTACCGAGAACATATCTGTATCCCGGATCTCTTCCTGCCACCTCGACAGCCTCCGAGATAGCACATCCGAGACTTCCTGTCGTTCCAGGGTGCTCAGCGAGGATCTTTTTACCAACCTCTGTCGTCTCTGAAGGTGACGGTGTTACCGTCGCACCGTATGTACGCATAACCTCTCTTCTGAAAGGCTTCTGCTCGTATGAAACCTTAACCATGTAAACCTTACAATCGAGATCAAGATAAGCACATGCCATCGAAAGCGCCGTACCCCACTGACCTGCTCCGGTCTCTGTGGTCACACCCTTAAGTCCCTGCTTCTTTGCGTAATATGCCTGAGCTATAGCTGAGTTAAGCTTATGTGAACCGCTCGTATTATTACCTTCGAACTTGTAGTAGATCTTTGCCGGAGTATCGAGCTTTTTCTCAAGGCAGTACGCACGAACCAAAGGTGACGGACGATACATCTTGTAAAAATCTCTGATCTCCTGCGGGATCTCGATAAAAGCTGTGTCATTATCAAGCTCCTGAGCCACAAGCTCATCACAGAACACTGCTCCGAGCTCTTCGGCATTAAGCGGCTGACCTGTTCCCGGATTAAGAAGCGGTGCCGGTTTATTCTTCATGTCGGCACGTACGTTGTACCACTCTTTTGGCATCTCGTTTTCTTCGAGATAGATTTTGTAAGGTATTTCACTCATTTTACTGTCCTCCAATCATTTTCCCTTCAATATTTTCCTGGCATCCGTGACACCATATAAATATGTAAGGAAATATACCACAAATGGGCGGTTTTGTCAAGGAATATTGACTTTCCCTCCTAATATTTCCTTTGCGGCATCACCTTTTGATATGCACTTATCCATCGCCAGCTTTCCGATGTAGCGATGGGCTTCATCTTCGCCCATTTTCTTCTCATCTATAAGCTTCCATTTTGCACGATTAACGATGCGGATCTCCTCCATCTTTTCCTCCAGAGTGAGGACTTTTTTTTCGGATTTTTTCAGCTTATCGAGGAGTGCACACAAAACCCTGACAGCACGCTTTACGATGCGTGCGGAGGCGGGCTTGGCGATCACTATTATTCCGTCGTCTGTCACCTTTTCCGCGACGTCTTCACTGATCTCCGGGGAAGCTATTATCATCACTCCGGTGGGATAAGTCGATGCTATATCTATCGCAAGATCCACTCCCGGCTCATCCGAAAGGGGCATGTTTATCATAGCTACATCATAGCTTTTTTCGAGGAGTTCTCTGCGGGCTGAGGAAGCACTTTTGCGCACGTCAACATCGCGGTATCTCCCATCCGAGAGAGCCCGCGTCACACTGTCACTGAACTTCTCGTTTGACGAGACGATCAGTATATCGTGTTGTCTTACGCTTCCATCAGCCATATACTATCAACCCATATATTCATCAAAAATATCTTCAGGAACAATCCCCTTTATAAACTCACTTTTTGCGGCGATCTCTCTGGCTTCCTTGAGTGACTGCGGAAGGAGGTTTTCATCACCGGTTTCTGTCGGCAGTTCAAGCTTATTTTTAATTCCATACAGGCCCGCCTCGATAAGTATCGAGTAAGCCAGATAAGGATTAGAAAGTGCATCCGGCGAACGAAGCTCGGCTCTTATCCCTCCGAGTTTTTCCGATACATGCATAAGCGAGGTCTCACCCTCTGCCGTCCAGTTTATGCGATCCGGAGCAGTGTTGGTCCCGAACCTGCGATAGGAGTTTTCACTCGGATTTAAAAACAGAGTTATCTCTCTGATCTTATCAAGTATTCCCGCTGCCGCATATCGACATACATCATTACCCTCTGAGTCCGAAGCGTACATGTTTATATGATAACCGTTACCCGGCATATCCTTTATAGGCACCGGTGAGAAGTCAGCATACAATCCGTTCCTCCCGGCGATGGTCTGCACCGCCATCATAAAAGTAGACATCTGATCCGCTGCCGTCAGCGGCTCGCCGTGATGGAAATCTATCTCATTCTGACCCGGTCCCTGCTCATGGTGTGAGCGCTCCGGACGAAGCCCCATCTTCTCGATCGTAAGACATATCTCACGACGGATATTTTCACCCATATCGAGAGGTGCGATATCCATATATCCCGCGTCATCATAAGGGATCTCCGTGCGGTTTCCCTCGTCATCAAGTTTGAAAAGATAGAACTCAGACTTCGATCCGAACTTAAACTCGATGCCTTCTTTTTTAGCATGCTCGATCGCATTTTTAAGCATCACGCGAGTGTCATTTTTCTGAGGGGTGCGGTCAGGACCGCACACGTCGCAGTACATCCTTACTACCCTTCCGCTCTCAGGTCTCCACGGAAGCACGGTGATGGTCTCGGGATCAGGTACCAGATAGAGCTCCGCGGTCTCACTTTTTTCAAAACCGGGTATCCTCCTCGCATTGATACCTATGCCGCCCTCGAATGCTTTTTTTAACTCGGTCGGCATTATCGAGATATTTTTCTGCACGCCGAATGCATCACGGAACATAAGACGTATAAACTTAACGTCTTCCTCCTCCATGTATTGCATTATCTCTTCTTTAGTATAGGTCATAGTTTCCTTCCTTTCTACTTACTCCAACGCTCTGATGCGCGGTGATATCTCCTCCAGTACATCCAGCAGTATCTTCACCGTATCAAGCGACGTGAACATCGTCACTCCGTTTGCGACTGCACACTTTCTGATCGCGACACCGTCCTCATAATGCACGCCCGAAAGTATCGCCCTGGTATTCAGGATGTAGCTGACATAACCTGCGCGGATCGACTTCAGTATCTCGTCGCTTCCCTCGGAGAGCTTTCCGCGCATGCGTGTCCTGATACCATGATTTTTCAAAAATGTCGCGGTTCCCGGTGTCGCCTCTATGTTGAAGCCGAGTTGGTAGAACCTCTCTACCAGAGGCAGCGCCTCTTCCTTATCCTCATCGGCGAGCGTGACAACGACTGTTCCGTACTCCTTCATCTTTATTCCGGACGCCTGAAGCGCTTTATAAAACGCCCTGTTTAACTGTGCGTCATATCCGATCGCCTCACCCGTCGACTTCATCTCGGGTGAGAGATATGCGTCCATCCCGGCGAGCTTCTCAAACGAGAATGCAGGCGCCTTTACGAAGTGATATTCTTTTTCCGCCGGATACATGCTTTCTATACCCTGATCTCTTATCGATACACCGAGCATTGCCTTGGTAGCGATACCAACTAATGAGAAGCCCGTACTCTTTGATAAAAATGGCACGCTTCGGCTCGCCCTCGGGTTGACCTCTATGATGTAAACCTCTTCTCCGTCAACTATATACTGGATATTGAAAAGACCAACTATACCGATGCCCTTTCCGATCCTCGTAGTATACTCGCGGATCGTTTCTTTTACCTTCTCGGAGATCGAGAACGGCGGATATACACTTGTCGAGTCTCCCGAGTGAACTCCCGTCCTCTCAACAAGCTCCATGATACCCGGGATAAATACATCCTCTCCATCACATATCGCATCGACCTCGACTTCTTTTCCGACGATATAACGGTCTACCAAAACAGGCTTATCTACATCTACTTCAACGGCGTTTTTCAGATAAGTTCTGAGCATCTCTTCGTTCGCCACGATCTCCATCGCACGTCCTCCGAGTACGAAGCTCGGACGTACGAGTACGGGATAACCGATCCTCTTTGCTGCCTCAACACCATCCTCGATACTTGTTACCGCCTCACCCGTAGGATGCGGTATCTCAAGCTCTCTTATAACAGACTCAAATGAGTCTCTGTCTTCTGCCTTATCGATGGCCTCACTGTCTGTTCCTATGATCGTAACACCACGTCTCGTAAGAGGCTCTGCAAGGTTCACCGCCGTCTGCCCACCGAGTGTTACTATAACTCCTTTTGGCTTTTCGAGATCGATGATATTCATGATATCCTCGATGGTCAGTGGCTCGAAATAAAGCTTATCCGCAGTAGTATAATCTGTTGATACCGTCTCCGGGTTATTGTTAATAACTATAGCCTCATACCCGAGCTCTCTGATAGCACGGATGGCATGTACAGTAGAGTAATCAAACTCGACTCCCTGGCCTATCCTTATCGGTCCGCTGCCGAGTACGATTATCTTTTCTTTTTCACTTACTATACTCTCATTTTCTTCCTCATAAGTAGAGTAAAAATAAGGAACATAACTCTCAAACTCACTCGCGCATGTATCGATCATTTTATACACGGGATAGATGTTATTTTCTCTTCTGTATTTCCAGATATCATCCTCAGTTTTGCCCGTAAGCTCGGCAATGTACGAATCTGAGAACCCCATCTTCTTTGCTCTTTTTACCAGGTTATTTGTCAGATGTGCTCCCTCGAGTTCCTTCTCAAACATAACTATATTTTTTATCTTGTCTAAGAAGAACATATCGATCATTGTTCTCTGATTTATAACGGAAGGATCGACACCTGTCCACATGAGCTGTGCGATAGCATAAAGTCTGTCATCGGTACCCTCTTTGATATAATCCAAAAGCTCATCAACCGTCATATTCTTTGAATCAAACTTCTCCAGATGGATGTGGTTTTTGCCATCCTCTAATGAGCGTATAGCTTTGAGCAGACTCTCCTCCATGGTACGTCCGACGCTCATGACCTCGCCCGTCGCCTTCATCTGAGTCGACAGAGTATTTGACGCAGTGGTAAACTTATCAAACGGGAATCGGGGCATTTTTGTAACTACGTAGTCAAGTGACGGCTCGAAACATGCAGGTGTATTTGCAAGCTGTATCTCATCGAGTCGCATGCCGACTGCGATCTTTGCCGATACTCTCGCGATCGGATATCCGCTCGCCTTGGATGCGAGTGCGGATGATCTGGACACTCTCGGATTAACCTCGATCACATAGTAACGGAAGCTCTCCGGATCCAGAGCGTACTGAACGTTGCAACCGCCTTCTACCTTCAGGGCTCTGATGATCTTTAGCGCCGAATCTCTGAGCATATGATACTCTCTGTTTGTGAGAGTCTGAGAAGGAGCGACCACTATCGAATCTCCGGTGTGGATGCCGACAGGGTCCAGATTCTCCATGTTGCAGACTACTATCGCTGTGTCATTCGCATCGCGGATAACCTCATACTCGATCTCTTTATATCCTCTGATACTCTTCTCTACGAGCACCTGGTGAACAGGTGAAGCCTCGAGTGCGCGCTCCATCCTGACCTTCATCTCTTCTTCGTCGTAAGCGAATCCGCCGCCTGTTCCACCGAGCGTGAATGCCGGACGAAGGATAACAGGATAGCCGATCTCCTCGGCAGCCTTTAGACCTTCCTCGATAGAGTAGGTGATCTGAGACGGTATGACCGGCTCGCCGATCTCCTCACAAAGCTCCTTAAAAAGCTCCCTGTCCTCTGCTCTTTGGATGCTCTCCTTATCAGTTCCCAAAAGCTCTATCTCGCACTCATCGAGAACTCCTTTTTCGCTTAGCTGGAGTGCCAGGTTAAGTCCCGTCTGACCACCGATACCGGGTACTATTGCATCGGGTCTTTCATAACGGCAGATCCTCGCCATGAACTCCAGAGTCAAAGGCTCCATATAAACCTTATCCGCGATTGTAGTATCTGTCATGATGGTAGCGGGATTGGAGTTCGCTAATATAACCTCATAGCCCTCTTCCTTCAGAGCAAGACATGCCTGTGTACCGGCATAATCAAACTCCGCTGCCTGACCGATAACGATAGGTCCCGATCCTATCACCAATACCTTTTTAATATCATTTCTTTTAGGCATTTTTATCTTCCTCCATTAACGCTACAAACTGATCAAAAAGATACGCGCTGTCCTTCGGTCCCGGTGCACTCTCGGGATGATACTGCACCGACATTACTTTATCCTCAGCACAAACTATACCCTCTACCGTATTGTCCAAAAGGTTCATATGTGATACCTTTATTTTATCATTTTTAATCGTCTTTTCATCTACAGCGTAGCTGTGATTCTGGGAGGTTATTTCTATCTTATCCGTAAACATATTTTTAACGGGATGGTTTCCTCCCCTGTGGCCGAATTTTAACTTGTAAGTATCCGCTCCGTATGCTCTTGCGATAAGCTGATGCCCCAAACATATTCCGAATATCGGAAGACGTCCGATAAGGTTTTTTATCGTCTGTGTGACCACACCGACATCAGCAGGATCTCCGGGTCCGTTAGACACAAAAACACCGTCCGGATGCATCTGAAGGATATTATCACTTCCCGTGTCATACGGCACTACAACGACGTTGCAGCCATATTTGTTCAGCATACGGACGATATTTAATTTGATCCCACAGTCGATTGCGACCACATTATACTTAGGATTTGCGGTACGCGCATACCACCTTTTTTTCGAACTGACTCTCATTACCGCATCGTGTGGAACAGGTGTATCCGCGATCTTTTTTTGCCCCTCCTCCGCGCTTATATTATCGGAGGTAATAAGAACTCTCTGTGATCCATGATCCCTGATATGCCTGACCAGCTTCCTGGTATCGATCCCTGTCACTCCGGGTATATCGTTATCATGAAGTAGTTCCGATAAAGTCTTCGTGTACCGGAAGTTGGACGGTTGATCATTATAATCTCTTACGATCAACGCTTTCGGCGCGACAAGCCTGCTCTCGAAATCCTCATCCGTGATACCATAATTACCAATGAGAGGATAACTCATCACCACCGCCTGATCAGTGTAGGATGGGTCGGATACTATCTCCTGATAGCCTACCATAGACGTATTGAATACGAGCTCACATACAGCGTCCGTATCCGCCCCGAAGCCTTCCCCTACAAAGACCGTCCCGTCCTCGAGGATCAGCTTTTTTTGTTTTGCTTCCATGGATCATGTCTCCTTATTTATAGATTAGTATAGCCCATCAGATAGTCGTCTACCTCTCTGGCGCAGGCCTTTCCTTCTGCGATTGCCCACACCACCAGCGACTGTCCTCGATGCATATCTCCCGCTGTAAAAATGCCCTCAACGCTCGAGCTGTAGCTACCCTGATCTGTTTCTACCGTCCCTTTGGGACTGAGCTTTATCTTTGCATTTTTCGGAAGATACTCCTCAGCTCCTACGAAGCCTGCCGCGATCAAAAGAAGGTCACACGGAAGAGTCTGCTCGGAACCCTTCACCTCGGTAAGCTTTCCGTTTTCAAATCTTACCTTTACTGTTACTATACTTTTTATCTTTCCGTTTTCTGAAATAACTTCTTTAACAGTGGTCTCAAAAACTCTCGGATCTTCACCATATTTTTCTATGGCTTCTTCATGACCGTAATCTGTTTTTAATACCTTCGGCCACTGCGGCCACGGATTGCTCTCGGTACGCTCTACAGGCGGCTTCGGCATCATCTCAAGAGCAGTCACGCTCTTTGCTCCGAGTCTTATGGAAGTACCGATACAATCATTACCTGTATCACCTCCGCCGACCACTACAATATGCTTATTTTTAACCTGTTTGGAAACGGATTTATCAAGCGTATCCTCAAGGAGATTTTTCGTTACCTCCGTGAGAAAATCAACGGCAAATCTGACACCCTTTACTCCATCGATTCCCTTTGCCGTAAGCGCCCTTGCTTTCTTTGCTCCACAGCACATCACGATGGCATCATAGTCTTTTTTCAGTTGGGCTATCTTTATATCCCTTCCGACATCCACACCTGTCTTAAAGACTACTCCTTCTTCCTCCATGAGCTTTTGCCTGCGTGATATAACTTCCTTATCAAGCTTCATATTTGGGATACCATACATGAGGAGTCCGCCGATGCGATCCTCTCTCTCAAATACGGTCACCTGATGACCTCGCTTATTAAGCGTATCTGCAGTGCTCAGTCCGGACGGACCGCTGCCGATCACCGCAACCTTTTTGCCGCTTCTGTGGCGGATCTCACGCGGCTTCATCCAGCCATTTTTATAAGCTGTCTCAATGATGTATCTCTCGTTATCATGAACAGTGACACTCTCACCGTCCTGACCATTGATGCAGGCCTTCTCACACAGCGCCGGACAAACCCTGCCCGTAAACTCCGGAAAAGGATTCGTTTTTAAAAGTCTGCTTAACGCATGCTTGTCCTGCTCTCTGAATATAGCATCATTCCATTCCGGGATCAGGTTGTGAAGCGGACATCCTACAACCATCCCGCCAAGGCTCATCGCCGACTGACAGAACGGCACCCCGCAGTCCATACATCTCGCCGCCTGACATCTTCGCTCCTCGGCATTATTTACGACATAGAATTCCCGGAAACTCTTAATCCTGTCAATCGGAGAAACTTTCTGATTCTCCTTTCGATCATATTCCAAAAATCCACCAATCTTACCCATTCTATCACTCCATTTCTAAAAATGCAAGGGGTCCGGATAACAGTTTTTACAAGGGGGCATTTGCGAGCGTTGTTGCGCAGTTCAAACCCCTGATCGGAAACTGTCAGTTTGTCCCTGTAACTTCTTTGAATGCTTCGTATACTGCTGTTTCAGGATCTATACCCTGCTCTTCGAAATGACTTATCGCAGTTAACATCTTCTGATAGTCATTCGGAACGATCTTCTTGAAATCCGGAAGATACTCATCGAAGTTATCAAGCACGGTTTTTCCGAACTCTGACCCTGTCTCCTTCACATAGTCAGTAAGGATCGATTTAAGCTCTATAATATCATATTCACCGGTAACTTCGGTAAGCGAAGCCATATCCTTGTTCATCCTCAGATACAGGGTATGCTCGGTATCAAGGACATAAGCGATACCGCCGCTCATACCGGCTGCAAAGTTCTTTCCGGTCATACCGAGTATCACTGCGCGTCCTCCTGTCATGTACTCCAGACCATGATCACCGCAGCCCTCTGCTACAGCAGTCGCGCCCGAATTCCTGACGCAGAAACGTTCTCCTGCGATACCGTTTATATATGCCTTTCCGGCAGTCGCTCCATAAAGAGCGACATTGCCGATGATGATGTTATCATGTGCATCGTATGCTGCTTCCTTTGCAGGAGTTACGATCAGCTTTCCTCCTGAGAGGCCTTTACCGAAACCGTCATTCGCGTCACCGTAAAGCCTCAGCGTGAGACCGTTCGGAATATATGCACCGAATGACTGACCTGCTCCTCCGTGAGCCACTACAGTGACTGCGTCATCCTTAAGTTTGTCCTCATGATCAGCAGTGATGCGAGATCCGAGGAGAGTTCCAAACGATCTGTCGGTACTCGAGATCTCGACCTCGATGGTCTGTGCTCCCTTACCCTTTTTCTTTTTATAAGCAGGGATCAGAGACTTTGCATCGATCGTTTTATCAAGACCGAAATCGTATGCATTTTTCTTTATGAAATGAGTGTTAAGCTCTTTCTTTTCAGCGTAATCGCTGTTCAGTATCCTTGAAAGATCAGCGAGCACCGCACGATCCGTACGACCTTCAAGTCTCGTCTTCAATCGATCCGTACGGCCTACCATCTCCTCGACGGATTTGAATCCCATCTCGCTCATGATCTCACGGAGCTGTCTTGCCACAAATCTCATGAAGTTCATCACATGCTCCGGCTTTCCTGCGAAACGCTTTCTCAGGCATTCATTCTGAGTCGCGATACCTACCGGACAAGTATCCTTCGAGCAGACTCTCATCATCATACATCCGAGAGAAACAAGCGGAGCTGTCGCAAAGCCAAACTCCTCTGCTCCAAGCAGGGCCGCGATCGCTACATCACGTCCGGTCATCAGCTTTCCGTCTGTCTCGAGGACGACATGTGAACGAAGTCCGTTCTCAACCAGACTCCTGTGTGCCTCACTGACACCGAGCTCCCACGGAAGTCCCGCATGATGTACTGACGAGGATGGCGCTGCTCCTGTTCCTCCGTCGTATCCTGAGATAAGAATGGCGCCCGCACCGGCTTTTGCAACACCTGATGCGATGGTTCCTACTCCTGCCTCGGATACAAGCTTGACTGAGATACGGGCCCGGTCGTTGGCATTTTTCAGATCGTAGATCAACTGAGCCAGATCCTCGATCGAGTAGATATCATGGTGCGGTGGCGGTGAGATAAGTGATACACCCGGTGTTGAAAATCTGGTCTTGGCTACCCACGGGTAAACCTTTTTGCCGGGGAGATGTCCGCCCTCGCCGGGCTTCGCGCCCTGGGCCATTTTTATCTGTATTTCTTTTGCGCTCATGAGGTAGCTAGAGGTCACACCGAACCTTCCGCTGGCCACCTGCTTGACCGCAGAGTTTCTCTCCGTTCCGAAACGCTCAGTAGCCTCGCCACCTTCGCCCGTATTTGATCTGCCACCGAGTCTGTTCATGGCGATCGCGAGCGTCTCGTGCGCCTCCTGTGACAGGGAACCATATGACATGGCTCCTGTCTGGAAGCGTTTTACTATTTCATCCTCGCTCTCCACTTCATCCAAAGGAATAGGTTTTTTAGCCGGAATAAACTCGAGCAGCGCTCGCAGCGTATGCGGTCTGTTCTCGTCGTCGACCATACGGGCGTACTCCTTGAATATATCGTAGTCGCCCTCTCTTACTGCACGCTGGAGTGTTACGATCGTCTTCGGCGTGTACATATGATCCTCTTTGTCGGCACCGCTTCTGAGTCCATGGAAACCGATCGAATCAAGCGTCGAGTCAACAGGAAGACCCAAAGGATCAAATGCCTTATTATGACACAGCTCTACATCCTCTCCGATCTCACGGATCCCGATACCGCCTGCGCGACTCACGGTACCTGTAAAGTAAGTATCTATCAATTCTTTAGATAATCCGATCGCTTCAAAAATACGCGCAGACTGATAAGACTGCAGCGTTGATATTCCCATTTTCGCAGCGATCTTTACTACACCGTTTAAAAGTGCTTTGTTATAATCTTCAATCGCAGTATGATAATCCTTATCGATCATGCCGATGTCTATCATCTCGGCGATGCATTCATGCGCGAGATAAGGATGGATGGCACGTACACCATAGCCAAGAAGGCATGCGATCTGATGCACATCTCTCGGCTCGCCGCTCTCGAGTATAAGTGATACCTGGGTTCTCTTCTTGGTGCGTACCAGATGCTGCTCAACCGATGATACCGCAAGAAGTGACGGTATCGGCATATGGTTTTCATCGACACCGCGGTCTGAAAGAGTGATTATATTTGCCCCCTCTGATACGGCTCTGTCAACTGCAATGTTTAACTGATCGAGAGCACGCTCGAGCGGAGTATTTTTATAATAAAGTAATGACACCTTTGCAGTGCGGAATCCCTCCATATCGAGCGCTTCTATCTTCATCAGATCTACACCGGTAAGGATCGGGCTGTTCACCTCGAGCACACGACAGTTGTCACTCTTTACCTGCAAAAGATCACCGTCTGAACCTATGTAGACGGTGGTATCTGTTACGATCTTCTCCCTGAGTGAATCGATCGGCGGATTGGTCACCTGCGCGAATAACTGCTTGAAATAACAGAACAGCGGCTGGTGATGTGATGAGAGCATCGCGAGCGGAACATCATTTCCCATTGATACCGTAGGCTCCACGCCGTCCATCGCCATCGGGAGTATCTGGTTTTTTATATCCTCATAGGAGTAACCGAAAACCTTGTAAAGACGGTCACGTACAGACTGCTCATGTGTCGGGATCTTTTTATTCGGGATGTTTAAATGATCCAAATGAAGAAGATGACGATCGAGCCACTCGCCGTACGGATGAGCGTGAGCATAACGCTCCTTGAGCTCCGTATCTGTGAGGATCCTGCCCTCTTTGGTATCAACTACGAGCATCCTTCCCGGTGACAGTCTCGATTTCTTTTCGATCGTATCCTCGGGTATGTCAAGTACACCCACCTCTGATGCGAGGATGAGCCTCTTATCCTTTGTTACATAGTAACGGCTCGGACGAAGTCCGTTTCTGTCGAGCGTCGCACCGAATAGTTCTCCGTCTGTAAAAAGAATGGCTGCCGGGCCGTCCCATGGCTCCATCATGGTTGCATAATAGTGATAAAAATCTTTGCGCTCCTGACTCATCGCGTCATCATGTTTCCACGGCTCCGGTACCGTGATCATCATGGCGAGTGGGAGCTCCATTCCGTTCATGTAAAGGAATTCCAATGTGTTATCAAGCATCGCGGAATCAGAACCTGATGCTGCGATAACAGGATATACTTTTTTGAGATCGTCAGTAAGGACCGCTCCGCTCATGGTCTCCTCACGGGCGAGCATACGATCTGCATTACCGCGGATCGTGTTGATCTCACCGTTGTGCGCGATCATACGATACGGATGAGCACGCTGCCATGACGGAGTGGTATTGGTCGAGAATCTGGAGTGAACGAGTGCGATCGCTGTTTTATAATCCTTTGACAGCAGATCCTCGTAGAAGTTTCTGAGCTGTCCTACCAAAAACATACCCTTGTACACGATGGTACGAGAGGACAGTGAACAGATATATGTATCCTCGGAACTCTGCTCATATTCACGACGCAGACAGAAAAGTCTTCTGTCGAAATCGAGTCCCTTTTCTACATCGTCAGGTCTCTTGAGAAAGCACTGGCTGATATGAGGCATGCAGTCCACGGCCACCTGACCGAGTAACTCCGGATGCGTATCCACATCACGCCAGCCGAGGAACCCGATGCCTTCCTTTTCCGCGATGACCTCAAGCATCCTCATTGCAAAACGACGCTTGATATCATCCTGCGGAAAGAAAAACATACCGATTCCGTAGTCGCCTTCATCGCCAATTTCTATACCTGATCTTTTACATATTTTTTTGAAAAATGTGTGCGAGATCTGAGTCAGGATCCCGACACCGTCACCGACCTTTCCGGTAGCGTCCTTCCCGGCGCGGTGCTCCAGTTTTTCAACGATGCTTAATGCATCATCAAGTACCCTATGGTCCTTCTTGCCGTCAATATTTATAACAGCTCCGATACCACAAGCATCGTGTTCATTTTTCCACCAATCGGCATTAATAACCTGATTATTATTGTCACTATTATTCATCATCATCATCCATTCTAAATTACAGCATATTTGATCTCATCATCTGAGTGAAAACAGCATCTGTCCGTAGGTCGGATAGCTGAGATACTCATCAGGGATAAGTGCCTCTGCCTGATCTGCATATATTCTCAACTCATCCATATCAGCAAGGACTTTTTTCTCATAGAAGTCAGCCTGCTTCTGGACATCCTTGATACTCTCAGCCTCGAACGTATCCTTTTTCAGGGTCTCGAGTTTCTCAGCGATCTCCGCTGATGTATCATCAAGAGTTTTAAGGATCTGTCCCTCAAGTGCTGCCTTGGCGCCCGGAAGCGCTTTCTCCTTCTGGAGGATCTCATTTGTAAGATCCTGCTCATACGCTATGATCCCTGAAGTCAGATCCTTGCGAACCATCTCCTGCATGGTGAGCGCTTCGATATTGATCGACTTTGAATAATTCTCAAGCAGTATCTCATAACGTGATCTGATCTCTTCCTCAGTGAAGATCTGGTGTGAAGTAAAGAGCTTGATCGACTTGTCTGAGATCCACTCCGGCATGGCATCCGGAAGTGACTTGAGGTTCGGAAGACCTCTCTTTGCTGCTTCCTCGATCCACTCGTCCGTATATCCGTTTCCGTTAAAAAGTACTCTCTTGTGATCAACAAGTGTTGTCTTTAAGAGCTCTGTCAGTTTGTCATGAAGAGCGTCTCCGGTAAGTCCGTCGAGCTCTGCGCTCATGCGTGAGAGGATCTCGGCAACTGCCGTGTTGAGTACGATGTTTGCGTTTGCAACTGACACGCTTGAACCCGGCATACGGAACTCGAACTTGTTGCCCGTGAAGGCAAACGGTGATGTACGGTTACGGTCCGTGTTATCCTTGGTGATGTGCGGAAGTACTTCAGCACCCATCTCCATTTTTACCTTTGCTCCGCCCTTGAAGGCTGTACCCTGCTCGATGCTCTCAAGCACCTTTGCAAGCTCATCGCCGACGAAGATTGAGATAACTGCCGGCGGCGCCTCGTTTGCTCCGAGTCGATGATCATTTCCTGCAGATGCCACCGACAGACGAAGCTGCTCAGCGTACTCGTCAACCGCCGCGATAACCGCGATCAGTGTTACGAGGAACGGTACGTTGTCATCAGGATGCTTGCCCGGATCAAGGAGGTTGATACCGGTGTCCGTACAGATTGACCAGTTATTATGCTTTCCTGAACCGTTGATACCGTCGAATGGTTTTTCATGAAGGAGGCATGCATATCCGTGCTTGTCGGCAACTTTTTTCATAACCTCCATAGTCAGCTGGTTGTGATCGACAGCCACATTTGCCGTCTCAAAAACAGGAGCCATCTCGTGCTGTGAAGGAGCAACCTCGTTGTGCTTGGTCTTTGCCGGGATACCGAGCTTCCACAGCTCCTCATCGAGATCATGCATGAATGCTGATACCTTCGGCTTGATAACTCCGAAGTAGTGATCCTCCATCTCCTGTCCCTTTGTAGCAGGCGCACCGATAAGAGTACGTCCCGTGAAGAGAAGGTCCTTTCTCTGTTTATAATCTTCCTTGTCGATAAGGAAATATTCCTGCTCGGATCCGATCGTTGTATTTACCCGACTTACATCCTCATAACCCAGGATGTTCATTATTTTTACCGCTTCCTTAGAAAGCGCTTCCATAGAACGCAGAAGCGGTGTCTTTTTATCGAGAGCCTCGCCTCCGTATGAGCAGAACGCTGTCGGGATGTAGAGCGATCCGTCCTTGATAAATGCCGGTGAAGAAGGATCCCATGCGGTATATCCTCTCGCCTCAAATGTAGCACGCAAGCCTCCGGACGGAAAACTCGACGCATCCGGCTCTCCCTTTACAAGCTCTTTACCTGAGAACTCCATGATCACACTGCCGTCACCTTCCGGTGAGATAAAGCTGTCATGTTTCTCAGCGGTGAGTCCTGTCATCGGCTGGAACCAGTGTGTGTAGTGTGTCGCACCGTTCTCGATCGCCCATTCCTTCATCGCCACTGCAACTGCGTTGGCGACGTCGAGTTCAAGATGCGTGCCGCTTACGATCGTCTTGTGGACTGCTTTGTAAACATCCTTTGGCAGACGCTCGCGCATAACCTTGTCGCCGAAAACTAAACTTCCGTATTCCTCAGGTAATCTCTTTGCTTCCATCATGATAATTCCCTCCTATTTTACTAAAGTTTCCTGTGCAAGCGCGATCGGAGTATATATTCCTCGCTCGTGCATTAAAGCACTCCTCGGAATATATCTCCTGCCGCTTGCACATGCTTTTTGGTTACATGTGGAGTTTATACTCCAATTGGTACAAACAAACCCTCGTTGTTAATCTTTGCTTGTCGGATGAACAAACTATTCTTTAGTGTTCCCGCGCGAGCGGCGGTAGTTTATATCCGAGGAGCGCTTCATATGCGCGAGCGAGGATATAAAGCTACCATAGCGCTCGCGCTAATATTATTCTCCGCTCGCGCCACAATTACTCTCCGCTCGCGCCATAATTTGACAGAACGCGCGCCGACGGATCATTAACGTTACAGCCTTCCCAGGACTTATTCGGCATCCAGAAATCGTCTACCATATGGGATTGGCCCGGATAATATTTTTCGAAGATGTCACGGTATAGGAGTGACTCCTTGGTAAACGGCTGTGCGTGCGAATACTTTTTTATTCCTTCTTCAAATGATTCGTCTGTGTAGGTCTTTTCAGCGAAGTCCATCAGGTCGTCTCTTAGTGAGTGCCCAACCGCGTCAGAGAACGCTGCCTTTTCTCTCATCAGTATCTCGTGAGGTATCAGCTCGTCATTTTCAAAAGCGTGTCTCAAAAGATACTTTCCGATGCCGTAGGTGTTCATCTTTTTCTCAGGATCGATCGCCATCACGTAATCGACGAAATCGAGATCTCCGAACGGCACCCTCGCCTCAAGTGAGTTTACGCTGATGCAGCGATCGGCGCGGAGCACATCATACATATGAAGCTCCCTGATCCTTTTTTTCGATTCCTCCTGGAAGCTCTCCGCATCCGGTGCAAAGTCGGTGTATTTGTATCCGAACAGCTCATCCGATATCTCTCCGGTGAGGAGCACCTTTATGTTGGTGTTCTCATGGATCCATTTGCAGAGAAGATACATTCCTATCGACGCTCTGATCGTCGTAATGTCATATGTAGCGAGCGCCTGTATTACCGGCTCGACAGCCTCGATGACATCGTCTGCCGTGATTATCACCTCATGGTGATTTGAATGGATATAATCGGCAACCTGTCTCGCGTATTTCAGATCGATCGCATCGATATCCATTCCGATAGCAAATGTCTCGATCGGACCGTCCCACAGCTTAGCTGCCGCTCCGCATACCAGTGAAGAATCAAGTCCTCCCGAGAGTAGGAATCCTACCGGCTGGTCTGCGGTAAGTCTTTTTCTGATACCGTTTAACAGTCTGTCGTGTATTCCCTCACAGATCGCATCGACTCCCTCGTCGTGAATCCCGATCCCGTTCGACAGCGTCATGCTGCCTTTGGTCTTTCGACTCAGGGCGTTTCCGACTCCGCTTAAGTGCCGTCCCTGTCCTGCCTTTCCGGGGTTCCATTCATCCTTCGCATAAACACCGCCCGTTGTCATATCGCGGTAACATACGAACTCCCCGTCCTTATAAAAATGCCCAGGCGGAAACGGTTTTATTTCCTTAACTACCCCCACCATGTTTTTAGGCTCTGATGCAAAAATGATATATCCGTCTTCGTCATATCCGTAGTACAAAGGTCTGATCCCGATCGGATCTCTCGCGGCTATGAACTCATTTTTCTCCCCGTCATAGATGACACATGCAAACTCCGCATCCAATATGCCAAACATCGCCGTGCCGAGTTTCTCATAAAGTGGCATCAACAGTTCGCAGTCACTTCCGCTTTCAAACGGATATCCGATCGAAGCCAGATACTCTTTTAACGGTCCGAATCCATAGATCTCACCGTTACATACAACCGCATTTCCGCGATGCGTAAACGGCTGCATTCCCGTGGGCTCCGGTCCCATGATCGACAGACGGTTGAATCCGATCCAACCACCCTTAGTCTTGATATGGTCAGTCATATCCGGACCCCTCGACTGTGTCTTCATGAGCATATCCGTAAAGAAGTTTTCAGTCACATCCGTGCGGGCATAAGTCAGTATCGCACACATTTTTTCATCCTCCTAAAACCAAAGAAAGGCAAAGACGTCCCAGAGTTTCCTCTGAGACGCCTTTGCCTCACTGCACGTCATGTTATCACACTTAAGTGATCTTGTCAAGATTTTTTTATAATTTTTGTATCATGAGCCGGTTCCGCTGTATCTCATGGCTCCAAACATCCATATTTTGTATGCGATCACAAAGAAGATCACGCCAAATACCGGTGAAAGCCATGATAGCAAAGGCACCGCATCAGGACGAAGGATAACGAGCGAAGGATAGTATGCTATGAAAGCTATCGGTACGATAAATGTAAATATAAACTTGAATACCGAGCTGAAGATCGTTACCGGGTATTTTGCATAATCCTTGAATTTAAACGCCAGATCGAGAACAAAAAACGAATTGTGTGTCCAAAAGCATGTCGCTGCTCCCGCGGTCTGAAGTGCTATCATAACCAGAGACGCCGTGATAAGAAATACTATCAGTTTCAGTACCATCAACGCGTCAAAAGGCAGAGACATATGACTCCATGAGTATGCTATCGTCCCGATCCCGAACGCCAACTGACCGAGTCCTTTTATATCAAATATCTCCGACTGATAATAAAAGAAAAGATTTATCGGGCGAAAGCAATACTTGATAAAATCTCCGGAGTAAACGTACATACGGAGCTGCCAGTTGTTGTCAAAAAAACACTGCACCGGAGTCAACGAGACAAGCGAGAATCCGTATAAAAACATCATCTCATAATAACCCCATCCGTTGATGGACGGGAAGTTCTGAAACAGGATCCAAAACGTGATAAATCCGGATATATTGGTAAAGAGCATACCTATTATGGATATGATAAAATCAGAACGGTAGCTCATCTTACTTTTCAGATCCTGTACCAGAACCTTTCTGTATATCCGCAGATAGAATCTCAGTTTACTCTTCTTCATATCATCCTCCGTTTACCGTAATCTGTTTCAGCGATATCCTCCAGAATACCCTGTTTATCAGATACATAACTACAACCCATATCAGCTGTGTACCCAGAGCTATCATCACGGATTTTATATCAGGATTCTTATTTAACAACAGCGAAAGCGGCGTGTTGTACACTGATTGGAACGGAAGCCATTTTACTATCGTAAACAGCGGTTCCGGGAAAAATGCGATAGGTATCGTCGCTCCGGAAAACAGAAGTACGATCACCTGTTTCATGATATCTATTCCCCAGATGGACTCCGTGTACATACATATGGTACCGACAAAATAATCAATATTGAAATTAATCAGTATCGCCATGATCACGGATATCATGAACCAAAGCAGGTTCAATCCCAAAGGTATCGCCCCTTTTGTAACCACAACTACAACTATAAAAGTCGGTAAAAATGTAAAGAAGAAATTGGTTACAAGGTTGCCCGAATAGGACCAGAACAAATACCTTTTATATTCCATCGGCTTCAACAGATCAAGTACGATCTTTCCCGACTGTATATCGCGTCCCATCATCCACACCGTATACATGTTCATAAAACCGGTGAGGGCGGTAGCAAGTACCAGATAGATCAGGGTATCGGAAAACGTCATCCCGTTAACAACATCCGTTCCGGCAGAAGCATATATGGCTTTCCACAGAAAGAATATCACGATAAGATAAAGTATGTTTCCTATGACCATGATCACGGAAGAAAGCCTGAACTGCAGGTTTTCTATAACGCCGGCACGAGTCAGGATCAAGCATCTTTTTAAACTCACTTCATCCCCTCCTCATATATCTTCTTGATAACATCCTCGGTTGAGATCTCATCAAGCTGCATATCTCTGATATTGAAGGATTCCTGAAGATGATTCAGTACCTTCATGACCTTTGACTTTCCTTCATCTACAAGGACTGATATCCACTCATCATCACTTGATACCTGAAACTCAGGGACTGCCTTACTGACTTCATCCACATGTGCGGACGGATCCTTATCCGTGCGGATTTTCAGAGTACGATATGAACCAAAGAATCCTTTCAAATGCTCTATGTCGTTATCGTAAAGCATCTTGCCTTTATCGATTATAACTATCCTTTCGCAAAGAGCATCCACATCACCCATGTCGTGTGTGGTAAGGATGACCGTGGTATTTTTCTCCCTGTTCAGCTCATATATCAGCGTCCTTATCTTCGCTTTCATGGCTACATCAAGTCCTATCGTCGGCTCATCGAGATAGACTATCTTCGGATTGTGTAAAAATGACGCGAGTATATCGCTTAGCGTCCGCTGCCCCAACGACATCTGACGTACGGGCTTATGTAAAAGCGACTCTATATCTACCAATGACTGAAACAGATCGATCATATCCTTGTAATCCGAATCCGGAATACGATATATCTCTTTTAGTACATTAAAAGACTCGATCAGAGGAAGTGCCCACCAGAGCTGCGTTCTCTGACCGAATACGACACCTATGTCCTGAGCACCTTTGGCTCGGTTTTGATAAGGTATCACACCGTTTACTCTTATCTCTCCGGACGTCGGTTTCAGCACCCCGGTCATCATTTTTATGGTAGTGGATTTGCCTGCACCGTTCGGTCCGAGATATCCGACTATCTCGCCCTGCTCTATATCCATCGATACGTTGTCCACGGCACGGATGATCTTGTAATCTCTTGAAAACAGATCCTTTATACTTCCCTTTAATCCTTCATGACGATTGAGAACTTTGAACTCTTTTGTTACATTTTTTATACTTATAATTGGTGACATATCCATTCTCCTCGCTAATGTTTATTAGCTGATTATAGCAAAACAAAACCGGGATGTCAAGCATTCCCTGTAATTCGGAAAACTGTGGAGGATTCGTGAGGCGTGAGAATTCTATCTTGATGAAAATGTCGAATCAAAACGGAGGCTAAATAATATCAATTCTGTTGATAAAAATTAAGATAATATAATGTTTCACATCTTGGAATAACGATATTTCAGGCACTGTAGGGATTCTATCGATTTTTGTTGGAAGTACGGACAAAGGGACACTTGATTTGGTAGACTATAGTCAGGAAAAAGAAAAGAAAAAAAGAGTCGGATAAATGACAGAATCTGTCCATCCGGATAATTATACTTATAGACAGAAACATGAAACTTGCATAAGAACGAGGGGGTATATACACATGCAGGAATTGTTGACTACTGGGGTGGAAAACTGGGATCAAGAAACATTCGTTATTGGCAGTATGATATGTGTTATCATATTCGCCGTATTGTTTCATATTTTGAAACGGAAGTTCTTCGATAAGGAAAAATGGGACGATGACTTTGATCCATGGGATATCGGAAGGGATAGGTGATCTGTATGGATGATGACAAGAGAGACAAGATTTCTAGGGTGCTTCAGCTTTATACGAGACTTTGTGAAGGCGAGGTTATCAATAAGGCTAATGAGGCACAGAAATACGGTGTTACGGAGCGTTCAATTCAGAGAGATATCGATGATGTAAGAGCGTTTTTGGACAATGATGCTGAGCGAACAGGTATCGTCAACTCCGTAATCTACGATTATAAGAGCAGGGGTTACAAGCTGGATCAGGTCTACAATCTGAAGCTTGATAATTCCGAGATACTCGCGATCTGCAAGATTCTTCTCGAAGCCAGAGCTTTTTCAAAGGAAGTTGTTCAGGAAATGCTCGATAAACTGATCTCCTGCTGCGTGCCGAAGAGTAATCAGGAGAGAGTCAAGGATTTGATCCGCAATGAGGCTTTTCATTATATTGAGCCGCGGCATGGTTCGGAGTTTATCGACAAGATCTGGGATATCGGGCAGGCGATAAGGGAAAGCAAGCTGATTGAGGTTGATTACCTGCGACTGAAGGATAAGCAGGTAGTCAAGCGGAAACTCCGCCCGGTAGCTATCCTCTTTTCTGAATACTATTTTTATCTGACCGCCTTTATCGATGATAAGGAGACTAGGGATCATTTTGATGTTATCAACGACTCGTTCCCGACGATCTACCGGATTGACAGGATTCAGTCCATGAAGATACTGGACGAGAAGTTCCACATCCCGTATAGCAGCAGGTTTGAGGAGGGCGAGTTCCGGAAAAGGATTCAGTTCATGTATGGGGGTAGGCTTGAGCGCGTGAAGTTTGAGTACAGTGGTCTCGATATCAATTGTATTCTTGATCGGCTCCCGACCGCACAGATCCTTGATGAGCATGATGGTGTCTATACGGTGCAGGCAGAGGTGTTTGGCAAGGGTATTGATATGTGGCTCAGAAGCCAAGGGGATTCGATTAAACTGATTGCATAGGAGAAACTATATGATATGAGTTTCTTTTTGAGTGAGTTTAATGACGATGTCTAAGTTAGAGATGAAGAAAGAGTTAAAAAAAATTGGTGAAAAAATGAACAAGTGACAGAATATGTCTACCCCACCCTCTATAATGGTCTTAAGATCATCAATAGGGGGTGTTTTTATGTGGGGGATTCTGAAAAACGGCACATTTCATAAAGGATCAGGAAAGAGCAACCCAGGAGAGATCCTTCATAACACCTGCATGTCGCGGGCAAAGAAGGTATACGGTGATCCGCTTCCTGTTAACATATCAGATCGTCTTGAATATGAACTCAAGATAGCTCGAGAAACAGGCAATGATGTAAGGATCCTAAAGAACGCCATGAGAATCCGAGATATGCAAGTTCATTCCTGGGAGTACATGCCAAGAGGACCCATGTCGAATCTTCTGGTCAGCTATCTCATGGGATTATCTGGCGATGTAAACCCTATCACATACAATCTTCCGGCAGAAATCTATCTTGAGAACTTGCCAAAGAACGGAATGAGGCATGTGATGATGGTCCAATCCTCAAAGGGGCGAGAGTACTTAAGGGATCTATGTGCATCTGATCGTGAATTAGCAGAAACAAACATGGAATCAAAGGGAGATTCCTATATCTACAAGGATGAGCTGAGTACCATAATATCTGATTGCTCAGTGGATAGGCTGTCTGCAATCGTGGATGAATCAAATGCTCCGATGAGTACACCGTCGTTTGATGACAGAGAAGTTCCGGTCGCATTCATAATCCCGAACGTCAAAGAGTTGATACAGAAAGGTATCTTTGCTAGAGGTGAAAACGCAGAATATCTGGAGGAACTACTTGATGAATATCCTATTGAGAGCTTTTATGATCTTGTACGAGTGATCGGTTTTTTGCATGGTACCGTACAGAATCAGGAAAAGTTGCTTTGGTGGCTCCGATATGGAGATGTTTCAGAAAAAAGAATCCCGTCATCACGAGATGATGTCTATAAAATCTTCCTCTCAAAGTGTTTTAGCGACAAACAAGCAGCGGTAGAAATTGACCATATGTGTCGGGAGATTCTGAAAAATGGTTGGTATAGGTATCCTGTTGACAAGCAATTCCGGGACTATTATCTTCCGGAAAACCTGATGGAGTGTCTGTCTGATCTTGGAATGATGCTGTATCATCCCAGAGCGGACGATGTAGCGATGGCGTTGTTGTATTGGAGATTAGCTTATTATTATGAAAATGGAGGTGTTTGATCATGAAAGGATTGAAAAAAAGAGGCTTGAGCCTTGTGTTGACGCTGGTTATGGTATTATCACTGTCGGTTTTTGCCGGAATCGGTGCAAACAGTTCGGTATCGCAGGCAAAGACCTGGACAAAAACATCTGTGAAGAATGAGATTAAGAAGACGCAGAAAAAACTGAAGACCGCACAAAAGCGATATAAAGCGGCAAAAAAGAAATACAAGAAGCAAACAAAGGGTACGTTTGCGGTATTTGGAGCGACCACTATCTCGTATAATCCGTTGATTGTGTATTATGAAGGCTTACTCAATGTAAATAAAGGATATTACTGGGTCGCCAGCGGTACTAAAAACTACAGCACGCTAGGTGGCATGGGTTATTTCAAGAAGACAGGTAAGACAAAGACCTATAACGGATATACATGTACTGTGGTTAAATGTGTCAAGGTGACTGCCTCGCCTACGAAGTATGAGAATCAGATTAAGTCTCTCAAGAAAAAAATAAAGAATCTGAAGAAATCCCTGACTTACAAACCGCATTTTTTGAGATTTGACAGTGCGGATGGTTTTTATGAGCAGTATGATGAAGATTTCAAGGAACCGGGCATCTTTACAGAATACATTGGCCATGTTGTGTTCATAGTTGAGAATCAGACCATCAATATAAGTGATTATATTACTCATGATAAATATAACAAATATGAATACAAAGTTGATGTCACCGAGGGTGATCCGGATATAGCTTCCATAACGAAATCCGGAGAATTGACGATAAATGGAAGCGGATCGTTCTATGTGGATGTGGATTGCTCGATTTCTGGGGAAAGGGCGTCATTGCACTGTATAGCGGCGGTGTATGAGGAAGAGCCGGAGAATAATCAGGATGATGAATAGGATGATACAGAAGATACATTTGATTCAGAAGAATGATGAGTGTCTATGTGTGTAGAATTACACATATCAGAAGAGGTTGCTGTTCACGGTGTAAAAAACTTATGAATGTGTCAAGACCAAGGACCGTTTTGAGGTAGAGTACTTGAAAAATACATAGATATATGGTATGATTGCATAGAATTGGCCTTTTTGTAAACGGGAGATGTGGGAATGCTTGAAAAATATAAAGGGATAAAAAACAATTACAATAAATCGTGTAACAGCTTTCACAAGAATATCTCAAAGCTGGATTCTGCGATAACAGAAATGCAGGATAATGCAAATCGTGTGTTAGGTGAAATAAATACGATAGATGAGGTTTTTGATGATATCTATGTGGAGTTTTCGGAAAAGACAGGGATTCTCAATAAAAAGGATCTTATATTTTTATGGACTGCAGTTGCGTTACAGTGTTTGAGGTGGATTATGATACCTACATTAGATGAAAAAACACTTGCGCCTGATGTTTCGGACAGAAAAGATAGTGGTGAAGAAGGAAAAAAAGATCCGAAGCTTGATTCGAGAAGGTTGAAGGAGATACCTGACAATTTGTATGAATTACCTACTGCACAAGAGATATTAGATTTCCCTGTTCCCTATGATGCAACGGAAGGCACAGAGTTTATATGGATACCTGGTCTTAAGAAAGGTGAGTATGCACAGTTAAATGGCGTGAATCATCATTCGGCGACACTTGGTCATGACCCGATTATAGGATTTGTATTTGGCCCGATGAACATAATGACACGTTCAATTACTTTTCAAAATGCTAGATTGATTAATCCCGAAGAAGATTCTTTTGATATTGAAAAGGGGGCATTTTGTTTGACGATGAAAGTTGCTCGTGAAGGTGGAACGCAATGGATCACTGAATTTCCTCCATATTCGTTTTCGATGATGGTGGCAGATGTTATTCGATCAGTATCGGAGGATCCAGATCGATTGAAAAATGCATTGGAAAAGCATAGAGCTCATATGCTTTCAGATAAGAATACAAAAAAGGGGCTTCCTATTCCGTTTATAAATCCTGAGAAAAAACAAAAAATGCTTAACAAGAATTGGAATAGCAAGGAACTCGAAAAAATAGCAAAGGGGGCTATGAATGGTATTAAAGTGAATTATTTTTGGGCTGAGTTCATCAGCACATGTATTGAAATAATACATTCTTTTATGTATAATCCGGAAAAAGATGGTGATTATAACATTTATTTGGTGAGAACAAAAAGGATTCTTGCAATATCATCAATTATTGCGGAAAGTTTGAATATCGTAGCGGTGGCTGCAGGTGTTTTAGTAGGAGTTTTATCAGGAGTTCAGCCGTTGACTAAAAAAGCAGTATCGCACATCGACATTGGTGGATATATTCACGCAATACATCAGATTGCAATTAATAGTGAATTGCAAGGGAATATTAGAAAAGAGTTCTTGGAAGAAAAACTGTATGAGAGAATTGTTGGAGATAATTATTCGTTTCTATACGAGGGAGGTGGGACATGAGCAAAAAAGATGTAAATGAATTCGGTGAGGGAGTTAAATATGGTCTTAAACTCAATAAAGAATTAGTTCAAAAGGAGCTGTCCGCACTTAATTATCTAAAAAAATTGATAACTGATGTTGGTCATGACGTTGATGGAATGTCTGATGCGATCGATAGTTTAATAGATAATTTTAATGATGAAGCTGTTGAAAGGCTTTTTGGGATTACACATCCGTATGGATTGGAACATTTAGAAGATCATGAAAAGAGAATGCTTTTAAATGCATTGACAAGGCTCTCTTTGGATGGAAAAAATGCAAATCAGACTGAGTATTGCACTAATATAAAGTCTGCACTTGGGTTGCTTTCATGGCAACCAGATGCCGAGTATGATTTTTCCAGTTTTGAAAGAATTGAATTAGTTGAGAACTCAAAGGTATTGTATAAGGCGCTTCGGATATTCTTCTTTTTATATGAGGATGTTGATGACAAACTGGATAACTATGATAAAGTGTTATTCTCGCGCTTTAATCTAAATGACAGTATTAAGGACACGATTGATGCAGAAATTAGGCTTATCGAATTTGTTTTTTGTGAAGAGGGACTTGTACGATACTATGGAATATCTGATGATTATGAAAAGTTTGATGTGGACTTTTCGTGTGAAGAGGAGGATGAGTATAAGGCTATTAGTTACGAGTGTGCACAAGGATATGCAAAAAAAATCTTAGATCCTCATAGCCTTACATCTGACTATATTGAAAGCAATGAGTGCTTGGCATATATTAATGGAGATGATTTTTGTTGTGTAGACAAAGAAACAGGTGAGTTGCATTTGATACCTTATGAATTGAGATTTCCTATAAAATGTTTTTGTATATGGGGTAGAACAGTTTATTATATAAGTAAGAATGTGTTGTATTGTTATAAGTTTAACGATGAAGAGTCAATGATGGTATGTTCGCGTGATGAGTTTCATAATATAAACTATATGTGTGTGTATAGGGGCAAAAAATTATTTTTCAGAGAAGCTATGAAAAGCACTTGTCATATTTTAAATCTAAAGGGTCTTGAAATGAAAAGTTTTGTTGTTGAGGAAATCAAAAAAGATTCTCAACTTCTTGGCTGTTATGAGGGGTACTTATATTTCGGACATGAGACGGTAAAAAACGATTTGGTAACATTTCATCAAAAGGTGTTTAGATTTTCGTTGGATTCGCTTGATACAAGTGAGTATAGCACTGAGTTTTTGAAAAGTAAGTTTAAGAAAAATAGATGGATTGTTAATTTGGTTGGGGCGATTAATCATAGAAACCATCTTTGGATCTTATTTGATAGAATTAAAAATGATGATAGATTAAATAAACCTAAACATGTTCTTTCCTATTTTGATTTGGACTCCGGCGAAAACTTTAATAACGAATCAAAAGAGATAGATATTCCGGACGATTACGAATCACTTTCAGCATACTATCCATATATCGCATATTCAAAGAAAGGAGCACTCTATGTATATGATCAGGAAACGGAGTGTACTAAACGGGTTTTTAAACGTAATTATGTTGATGGTGCAGGTTTAACGATAGGAGAGAGAGCCTATGCGTTCTCACATGGTTTAATTGGACAAGCGCTTACAAGAATAGAAAAGGAAACAGAGAATTATATTTTGATAGGTGAGCATTTGTTTTATAGGGAAACCGATGAGATTAAACCCTATAAGTTGGATCGAAATGAAATAAAAAAGGAGTCATATGATGAAAGTAAACGATCAGGAAATAGAGATAGTTAACAATTATATTAATAATTATAGCGGTTTGACTGAAAACTATAAATTGGATATTGTGTTAGATGGAAAACCCTTAGATATTGATTATACTTCCCGAGATTATAAGCATACATATTCTCTTGTAATTACAACAAGTCCAGAATTTAACAAAGTCTCTATAACCTATGATGCATCACGAAGTGATGGTCCAAGTGTCAGCCAAAAAAGTTGTGAGTCATCCAAGAATAAGCCAAAGGATATTATTGCTGCGGTCATTAATGCTTCCAAGAAGGAATTGTTTATTGATTGAGCGTGAGCGATGGTAGGGTAGGGGAAATAAAAGCACTTTATTACTGTGGGAATATTGTTTTATTTCTTTTCAATACACTTCCGTTATTTTGAGCAGGTGATTCGTTGACGCGGATCGCTTGCTTTTTTAAAAACTGCCTGCATTTCCATGCAACGCGTGATATAATAAGAAGGGGGGATATTATGGGTAAAGAGTATATTCAAGTGAAAAAGATGATATTCCCTGGCAAAAATCCGGATTTGAACAGTGTTGTGAGTATTCTTGGCCCAGATGAGCCACCTGTCCGACAGAGGGTGAGCCACCCTTCCGGTTACAGTGAGCCATCATTCCGATAACGGTTGAGCCAATTATATATAATCCTTTATAATGAGTTTATGCACATTCTGTGTAAATTCATGTAAAGGAGGGCGCTTGTTATGAACAAGTACCGAGAAATCCTAAGGCTAAACAGCCTTGGATTCAGCGCGCGGAACATCGCATTAAGTGTCCCGTGCTCGCGAAACACTGTCGCTAAGGCGCTTAAACGCGCCGAAGAGCTCGGATTGTCCTGGCCGCTTCCGAAAGAACTAACGGATGTGGCACTTGAGGAAAAGCTTTTTCCGAAACCCAAATCTTCAAGCGACAAGCGGATGCCGGATTACGACTACATCCGCAAGGAGCTTCTCCGTAACGGAGTCTCCAAGAAACTACTATGGGTCGAATACTTGGAGGAGTGCCGATTAAACGGGGATGATCCTCTCATGTATTCTCAGTTCTGCTACTACATCCAACAGGATGAGCAGAAACGACGTGCCACCATGCATATCGACCGCAAGCCTGCAGAGCAGGTGGAAGTGGACTGGGCAGGTGATAAGGCACAGATCATCGACCGGAATACCGGTGAGATCATCGATGCCCACATCTTTGTGGGAGTCCTGTCTTACAGCCAGTACGCTTACGTTGAGGCATTCCCCGACGAAAAGCAGGCAGCATGGATCAGTGCCCATATCCACATGTACGACTTCTTTGGTGGCGTAGCACGAATCCTCATACCGGATAACTGTAAAACTGCGGTCAATCAAAACAAGAGATATGAAGATCCGCGGATAAACGCAGTCTACCATGAGATGGCGGAACACTATGGGACAGCCATCATCCCAGCACGGGTACGAAAACCAAAGGATAAACCAAATGCGGAAGGATCCGTAGGACATGTGTCTACGTGGATCATAGCCGCTCTCAGAAATGAACAGTTTTTCTCGTTCAGAGAGATGAATCAGGCGATACGGGCAAAGCTCGATGCCTACAATCGGAAACCCTTTCAGAAAAAAGAGGGTAGCCGATATGAACTATTCCGAACCGAAGAATTACCATTTCTGGCGTCATTACCCGCTACCCCATACGAACTGGCGGAATGGAAACAAGCCACCGTTCAGTTCAATTATCACATATCTGTCGACGGTTGTCTATACTCAGTTCCATATGAGTACATAAAAAAACGTGTCGACGTACGGGTAACGGACAAAACTATTGAAGTATTCTACAACCAAAACCGTATCGCAACCCATGTGCGCCTGTATGGTCGCAAAGGACAGTATTCTACGGTAACGGAACATATGCCACCGGATCACCAAAAGTTCTTGGAATGGAACGGTGATCGATTCCGCAAATGGGCGGAGCATATAGGGATAAATACCTACAAGGTTGTGGACGCTATACTTACCTCCAGACGAGTGGAGCAACAGACCTATAAGGGCTGTATGGGGCTTCTAAAGCTTTCGGAGAGGTACTCTCCAAATCAACTAGAAGCTGCCTGTGCAAAAGCGTTGAGTTTAACATCATCGCCGAGCTACAAGAGTGTATTGAACATCTTGAAAGCCAAGCCTGATCTAGCTAAACCGGAAGAACAGTCTTCCGAACCCACCGTCAATCCCTACGGCATCACGAGAGGTGCCGACTACTATAACAGGAGGTAATCGTCAATGTTTGAACAAAGTACTATAAATAAGCTTATCGAGATGCGTCTTACATCAATGGCAAACGCTCTCATAATCCAATCGGAAGATCCAAAACTGAAGGAGGTTTCCTTCGAAGATCGATTGGCAATGCTGGTTGACATCGAGTATTCAAGTCGCAAGAGCAACCGTCTTAAGCGATTGATCAAAAACGCCAGTTTCGATCAACCGGAAGCAAGTGTAGTTGATATAGACTATACTTCCGGACGAAAGCTTAACAAGGATCTTATACTTAGACTCGCCACATGTGATTATATCACGGAATACCTTAACGTATTCATAACCGGCGCCACAGGCAGTGGTAAGAGCTACCTTGCCTGTGCTCTGGGGATGGAAGCTTGTAAACACTTTTACAATACCAAGTATGTCCGCATGCCGGATCTCCTTCTCGACCTGAAGATGGCCCGAGAAGAGAATCATTTTAAAAAGACTCTTGGTAAATACGCCAACCCCACACTACTCATTCTAGATGAGTGGTTACTTCTTACTCCTGATGAGTATGAACAACAGTGTATCTTTGAACTGTTGCACAGACGACGCAAAAAATCATCAACCATCTTTTGCTCACAGTACCGCAAGGAAGGATGGTATGATCAACTTGGTGGCAGTGCATCTCCACTTGCAGATGCGATCCTGGATCGCATAATCCATGATGGATACGAGATAAACATCGAGAGTATCGACCCTACAAAAGATATCTCAATGCGTGAGGTGTACGGCTTAAAGTCAAAACAGAAATAACAACAAGCGGTGGCTCAACCCGTTCCGGACAAGCGGCTCACGCCGCATCGGAACGGCGGCTCCGCCGCACCGTAATATCCATGTTGAGAAATACATCACGGATAATATCAGTGGACAGATAATTGTTTCTGAGACTGGTGACATCATACAAATAGGATCGAAGTTTGCAAGTGAGTACTGTGGATCAGATTATTTATCACTCTGGATGCTCCGTATGATCGTTTAAAGATCAGTGGAGTAGAAATACGGCTTAGGAATCTTGGAAAGCGCTTGAAAATGGTGCAGTATGCTATTTCTAGTGAAAAATGGAAACGCCATAATCCCGATGATGAGGATGATGACGATCCATGGTTTCTTATCTCGCATATGTTTCTCCTTTTTGCATTAAAAAAGCACCCACAAAAAGCAGGTGCTTATTGTATTTCGTTCTATTAGATTACTTTGAAGCATTTAGGATCCAAACATTTCCATCTGAGTCTTTTACATGTTGATTTCTGACAAGCTGATTATCTGGAACCTGAAACAGTATCGTTTTTTGATTGAAACTCAATACTACATCCAACCCATCAAACATCCCCGCACTAAGGATAAGTGGAAACCCAATATCTTCATCCGTTTGGAAAATAGTCATCCTTGGGAAAATCAGATCACCAACATGGAATGACTCAAGTTCATATACTGCTCCGGTACAATTCCCTCCAAATCCGTTGATCTGAGTTTCGGGAACGATGCATTTTGCATTGAAATTATTGACTAATATTTCTTTTGAAATAGTAGTTACCGGGAACTTTGCTCCAGTGTCAATGAGTGCATCAAGACCGTATAACCTAATAACAGGCCGAATATAATCCGGATTCAGCTTAAATGATATTTCTTTCATTTTGATACTGCCCCCAGATTTAGAATTTTATCAGGCGAGGTGTAAGCCTGTATCACTTTGCCGCCGATTGCCTGTTCAAAAATCTGGTTTTTAGATGTATTGGTTTCAGAATACATCACGACAGCAGACTTGATTTCGTTGTGATCCCCAAATTCTACGTCAGCTAAACCGACGTGCTGATCAGGATATGCTTTTTTTATATCGCTCCAGGTCATTCGTGGACTCATGTGAATCACCCCCTCAATGTCATTATAACATGTTTTTTTACGAATTCAATCTCATTTTTCAGATTTTTGTTTATCCCACATATGGTCTTCCGTAAAACACCACACTCCCTGTCCTCAGCGGATCCATCACTACACCTCGCCTCGGATTAGCTGCGTGTATCTCTGTTATCGTGCTTATGTATCTCTGTGTCAATCTCTCGTAGCTGATCTTCCTCTACAGGAATCATAAGATTGAAATTGATAACACCAATGATTTTTTCATCAACAATAATGCGTTTGAAATCAATTTTATCACGCATTTCTTTATGTTTGTCTTTGGGCTTTGAGAGAGGCACACAATACTTCATATCTACCATATACAATCGCAGCTCATGTTGTTCCATGTTGTTTTACTCCCAAGCAAGATGTAAAAATAATGGCACCACCGTAGCGATGCCATCCTGTTTGAACGTCCACTTATTGGCAGGACTCTCCTGTTGATATCATTCTATCACCTTTTCCGGAAAAGTCAAGCCTCATTTCAAATCCCGGCAGGATAAACACATCAATTCACCCGATTTCAAAAATAGTCTTGCTTTTCCCTACCTCTTGTGATATAATTTTTACCAATCCCCCCTATCTGTGCTAGAGGGTGATTTCTCATTTTTCTATTTACGCGGCCTATTCCGCGTATCAAAGACAAGTGAATAGCACAGTTTAAGTCGATATGACGTTTCTTTTTTGTGCCCAAACTCAAAAACCATATCCATACATCTCGCGAATAATGGCTTTATTTAGTTGACTAAATCAGGTTTTTCTTGTAAAATAGGAGGTGTAGATATGGCTATATCGAATATAAAACTAAATGACGAATCTGAGATTGATGCGTCTATGAGTGAATCGTTTATAAATCATTGGGAATCTCTGAGAATCGATATGGTGTCAGATTTGATGTATATGCAAAAGATCAGCGCGAAAGAGCATTTACCGTTGAGATGCAGGTGCTAAAACGGAATCCAAAGATTTGGAATTGATGGATGGAACCAAAAGTATCATCCTCAACGCGGTAGGAACTGCTAATGACGTGGACAACAAAATGAAAGCATTCCTTGATTATGTGGCAGGAAAAATGTCAGATGACAGTTATGTTAGGAGGGTAAATATGGCTATTGAAAAAGCAAAAATGGATTCAGCGTTGAGAAGGGATTATCTTATCAGAATGCAGAATCAACTGCAGAGTGACAAACGAGCCCGAGCAAATGGTCAAAACGAACTGGCAGAAGCGATCCATATGCTCAAGGGTGGTAAATCCGAAGATGAACTTCGAAATGCCGGGATAGATCAAGACACAATCGATCTTGCACTGACATGTCTGTAACGGAAGAGATGGGGATATGGTCAGGTAACTAAAAGAATACGTCTAATTGACATTAAGAAGGGATCTTCGATTAGGAGGTCCCTTCTTAATAGCAATCATTATAATGATGTTATTTAAAATCTCGCGAGTATCCTGTACTTTGTGTGCATACGCATAAGCTTTTTCCTGAACGGTTTCCATATAAAAAATATCATGACAACCGTAAATCCCGTGTGCACCAGGTCCAACGGAAAGCCTGATATCTCCATCGCAACAAAGGAGTCCCAGGTGAGACTTCCCGTGATCAGGATGGCGGATGCTATGTTGACAAGAACCGAGTATACACCGAGAACGAGCGGTATAGAAAGAAGCATCGGAACTATCTTGTTCTCCGTTTTAATAAAGCCTCCAAGATAACCGACCAATGCCCACGCGATGATCTGGAACGGTGTCCATGGCCCCTGCCCGATAAAAAAGTTTGACAAAAAAGCCGACAACGCACCGATCAGCATCCCCGGAACAGAACCGAATATCGACGCGACCGTGATGATAAGCGCGGAGACCGGCTTTAACTCAGGAGCCCATGCCATCACACCTCTGGAGATTGCTATGAGCGCAGAAAGAGACGTGATCAAAACGATCTCTCTCGCCAGTATACGTCTGCGATAATAAAGACCTACGACCACTATTCCGATAAGTATGATGATCAGGCTGATCAGATAATAATTGTCGATCAGTATACTTTTACTTCCTGCCATCGCAATGCGCCTTTCCACAGTTTAGATATAGTAGGTTTATACATCGTGTTTGAACAGAGTACATCATGCGCCTCGCCCTGAGAAGCGATATCCCCGCCAAACATAAAGATAACATCGTCCGCGATCTCGGCTACGAACTCGAGATCATGTGTTATGATGATAACGTCACGACCTTCGAAGCCTTTTTCTATCAGTGCTTTCACCCGCACCTTATAATCCTCATCCATTCCCTTTGTCGGCTCGTCAAGTATAGTAAGCTTTGATCCCCTGAGCATTATCTTCGCAAGCGCCACCAAATGCTGCTCTCCACCAGAGATGTCAAGTGGATGCTTATCATAAAGAAGCTTCAGCTCCTCATCCAGATAGTCAGGGATCGGAGCTATACACTCGAGCTCCTCCCTTACCGTATCCTTTACAAATATCATAAGAACATCCTGCGGAAGGAGGCTTACGGAATCCAGCTTCTTTTTTCCGTAGAAGCCTGAAAGGTATTTTGCAAGCGTAGATTTACCTGCTCCGTTAGGTCCGATGATACAGGTGATACCCTCATGTATCTCGAGGCTTGGTATGTTCAACGTAAAAGCACCAAAGGATTTCCTGATGGATTTTTGTTTATAAACAGTTTTGTTTATATCGCATCTGTTTTGTGTTACTTCATATCGTGCTGAAGGATCGCCCAGCTTATCAATAAGCTTTTGTTTTGTTGTTTTTAATACTTTGTCCGAGATAGTTCCATCCTCGATATATATTGTTTTATCAGCATAGTCAAGGATGTAATCGAGGTTGTGCTCTACTATTATAAATGATACTCCGAGGTCACGATTAAGTCTCACTACCAATTCAAAAAACTCTACAGTTGCTATCGGATCGAGCATTGAAGACGGCTCATCCATCACAACCACATCAGGATCCATACAAAGCACTGAGGCCAATACTACCTTCTGTTTCTGACCTCCTGAAAGAGTGTCCGTAGCCTGGTCGAAGATAGGATCGATACCGAATACCGTCGCCACCTCGGCCACTCTGTTTCTGATCAGATCACTCTTCATCCCGACAGACTCGAGCCCGAACGCGAGCTCATGCCACACCTTATCACATACGATCTGGTTGTCCGGATTCTGTGATATAAAGCCTATGGTTCCCGGCCTGATACTTTCGATTGGCTCCCCTCCGTACGTGATCGTTCCTTGGAGGTCTCCTATCTTGGAGAGCTTCGGTACTAAGCGTCTTACAAACTGAGTCTTTCCGGCTCCGCTCGCTCCAGCTATCACGGTGATACCGTCACTAATTCTCAGATTGATATCATGGAGTATCTCACGATCATCTATTGAAAGTCGTTTTATATTCACATCGAAATCTTTCATTGAACACCTCATATACTATGAAAACACTTACTGCAATTATATTTATAACATCGATACCTATATCAATATAAGGCACGATTATTGTGATCGGGATCGTTATATAAAAAGTAATGAATAATAGTATTATTAAGAGTATTTCAATTATATCGTTTCTGTTTATCCGTACCTTTCTGAAGGTTGTCCTTCTGGCAGAACCATACCCCCTGCACATCATGGAGTCGGCCGTTTCTATCGAGTTTTCCAGTATCCAGCCCACCATGATCGAGAAAGTATTTATACAGATAATAATCATCCGGAAGAAACCGGTTTTTTCCGAGAAGGTTTTCTGATACAGGTATACTTCCTTTGTTTTTCTTGAATACTTTCCTAGAGATCTGACTGCCATTGATAACAGCAGTGAAACTGGTGGAAAAAGATATGACGTTACAGAGATTATTTTTTCGGAGGTCATGTTATCGCTCATAAGCTTGAAACCGAGTATCAGGCAGCTGACCTGACAGCCGAGCAAAACTCCGTATACTATAGACTCGAGAGTAATTATATTATCGTTCAGATAAAAAAGATAGGTTTCACCCTTATGATTAACAAGTGGATTTACGATTGTTGTAAGAAGAATAATAATCGCTATAACAGGAATAGATTTCGGTTTTATTATAAGCAGGCCGACCAAAACAATCCCTATCCCAACCGGGTTAAGTGAAAAGCTGATATATAGTAACAGTGCTATATATCCTATGAACTCCACCAGGGGATGCCTCAGCTGCATGGTCTAAAAAGTCTCCTTTCAGGATACGTTAGCTCCCAGATCTCTTCCGAGATCGCATGTATAGCGCCACTTTATTTCCTCTGATTCCTTCAGTACATATCTGGATGCACCGTAGTTCGGATACCAGTCGTCTACACAGTAGCACCATCCGGAAAGCTCTCCACAGTCGAACTCACCGAGGTTATTTATCGCTTCTACATATACAGATCCATATACGGCAGTATATTCAGATTCGAGATTGATTCCTCTTGCCTTACACTCGCGAAGCAGAACATCCCAGACGGATTCACCCTTGTAGCATTTTACCTTTGTTCTCTTTAGGATAGTACCGTCGCCGACGTATTTTTCCAGACCCTCTGTCAGATCGTCCATGTGATCGAGTATCATCTTACAATCGATAGAAAGATATACATAGAACCAATCCTTACTTACAGTCTGATCCTCTTCATTTACAGGCTCAGGCTTTCCGGTGGGTACGGGATCGGTTTCATATTTATCCTTACCCTTTCTCGTACCATCTGATACTTTTCTTTTATTTGGTTCTTCTTTGCTTTTATCGTTCTTGTCTTTACTGTTTTTTTGTTTTACCTTTTCAGGATTTTTTTCTTTATTTTTATCTGTTTCATTTTCAGAAACACTGCTGCCTGTTGCAGCATCCGAATCAGTGTTATTAAAAACAGCAGAACCGGAAACAGCGGGCATGGGTGTTTCCATGCCTGCCACGGAGCGACTTACACGCTGCGTCTGTTCAACTGATCCTGTTCTGATAGTGCATATCCACAGGACGAGACAAATCACACACAGCGCGAAGACCGTCAGATTTTTCCAGTTCCGCTTGAAGAAATACATAAACTCTCCTAAATTCTAGCGATTTAAATCTTTCTAAACTTCATTGATGATTTATATCCTGTACCCTTTTTAGTAAAGAGCTTTTTATATAGTTTAAACTTTTCCTTCGGAATGTATATAATTGCATCTTTATTCAGGCCGGAGAGCGCACCCTTCTCAACCTTTTTAAGATACTTTGAGGTTACCTTAAGCTTCTTTGTTTTTGAAAGGCCGTCACACGCACCCTTTGCAAGTGTTGTTACTTTTACAGTCTTTCCGTCAATCTTAACAGTGCTCTTTACACTTACTGTTGCCTTGTTCGGAAGATCAGCTACTACTGCACCCGATTTTCCCTTCTCATATGTAACACCGTTTGTTTTGGTCTGTGGTGCTGCTGTCGGCTTTGGGCTGGCCGACGGAGTTGTGCTAGGACTTGCCGAAGGACTCGCTGTCGGAGTAGCAGAAGGTGTTGCACTCGGTGTAGCTGATGGCGTTGCCGATGGTGTTGCACCCGGCTTAACTGTTACAGCCGGTGACGGACTCGGTGACGCCGTGGCAGCAGGTGCTCTGTAGATATCGCCCACTCTGTCATAAAGATGCTTGCCACTGTCCAGTAACCACAGTGCCACACTCGCATATGAGGCCTGCTCTGTAGCCATCTGGTTATGATCAGTTCCGATATGAGCGTAGCCACCGTTTACCTTAAATGAAAGAAGGTTATCAACAAGTGACTTGCCATTTTTGATAAAACGTGTATCTGTTCTCGGATCGATTCCAAGTGATGTAAGTGCCGTGATAGCCTGTGATGCACTTTCAGATGTCGCAGTGACTGTACCGGAAAGTGCGGTTGAGTAACCACCGTTTTCATCCTGCTTTGCACTCATCGCGGTCAGCGCCCTGTCTACTGCCGCCTTTACGGATGTATCCTTCGTATAGTAAGGAGCGAGCGCCTGGATCGCCATGAAGGTAATGTCGGGATCAGGGCTCGTGCCCGGTCCAAGTATCCATCCACCTGCGGTCAACTCTTTGTTCAAAATATATCTGAGCAGGTCGTCTCTGACGGAAACCGGATCCTCTGCACTCGTCTGGTTCTCAGCCTCTGTAGCTTTATAGTAACCCGACATATCGAGTGCTGTCAAGCCAAAGATGGCACCGTTTATTCCCTGCTTTGTAGTATATGAAACATCATAGAGCGGATCAGCCAGGTCGACTCCATCCACAACTACGCCATCTCCTATAGAAGAAAGTCCGATCATAACGCGCTCGTTTTCCGTCGCTTTGTTTGCGTCGAGCTTTCCGTTTGTTGCATTTGCTACCGCAGCCTTAACCTTTGTGCGGTATTTGTTTTTGAAATCATCTGTAGCGCTGCCTGTCTTTCCGAGTGTGAGTACTGCCCACTCTCCACCTATTGAACCAACGACAGGATCCGTTACTGATGCCTGGATGCTCTGAACAGCATAATCCTTCATCTGAGCGTTAGTCATGGAAGCTGCTGTCACTCCACTACCCTGAGCAGTCTGTCCTCCGATCCTGCTTCCGGACGCACTCTGTGTATTTGACGCTACCGGATGATAAGTATCCTCGATAAACTTTTCCAAGGCTGTCTGAACCGTGCTTATACTGCTGGAGCTTACCGTCGGATTGATTGCCACATTAACAGCATCTTTATATACTCTCTGATTTCTGTAGTTTACCGCTGTATTCTTATTTCCATAGTACGAGTTTATTGCTGCCAGATCGAAGATCAGATCATCACGCATGTTCTGTGTAAACAGGTTTCCGCCACAGGAATCAGCCATTGCATTACCCGGATATCCGCAGTCGCAGCCATAACCGTAAACTGTATAATGCCATCTGATCACATCACCCAGAGTTACATCTTCTTCTGAATTATAATCCTGGATGGTTTCTCCGGGAACCGCGTCGCCGGCTCCTAATGAAGCCCACCAGTCATTGACGGTGTAGCACCATCCGGACATTATACCATAGTCCATTTCACCGATATAACCATCCTGGTTTGAAGGAGTGTCTTCAAGAAAATACTCATATGCTTCAGCTATTACTTCATCACCATAGTCATCTTCCTCATAAAAATACCATGGCCAGTCAGCTGTGGCGCTGTCATCTCCCTCAAAACCCGAGAAGTATGAAGTGGAACCGCTATAACCCAGACTTTTTTCATCCAGGGTATCCACCGTGATATCTCCTACAGATCTGCTGTCCTTTTTATAAAGGGTCGGCTCGAGCAGATATCCGCCTCCGATATTATAAAGTTCGATTGTGATTGCTCCGTATTCATTGCGAAGCTCAGTAAGTGTTTTGGTAGTTTGAGCCGATGTGGCTCTTGAGATTGTCGCATTTGGTATATTTACATTAACTAAAGAAAATACCAAAACAAGACATACAAAAATAGACAGATTACCTCTGCGTTTCATAGTGTTACTCCCTCCTTAACCGTCAGGTAGTGCGTTATAGTTTTAATCCTTTTGAGAAAGTCTGACTCTAACAGTTGGGCTAACAGCGCTGGCTTTCACAGCATTTCTCTCAAAAAAACATCAACATTATACACGAATAAAGTGCGGTTGTAAAGGAGTTTTTGATAAGGATTATTCTATCGCCGGCTATAAGCCCAGCCTATAGCCGGCAAAAATCAGATTCCATAACTGCTCGCATCATACTGGCGGGCCTTGAAACGATGACTCTCTTCCAAAAAGTTTTCGAGCATCTGCTTCCCGTATGGAGTAAGAATCGATTCCGGATGGAACTGAAGTCCGTATACGGGAAGTGTTTTGTGGCATAGAGCCATAACCTCTCCGTCATCGGCAGTCGCGGTGATCCTAAGCTCATCCGGGATTGTTTTTTTATCAACGGAAAGTGAGTGATATCTTCCCACCGGAGCTTTATCAGGTAACGATGCAAAAACAGGACAGTCCGTATCAAACTCTGTCTCGGACTGTTTGCCATGCATTAAAGTCTTTGCGTATGTTACTGTCGCACCATACGCCTCACATATTGCCTGATGGCCGAGACATACTCCAAGTATCGGAAACTCCGCTGCCAGGTCCCGAACCACATCCTCGCATATACCTGCATCAACAGGACGTCCCGGTCCCGGTGAAAGGATGATACATGTCGGATGCATGTCTTTTATCTCGGAGGTCGAAAGCGCGTCATTTCTGACAACCTTGATATCGGGATCTATCGAACCGATCATCTGGTACAGATTATAAGAAAAACTGTCATAATTATCTATAAGTAATATCATGTCTACAGGTCCTTTCTGATTCATGTTCATATCGCAAAGTACGGTTGATCCGGGTGATCAGTCGTCCATCTCACTTGCTTTTTGAAGAGCTACTATCACTGCCTTTGCTTTGTTCATGCTTTCCACGTACTCTGTCTCAGGAACACTGTCAGCGACTATGCCGGCACCGCTTCTGACAAACACTTTACCGTTTTTCTTGTATGCAATTCGGATAGCGATACATGTATCCATATTTCCGGTGAAGTCTATGTATCCGATAGCACCACCGTAGATTCCTCTTTTATTATTCTCGAGCTCTCCGATGATCTGGCACGCGCGGATCTTCGGCGCACCCGAAAGCGTACCTGCAGGAAGGATCGCCTCAATTGCGGAAAGTGCGTCCTTGTCATCTGCTATCTCACCACGGACCGTCGAACCTATGTGCATGATATGTGAATAGCGTTGCACCTCCCTGAGGGTCTCCACTTCCACCGTTCCGAACTTCGATATCCTACCGATATCATTTCTTCCAAGATCAACAAGCATATTGTGCTCAGCGAGCTCTTTCTCATCCTTTAAAAGCTCTTCCTCAAGGGCTCTGTCTTCCTCGTCGGTCACACCTCTCGGTCGCGAACCCGCTAGTGGAAATGTGTGAAGCACTCCGTTTTCAAGCTTTACAAGTGTCTCCGGTGATGCACCCGCAACCTCGACATCCGTTCCCGAAAAATAAAACATATAAGGCGATGGATTGATGGTACGTAACATACGATATGTGTTCAAAAGACTTCCCTCAAACGGCGCCGAAAGACGGTTGGAAAGAACAACCTGGAATATATCTCCCTCTCGTATGTATCTCTTTCCTTTTTCCACCATCTCACAGTACTCTTCTTCCGAAAAAAGAGACTCAACCTCACCCTTGATATGACCGGAACAATCCTGTTTTTTCGTCCCGTTTTTAAGAAGATCCTTCATCTGGTTCAGCTCAACGACTGCTCTGTTATAGGAGGTCTCAATATCTTCGAGCTTTATATTCACTATCAGTACTATCTTTTGTTGTACATGATCGAAGGCTATGACTTTATCAAAAAGCATCAGATCGACATCCTTAAATGCCTCCTCATCCTCCACGTCAACTCGTATCGTAGGCTCCGAATATCCCAGATAATCAAAAGCAAAATAACCTACCAGGCCTCCGGTGAAAGGAGGAAGCTCGGGCAGACGAGGTGAGCGGTATTTTTTTAATATATCGCGAAGAAAAGAAGACGGGTCATCCGTGTCGATATCTATCAGATCTCCCGCCTGAAGATGTCCGTCGATACAGGTGATATCAAGTTTGGGATCATAGCCCATAAAGGTATAGCGTCCCCAATGCTCCTGTGCCATGGCGGACTCGAGCATAAAGCAGTGAACCGAGATATTTTGAAGAATACGCATGGCCTCTATCGGAGTAATAAAATCAGACAGTATCTCCATGCTTATAGGTACGATGTCATATTCTTTTTTTGAAGCATAGTCTTTGACCTGCTCCAACGACGGAAAAACGTTCATGATGTCTGTGTTGCCTCCCGTGTAAAATTTTGTAAAGTATATCATATATATAGGAAAATGGCAAGAGTTTTCTCGCTAACACTATCCTTTTCAAAAATTCCACTTGACACTCACTCACACATGTGATATTATACATAGCGTTGAGGCAAAGGCGTCTCGGAGAAATCCGGGGCGCCTTTTACTTATTTGGAGGTATCTATGCATTCCATTCACGAAGAGTGCGGTGTATTCGGAGTTTATGCAGACAAGCCATATGCAGTGGCAAAGGATGTTTACTACGGTCTGTATTCGCTTCAGCATCGCGGGCAGGAAAGCTGTGGTATCGTTGTCGGCAACGACGGATTATTTTTCTCACATAAGGATATAGGTGAGGTCCGCACGGTATTTGACGGAGAGACACTTGATAAGCTCCCCACGGGGACGATGGGTATCGGGCATGTCAGGTATTCGACGACAGGTGGGGACGGGAGAAATAACTGCCAGCCGATGGAGGTCAACCACCAGAAGGGAAGGATGGCGCTCGCTCATAACGGAAACATAAGTAATGCTTATGAACTCAGAAGTAAACTCGAGCTTTCGGGAGCGATCTTTCATTCGACATCAGATACGGAGATCATCGCGTATCTGGTGACCAGGCAGAGACTTACTCACCCTTCCATCGAGGAAGCAGTGATGGCTACCATGCCTCTTTTGGAAGGGGCGTACTCACTGGTATTGATGTCCGCGACCAAGCTTATCGCAGCCCGTGATCCACATGGATTCAGACCGCTTTGCTACGGAAAAAAAGATGATGGGCACTATATCATCGCATCCGAGAGCTGTGCACTGGAGGCGGTGGGAGCCGAGTTTATCAGGGACTTGAGTCCCGGCGAGGTTCTGGTCTTCGGACAGTCCGATGAAAAAGCATTTTCATCCGCGCCTGCCAGAAACGGTGTAACCATCACAAAGGAAGCACCGGGCATCATAAGCTATATGGGTCATGTCCAAAAGAAAGAAAAAAAGACATGCATATTCGAGTATATCTACTTTGCCAGACCGGACTCGGTAATTGACGGTGTATCCGTACATGAAGCCAGGCTCCGTGCCGGAAAGATATTGGCGAGAAATGATTCGGAGAGTATCGCCGATGTGGTAGTAGGTGTACCGGACTCAGGGCTCGATGCAGCTCTCGGGTATTCTCTGGAATCAGGTATACCTTATGGCATAGGCCTTATTAAAAATAAATATATTGGAAGAACCTTCATCTCTCCCACTCAGGAGGAGAGAGTGAATCAGGTACGGATCAAGCTTAATCCGGTCCGTTCGACTGTAGAAGGGAAGAGGATTATTCTCATAGATGACTCCATTGTCCGAGGTACAACCAGCGGACACATAGTAAAACTCCTTAGAGAAGCGGGAGCAAAGGAGATACATATGCGTATCTCCGCGCCTCCGTTTCTGCATCCGTGTTACTACGGAACAGATATCGATTCGGAGGAAAACCTCATCGCCTGTCATCACTCGGTTGATGAGATCGCAGAGCTCATAGGAGCAGATTCTCTAAGTTATTTACCGGTTGATTCGCTTCACGAGTTGATCGGAAGTAATGACTTTTGTAACGCATGTTTTACAGGGGCGTATCCTACGCCGGTGCCAGAAAACACGGAGAAAAACCGGTTTGAACAACCTCTTTCCAAGAGGAATAATAAGTGAATAAATATTTGATAATTTTTAACAAGTGTAAAAAAAATAGTTGACAAAATAGTTTAACTATGTTACGATGTGTTTCGTTGAGGCAAGGGCGTCTCGGTTTTGTGACCGAGGCGCCTTTTGTTTTATACAAAAAAAAGAAACGGAGGATGATAGTATGGACGATTTAATTCAGCTGATGGACGGAAAACTTTTTGGAGTCTGGTTCCTTATCGGCGCAGCACTCGTCTTTTGGATGCAGGCGGGATTTGCAATGGTGGAGTCAGGATTTGCCAGGGCAAAGAATGCCGGCAATATCCTCATGAAGAACCTGATGGACTTCTGTATCGGGTGTGTGGTATTTATCCTGATCGGCTTCGGCCTTCTCCTGGGGGAAGATATGGTCGGACTGATCGGAAAGCCGGGACTTGATATTTTTACAAACTACGCGAACTTCGATTGGTCAAACTTCGTATTTAACCTGGTGTTCTGTGCGACCACGGCGACCATCGTATCCGGCGCCATGGCAGAGCGTACAAAGTTTTTGAGCTACTGTGTATACTCCGCTGTTATCTCAGCTTTGATCTACCCGATCGAAGCTCACTGGATCTGGGGAGGCGGCTGGCTCGCTCAGATGGGATTCCATGATTTTGCAGGGTCATGTGCGATCCATATGGTCGGCGGTATTGCTGCTTTGGTTGGAGCTATCTTGGTCGGTCCGCGTATCGGTAAGTTTGAAAGGGATAAGTCGGGAAAGGTTATCAAGGTAAATGCCTTCCCGGGTCACAACCTTGTTATCGGAGCATTGGGTGTATTCATCCTGTGGCTCGGTTGGTACGGATTCAACGGTGCGGCATGTACCACAACGGAGCAGCTCGCATCAGTATTTGTCACAACTACCATCGCACCTTCCGTTGCGACCGTGGTATGTATGGTCTTTACCTGGATCAGATATGGCAAGCCGGATGTGTCGATGTGTCTGAACGCATCACTTGCCGGACTGGTTGCCATCACCGCTCCGTGTGATGTTACTGATGCATCGGGTGCCATCGCTATTGGAGCTATATCAGGACTTCTGGTGATCTTCGGAGTATGGCTCCTTGATTACAAGCTTCATGTTGATGATCCTGTAGGTGCCGTGGCAGTTCATATGATGAACGGTATCTGGGGAACGATCGCAACCGGACTTTTTGCAACATCAAGCGCACCGGGATTTGAGCTTGCGGGTATTAAGGAAGGTCTTTTCTACGGAGGAGGCTTCGAGCAGCTCGGTATCCAGTTGGTAGGATTTGCGGCAGTAGCCGCATGGGCAGCAGTCGGAATGCTCGTCGTATTCGGCCTCATTAAGCTTATTTTCGGTCTGAGAGTAAGTGAGGAAGAAGAGCTCGAGGGACTCGACCTGACTGAGCACGGTCTGGCAAGCGCATATTCCGGCTTCTCGATCATGGATGTATCTACCGGTGCAATGTCAGCAAACGAAAACACAAACCTCGGTGTCGCTGCTTATGAAGATGCGAGTGAGGCTATGAGAAATGCCGCGGTTCCGGTTCAGAATGTGGCCAAAGAACTCGAGGGCACCATACCTGATTCGGGTATCTATAAAGTTGTTATCATCACAAAGCTGTCACGCTATGACAAGATGAAGAGAGCACTGAATACACTCGGTGTTACCGGAATCACAGTTACTCAGGTCAGCGGTTGCGGTATCCAGAAGGGTGCCGGCGAGATGTACCGTGGAGTAGAGATGGACATGACACTTTTGCCAAAGATCAAACTGGAGGTAGTGGTCAGCGGTATCCCTGTCGACAGCGTCATCGAGACAGCGAAGAAAACTCTTTACACCGGAAAGATCGGTGATGGAAAGATCTTTGTATATCCGGTAAACAGAGTCGTAAAGATCAGAACCGGAGAGGAAGACTTTGCAGCACTTCAGGATGTAGAATAAAATGCGCATATGTTTGCCCAACATATGATATTACAAAAAGGGAGCACCGGCCGTGTACGGTGTTCCCTTTTTGTTGAATACTTACTCTGTTATACTGTATATCAGATACTTGTTTTAGCTTTGGAAAGCATCTCTGAAAACTTAGGAGCTTTGCCGTAATGAAGGACTCCCGCACGGTAGATCCTCGCAGAAAGGATTCCGATACCGATGGTTGATACGATAAGAATAATTACCGAAATCACGATCTCAAACCATGCTATATCTCCCATTACAACTCGCGTAAACATCGCCATCGGGGATGTGAAAGGTATATAAGATGCAACTACCATGATAGGTGAGTTTACATCCCCATTCATTCCAAAAATAACGATCATAAACGCAATAACAAAGATCATGGTAACGGGTGTCTGAAGTGTATTAATATCCTCGACCTTTGTCGCCATGGATCCGATCGCTCCGAACATCATAGCGTAAAGCAGGAATCCAAGAAGGAAGAATAATAACATGAAGAATATCATCTCAGTCGGGATATTGAATATCGAGCTGATAATAGGATTGTCTTCAAAGTATTCACTGTTTACGTTGTAACATATAACCGCTGTTCCGAATATGAGGATGAGCTGACTCATTCCGGCCAAACATGCAGCAAGGATTTTTCCAAACATCAAAGCCACCGGTCTCGCTGAAGTGATAAGTACCTCCATCGCGCGTGAGCTCTTCTCGCTGGCTACATTTGTAGCGACCATCTGTCCGTAAAGGAGTATGATCATATAAAGCGCAAATATCATGATATATGTGTAAAAATAATTCTGAGACTGATCGTTTCCGAGAACCTCAGGTACACCCTCAACAGTAATGTCTGATGCTTTTTTTACATCGTCCAAACTCATTCCGGACTGCTTCATCATAGTGTAATAATTCAGTCTTTCCATGGCAGCGTTGGACGGTCCCTGCATATCTGAATAGATATTTAACGTCTCCACATAATAGGTGTAGCTCTTCAGATCATGGATTGCGTATGCGTATGCATAATCACCCGACATGATCTTTTCCTTGACTTTTTCAATATCCGACTCGATAACAAGCTCCTTACCGTCATCCTTAGCAATCTCGTCAAAAGCCTGCTTTGCAAGATCCTTATCGACGTCCCCCTCAACTACGATCGCAACAGAGCTGACTTCCGTATTGCTCGCTCCCTGTTGATCTGAGGAGTCAGAGGAAAAAGAATCAAGGATGCGCGGCAAAAACAACGCACCTGCAATAATGACTACCAAAAAGATAGTGACTCCGACAAAGGCTTTGTTTTTTAGATGAGCTCCAAACTCAAATCCGAATATGGTCTTAAACTGTTTCATTTTCAGTATTCACCTCACTTCCGGTATACTCAACAAATATATCATTCATCGATGGTTCATACACGCGTATTTCATCCACCTCATACTCAGATGCTATTTTTTGCATAAACTGCTTTTTATCATCCGGACTTGGCATTTTCAGGATCAAAGAACCATCTTCTTTTTTCTTGCATGCATCACCATAACTATTAAGAATATCCTCTGCATTTTCACTTCTGATAACAAGCTTGTCTCTGGTGTAACTTCTCTTTATCTCGCGGATATCTCCATCGAGTACTATGTGACCCTCATTAAGTATCGCGATGTTATCACAGAACTCCTCTACATAATTCATCTGGTGGCTTGAGAAGAGAACTATCTTCCCTGCCTGGATCTGATCTTTAACTACATCCTCAAGAGTCATTGCATTTACGGGATCCAGACCTGAGAACGGCTCATCAAGTATCACGATCTCCGGATTATGTATTACAGCTGTGATAAGCTGGATCTTTTGCTGATTACCCTTTGAGAGTGTATCCAATCGGTGATCTTTATGATGAAGCATACCGAGTTTCTTCATCCATTTATCGACGCCGGCTACTGCATCTGACTTACTCATACCTTTCAGCCTGGCAAGATAGACAAGCTGATCACCTATTTTTTTCTTTGGATACAGTCCTCTCTCCTCCGGCAGATAACCCTTGGTCACACTTCTGTGATCTATAGGCGCTCCATCGATCAGGACCTCACCCGAATCAGCACCGAACACATCCATGAGAATACGGATGGTAGTTGTTTTCCCGGCACCGTTTCTTCCGAGTAATCCCAACGCCTGTCCGCTTTGAACGGAAAAATCCACATCTTTTAGGACATGCTTTTCCCCAAAGCTCTTGTTTAACTTTTTAACTTCAAGCTTCATTTAAATAACCTCCTAGTCATTTATTGTTTTTCAAAAAAAGCTTCCAGTTTGGAAAGAAGACTTTCCTTACTGATAGTTTTTAGCAGATAATCAGCCGGCTCCAAGTTTATCACGGAAAGAACACTTTCTCTATCTCCATGACTTGTTAAAAACATGACCGGGATGTTGCCGGTATCCGAGTCATTTTTAAGCATTGATGCGACCTGTGGTCCGTTTGCGATCGGCATCTCGTAATCCAAGAGAACCAAGTCGACTTTGTTCTTCGCAAGTTGGGATATAGCCTGAACTCCATTGTTCGCCATACGCACATGATAGGTACCACTCAGCCATTCTCTGACCGTCCACATATAGGTCAGATCATCATCTACTATCATAACTGTCTTTTTGCGATTCTCACCGGTATTTTTTTCCAGATAAGTATTTACATTTTTCATGAGCAGGTCGATATCCAGAGGTCTCATATAACACTCCAATATATTCTGCTCGGGGATGATCTTTTTCACTGCCTCATACTGATCAAGTTCGCCGATTAGTATAAGTCCGAGATCTCTGTCACTCACCGCATCCTTTAGGTACACCAGCGTATCAGCGATCTCATCCATGCCCTCACTCATGTACAGTATGAACAGCTCCGTATCTTCGAGAACATCCTCTATATCTTTTATTTTTGCATGTACAAATTCAGTCTTTATATCGTTTCCCCTAAATTTCGATATCAGACTTTTTGCAAGGAAACTCTCTGTCGCACTGATGATAGTAACCTGTCCTGTTTCACTTGAATTACTCATTTACATAACCTCCTGTACTTTTGTTTTGATCATATCCCAATTCATATCAAGGCATAATGATTTTATCTCTTCCAACAGCTCTCTATCCTTCTCAGGTAATCTGTAATTTTCAAGATCTTTCAGTATCCCATCCATCATATCAAAGTCCATACTTCCGGCGATCTCGATGATGGTCTGATAAGCCTCCTTTAGTTCCGCACCACTTAACTCCGGCTTATCATCTTTGCCGTTTTCATCCGTGGGAAAAAGCGGCTTCAGATCCTTTTTTAGTGTTCGATACTTATCCAAAAGCTCTTTAGTATGCTCATCCATATACTCCTTATCACCGCTCTTGCCTGCCATCTCCAGCGTTCTCGCGAGTTCGGATATCTCCGCTGCTCCGACTATCCTCGAAGCGCTTTTTAACGCATGAACCTTTATCGTATAATTCTCTATATCACCTTCGTCATAAAGCTTTTCTATCTCGTTGGCATTGCCATCTGCCGTCCGATAGAACACATTTAAGATAGACATAAATCCATCCTGGCCGCCACCGAATTTGACTCCGTCTTTGACATTTATTCCCTTAACATCAAAAAGCCAATCGGGGATCCTGTCCGTACTTTCTTTATTGGATGCATACTCAGAAAAAGCTTCATCCGTATCCATCTCATACATCTCGATCTTGTTTTCCGGGAGAAGATCACAAAGCAGTTTTTCAAGTTTTTCTCCATCAACAGGCTTTGACATATAAGTGGTAAAGCCCGCTTTCAAATACTTCTCTCTGGCGCCCGAAACGGCATTCGCAGTAAGAGCCACTGTCGGTGTCTCTGTATTTTTACCGGACTCCTTCATATGATGCAGCGTCTCGATTCCATCCATCTCAGGCATCATATGATCAAGGAGAATAATATCATATTGTTTTTCTTCCGCCAGCTTCAATGCGGCCTTTCCGGATGATGCCGTATCGACTTGGATCTTTGTTCTCTTTAAGAGGTTCTCGATCACGGACAGGTTAACCTCCGTATCATCCACAACAAGTATGCTCGCGTCCGGCGCATGGAAAAGAGCATTATAGTTATGCCCTTTTTCGTTTTCAAAACGACTCGCATAGTCACCTATACCGTTCCATCCGAGTACCTTCTGCTCTACCGTAAATGAAAACTCGGAACCCTTTCCGTATTCACTCCTGACATCCAACTTACTTCCCATCAGGCTTAGCAGTTCCTGAGTTATATTCATACCGAGACCGGTACCCTCGATAGTCCGGTTTCTCTTTTCCTCGATACGCGTGAAGGTCTCAAAAAGTTTTTTCAAATCCTCGTGCCTGATACCGATTCCCGTATCGCTAACTTTTATATTAAGTAATATATGCTCGTCGTCTTTTTTCTCAAAAGAAACAGAAAGTCTTACTGTTCCCTCTTCGGTGTACTTAACCGCATTTGTAAGGAGATTGAGCGCGCACTGTCTGATGCGGATCTCATCACCGTAAAGAAGATACGGCGTATTTTCATCTACATCTATTTCGAGCTTTAATCCCTTCTTTTCTGCCCGATCTCTAACCATGTTTAACAGATCGTTTATAACAGATGCCAGTTCATACTGAACCGGTATGATCTCCATCTTTCCTTCCTCTATCTTTGACAGATCGAGGATATCATTGATCAAAGAAAGCAGCGTTTTTCCTGCAGACATGATGTCAGCAGCATACTTCTTTGTCCTGGTTTCCCTGCTCTCTCTCAGTATCATCTCATCCATACCGAGGACGGCGTTGATCGGGGTACGGATCTCATGAGACATATTTGCAAGGAAGGATGACTTGGCCCGGTTTGCCTGATCAGCAAGAGCTCTCTGCTCCTCGAGCTCAGCCATGTATCTGAAGTGGTCCGTCTCATCCACAAGCGCATACAGCTTACCTATTCTTTCACCGTCATACTCGAGATCGTTTTCCTCAGGTATATATACTCGTCTGTTTACATTTATGGTCTCATCATGTTCCACCGCTCTTTTTACAAACTTACATACACTCTCGGGATCCTTTTCTATCTCAGGAAAAAGAGCTTTCATGGGATCATTGTAATACTGTATCTCACCGTATGAATCTGTTGCAAAAATACCCTCTGCAAGCCTGTCAACCACAAAGTCTCTGGCGATCTCACTCGTACCCAAAAGATCATATTTTACTATGGCAAAGAGCAATATGAGAGTACCGATAAAGTATCCGAGCATGGTTATGTCATACTCTTCGGTAAGTGTTCCGATACCCATAACCTGAAGTATATAGAACAACGTTTCCACAATGACGGAAATGATAATAACATCTATTCTCTTTCTGGCCTTCTTTATTCTCCTTTGTTTTTTTCTGGTTGTGAATAATATCGTCAGCCCGATGATGATGTAGAGAATCTGCATCGCAAGAAATATTATGTATAAAACCCCGTTTTCATGCGTCAGTCTCGGAAAGATTCCTCCCGTTGCAAATTGCATTCTTCGATAGTAAAAATTCTCGCCGCCAATAATAAAAGAGACTGCATATATTCCCGTATGAGCAGCGATAAGTATTCCTTTAATGATAGTCGGTACTCGTTTTCCGGCCAGTTCACATATAAACAAAAACATAAAAAATGCAAACCACACACGTCCCGCATAAGAGAGCTTCAGCGCTACCACATATGCATCTCTGGTCTTTGAAGTCATCTCAAACAGATATCCGAGGTTGTTTACAAAGGTCGCCATACAGCTCAAAAACAAATAAGTGTGCAACGGTTTTTTCCAGTTGCTTACCACTATCAGGCTCTCGATAAAAACACCTGCGATACTTATATACTGAATTGTTAAAAGTAGTTCACGCAAAATGTCAGCCCCTCTTCCTTGCCAGCGAGATCGCCCCTATATAACTGATCGCCGCGAGTCCCGAATACAGAATAATAAATATCACGGTCGGTATAACACTTCCAATTATAATTCCGAGGAATATTGATAGTGCACAGAATATCATCGTAACAAACATATTCGGAAGAAGATATATCGTGACTGCAGCTCCCTGCTTGACAACCTCTATCTCGTTCTCCCATTCAAGCTTCATGTGTTTGATACCACATACACATCCCCATGTCGTCGAAAATGCGCACATCGAAAACCCTAAAAGCAAATACAGGATCGTATCAAGTACCGGAACCCCGGCGGATATGCACATACACAGCGTGGCAAGAGCCATGGCCGGCACATTCATATACATGTTAAAAAGCATCTTGCCCTGATAAACCTTTCTCTTGTCGATAGGCAGGCTCTGGATGATCCAGTAATTCTTCCCCTCCAAAGAAGGTGAACAGCAGGTAGTCGAAACCATCCCGATAAAGAAAAAAATGATAAACGGTATCGACGGCTGAACCACTGAATAATCAAAATGCGCTCCTTTTGTTACCAGCCCGATTATCTTGTCAAAACCGATGAAAAGTGTGATCACTCCAAGTATGGAAGCCAGTATCACACCCATTGCTCCATTAGTCATGTATGTTGTCGATCCGGTAAGTCTCTTAAACTCTTTATATGCGATCGTGTTTAATATGCTCTTTTTCTTCTGCGTTCTCATCTTAAAACTTCTGGCTGCAGCATGATTTTTTAGCTGTGAATTGATCCTTCTGTAGGAGCGTCCAACCAATGCAAACAATACAACAAAAAGAACAACGCTTATACCTGTCAAAAGAACTATTGACAGGATATCAACCGCTGTTATCGCATCCGAAAACCACTTTGCAGGAAGATATATATTTGCCGCTCCTGCAGTCATATCATAGGTTGACTGAAGAGTTTCCTTTACTTTATTATTCTCAAACATCCCCTCGACTATGAACCGGAATGAAAAAGCAAGTATAACAAAAATAAAAGTAAATATGGTCTGAAGGATATTTCTCTTCTTAAATCCGGCAAATACTCTCGCAACAATAAACCCTAAAAATGAAGCAAACAAGGTCGGGATTATAGGTAAAACTACAGTTAACACCGCCCATATGATATAAACATAAAAAGCAGGCTTTGCAAAAAGACCATAGCCTATCATCATCGCCACTGATATACTTGCATGCCACGCCATGCTCTTTATATACATGTATAAAAACTTGCAGGCAGCTATCTTTTTCGGTTCGAAAGGAAGACTCATAAGCATATCGTATTCTTTGAAATTGAAAAGATATCCGTTCGTTTTAAACAGTGTAAAAACAAAGGCAAGCAGACTGACTATAAGTGCGCACATCACTGGAGCAGCATCTATCATCCCCGTAACACCATATCCGATACAGGTCAAAATAGCGAAGCCCATGATCAAAAGATATATTATCACCACTCCGATAATCCCGCCTATGATCTTGCTTTTTTTCTTTTTATCATTACAGTATTTGAGCTTGTTTATCTGGCTAGTAGACAGGAGCAGAGTTTTTAAGAGTAGGATGTTTTTATTCATTCTCAGCCTCACTTTCCGCTGTCTTATCCACTTTCACACCCTCCACCTCAAGGAATGCTTCCTCGAGAGAGTTTCCTTCCGTGATCTCTTCCATCGTTCCGGTAGTGATTATCTTTCCCTGTTTGATGATAGCCACTTTGTTACATAACTTCTCGGCCACATCAAGAACATGTGTTGAGAAGAATATCGCTGTACCTCGTCCGCACATCTCGCGCATTACTTCTTTCAGAGTAAAGGAGGCTTTCGGGTCGAGTCCGACGAACGGCTCATCGAGAACGAGAAGCTTCGGCTCATGGATGAGTGCCGAGATGATAGCGACTTTCTGCTTCATTCCGTGTGAATATGATCCGATCTGATCTCCGAGGGCACTCGTGATCTCAAACATATCGGCATATTTTTTGATCCTCTCCTCACGCGTTTTTTCATCAATATCAAAAACATCTGAAATGAAATTCAGATACTGGATACCTGTCAGGTTTTCGTAAAGATCCGGGTTGTCAGGGATGTATGCAGTGATCTTTTTGCACTCCATCGGCTCGGTTTTTACCGAGTGACCATCGATAAAAATATCCCCCTCGGAGAAATCAAGTACACCCACCACCGCGCGGATCGTGGTGGATTTACCGGCGCCGTTGTGGCCGATAAAACCATATATATCTCCGCTCATGACTGTAAGTGATACGTCGTCACAGGCCTTCTTTCCCTCTCCGTATACCTTGGTGTAATTTTTGATCTCAAGCATGACTTTTTCTTCCATTTTTTTCTCCTTTTTTATCAACACTGACAGATTATCCCTGATGTTTGCTCTCCAGTTCCCTGACACTCTTTAATCTCAGTATGACAAGCGCGATGATTATCATGAGCACTCCGGCACTCTGTACTACCAAAGCTGCGCCGCGGCCAACACCGATCTTTAGCATATCTCCGAGAAAATCAGAGATCAGGCCGGAAACACCAAATGCTATCAGGTATCCTATCTTTGAGATAAACCCTATAAATCCCCAGGCTCGACCCTGGAGTTCATCGGGAATATTTGTCCTGACCAGATAATCCAGGCAGTTGTTCGGTAACGGTAACATAAGGAAAAATCCGAAACCGAACATCACAATTAAATATATGTTTTCCCACAAACCAAAACCAAAAATAAAAAGCCCGGCTATAGCCAGTGATATCGAGAGTATTTTTACATAGTTCTTTTTTATCCCGATAATCCCCAAAAATATACTTGAAACCATCATTCCGCTTGCGCACACGGTTTCCGTGATACCGAGAGTCTTTGCATCCGAAAACGCGAGAATCATAGGCTCGGCAAGTATCTGAAACATTCCCATAAACAACGTTATCGCTGATGAGACCAGGATCAGGATCCATACACCGCGTCTGCCATGTACTGCCTGCCATCCGGATTTGAAACTCTCGAGAAAGCCTTCTTTTTCACCTTCTTTTTTTGTCTCAATCCCTTTTTTTACAACAAAGGTTGACGTCACCGTCAGGAAAAATGTACAGATATCGATCACCATCAAGAGCTTCACATCACTGAAACTCAGAAGAAGTCCTGCGATAAGCGGAGAGATCAGGTATCGTGAGTTCCCCGCGATACTTACAAGACCGTTTGCTCTGGAAAACTCCTCCTTGGTCAAAAGGTCGGTAACCGTGGCACGATAAGCAGGCTCAAGCAATGCCTGAAATGTCGAGCTGATAAAAACACCTATACCTATCTGCCATATAGCGCACTCACCCTGCATCATGCATATCAGGATGTAGATGATACCGAGAGCCGAAAATCCGTCTCCTATCATCATGAGCACACGTCTGTCATATCTGTCAGCGAGGACACCTGCCGGCACACTGAATATAAAAGTCGGCAGGAATCCGAGCAGCGTTATCAGTGCCATCCCGGCCGCGCTTCCCGTCTGATTAAAAACATATACACCGAGTCCGAAGCTGGTCAACCCTCCTCCTATCGAAGATACCAGCTCACCGGCCCACAGAAGCATAAACTTCCCGAAATTGCTCTTTTTAGCTTCTACATTCTCCATGATTTCACTTTTCATTTTAATCCCCCATTTCACAACTACTTACTGAAAGAGTTGTCATTACCTTTGTGACATGAGGAATTCTAACATCTAAATTATTAAATAGTCCTTAAGAATAAAGTGCTTTGATACACGCGTTATTCGGGGTGTAATCGAGTCCAAGTCTTTTTTTCGTTCCTTTATCCGCAAGGTCATACCATTTTTTCCCGAGCTTCACAAACGACTGTCCCTTACTGCTTTTCGGACTGTATCTGATATGACCGTCAGACCACTTCTCCCCTTCCACAGGCGCCCCTGCGGCGTATGTGATCTCAATACGATAATCTGAAACCTTTACCTCTTTATCAAGCGGGATCACATAATAACCCTTTATCTGTTCTTCCGCAGTCTGCTCGTGGAGGACTGTCCCGGATTTCTCATCAACTATTCTTATTCTGATACTTTCTCCATTCTCCGAGAAAAATGTCCCGACACCCTTCAGCGTTCCTTTTTTGTGAAATACATTTGCAAGAGTGGTTGCATCTTTTGTTTTAATAGTTTTTTCATTTCCCGAATCGTAGGATTCTACAAAACCATACTCATCAGAGCTCTCAAAAATATAGTTATCCTTAAGCTCCGTATCATAAGAAATATACACGTAATCAGAACCTATGAGTGAGTCCTGAACTATCCATCCTCCGTCCTGCGAAGGTGTTTCAACAAAGTGAGTTTTCGCAAATATTTCCTTGGGGAAACAGTCATCCCATCCTACGATCGCAACTATATGATCATCAATATTATTCTTATCATACTGAGTAAAATAACCGTCGTTAAATCCTCTGCCGTTATGGGTTTCCTTTATTCCCATAGTCATGGCTCCATGAGTTTTTATCGCTTCTTTGATCTGATCCGGACTTAGGTCTTCTAAGTTTCTTGCCGCAGTAAGCACGCGAAACCCCGAATCACTTTCGTTCGAATCCTCTGTATCCACACAAAATCCGTTTGAAAGGGTTGCTGCCACATAGCGTCCGTGACCACTCACAACAAGATTATTATTTGATTCGGAAAAATACCCCTCTTCTTTTTCGTCCCCGTAAACAGCATTGAGGATAACAAAAGGATCTATCTTTATCTGTTTTCCTTCTTTCAGATAAGCAGCACTCTCCATGGATGTGGACGCAGCGTAAACCCAACCGGTCCGCTGACCTTTTTGCATTTTTAATTCCAGATCAGCTCCCTCATCAGAAAGCATAAAGTATCCTTCCTCACCGTGGACATATTTTTCTCCACTCGCCTCACGCTCCGCATTCATCATGGTGCGCTCAAAGCCCGGAGCATCTATACCTCCGGCAGGCTTGGTTGTATCCGCCGGTGCAGATGAAACCTCAAGATCGGTCGCCGTACCACATGCGGTAAGAAGCAATGCCAAGGCAAGCGCTCCTACTCTGCCAAATGCTTTGTTGATCATTTTTCCCCTTTATAAGTTTCACAAAAATGTCTTAAATGTCTCTCTATATTTTTAACTGCCGTTTTTTCTGTTTTAGGCTGTCTGTCAACCTGCGCCAGATACAGAACGACCGGTGCGGTGATCTCCATCGCCATAAGCTCCGGATCATCTTTTTTAAATATACCCTTGTCCATCATTTCTTTCAATATTCTGGTGTACATTCTCTGGATACCGTGCAGCTGATGCTTGCTTGCGGTCTCAGCGAGATGCTCATTTCTGAACTGCTCCTGAACAACCATCTTGCGCGTTCTGACCACCATAGGATCATGCATCGTAAAGTCTATTCTGCCCATGGTATCTGTAATAAATGATTCGATACTGTCCGGGATTTCACCGGTATGATCCTCAGATCCGAAGAGCTCATCATAACGTTCATTCACAACATCTATGAGAGTGTTCAGGATATCAGCCTTTCCTTTGAAATGCTTGTACAGAGACGGCGCTTTGATGCCGACTCTCTCTGCTATCTGTTCCACGCTCGTCCCGCTGTATCCGTTTCTCGAAAAAAGAGTCAATGCCGAGTCAAGTATTTTTTCTTTTGTTGACATGTTTATTCCTCCAAAGTCAGGTTTTATCCTTCCTTCCGATCATTCCTATCGGGTTATCATCAATCAGCCATATTATAGCAAACGAGTATTAGCCTGTCAAGAAACAAACAAAAAGCCCTGTACATACGGGGCTTTTTGAAGAATATGATTATCTGTGCTTACGATCAGGAAACTCATTATAGTATCGTTTCTTATCCTCATACATGTTTACATCCGCGTTTCGAAGTGCCTGACGTACATTCCTGCAGTCCTGCTCAACACTGCCGCCCAGTGCAAATGATACCTTATCATAATGGATAGAAACCTGACGTACACGCTCTATCTTTTTGTCCAGCTCTTCTGATGTTATTCCCCTTACGATGATAGAGAACTCATCTCCTCCGGCACGGAATATCTCCGACTCATCAAACACTTCACACAGAGCCTTTGCAGCATCTTTTAGCAGCGCATCACCTGCAGGATGGCCCTCTTCGTCATTGACCTTTTTAAGTCCGTTTAAGTCGGCAAAGCATACCCCTACAGAGCCGGAATACTCCTCGCCCTCACTCATGCTGTCAACATAGTTGTTCATCTCATTACGATTAAGTACACCGGTCAACAGATCTCTCGAACTGAGTATTTTTAATCGGTCAAGAAGGAGATAGTTTCCGAGCTCAGATCCCAAGATGAACGTGGTCAGCTCAAGCGTTTCTTTTATTGTTACCGCATTGTCCGCATCAAAGTTGATAGCCCACATATATCCGAGAAGCTGGTTTCTGGATTTGAGAGGGAACAAAACGATCGACTTTCCTCCCGCATCGGTGAGCGACTTATGCCAAACCGGATTTCGCTCCTTAACAACCTCCATGTCCTGTTCATTTTTCACTATAAGACAGTTGCTGCCTGCTATGGTATCCTCCCATGACTCCGCTATGTCATAAAATCCTTCCAGGTATTCATCCATGGATTTCAAATTCGTTCCATCAGAAAACGCCTCTCCGAGCACCTCACATGATCTGTCATACTCATTCATCGCAAGTATACAACAATGCTCCGCATCACACATATCTCTGATATCGGCAACAACATCCTTTATAGTCGACCTGAAATCATCAGTTCCACGAAGCTTTATGGTGGTCTCGAGAACCGCGGAAGCCATCTCTCCGGAGATATTTGACATGTGCTCCGAGTTCGGCTCGAAATTGATCTCCATCATGTACAGACAATAGCAGATGTTTCCATCATCTGGAAGAAGGGGCAAAAAACTCATGTTAAACCATACGTTCATCCTGTCGGGATGAACATAGGAATGCAGACATTTTTTCTGAACCGCAGCGCGGTAACAATAATCTTCGAAGTTCAGGTCTCTGGTAAGATAGGTAGTGTATTCCATGTTGGGAACAAACTTGTCGGTGAGCATCTCGGTACCGGGTGCAGGGGTCTCGATGGATTCCACATATGCCTTGTTGCCCGCAACTATCCTGATCTTTCCGTATCTGTCACCCTCGAGTTTTTCTACGGAAACGATACACGTCATAGCTCCCATACTGTCAACGACTTTTTGAAAATCCATAGGCACCTCCGATACTGTCATCCTTTGAGATCGTCCCGTTTGAACCATCTGTCAAGAGTAAAACCTATTATTCATTATACGAAAAAAGCCCTGCTTTTGCAAGGCTTTTATCATGGTCATAAAATCTGATCTTAAAGATGGCTCTCGATCCATCCTGTGATCGCAGGTTCCGGTTTGAAACCGACGGATTGATCAACCAACTCTCCGTTTTTCATGAGTATCAGACACGGAACCGACTGTACCTTATACTCTCCCGCCAACTCCGGTGCGTCATCTACATCAACGTTGTAAAAGTCAACCCGGTCACCCAATGATGAGCTGACCTGCTCGAGTACCGGCGCCAGCATCTGGCACGGTCCGCACCATGTTGCTGAGAAATCCACAACCGCTACTTCACTTTTTTTTGCTTCGTTTTCAAACTGCTCTGCATTTACCTTCTTTACCATAGCCTCATCCTCACTTTCTTTTTTTATCCAGATACTTTACTGCTTCAAGCGCTGCTACATTACCTTCACCGGCAGCCTTTATATATTGATACGGTGTTCCGGTGATATCTCCACAGGCAAATACTCCGTCAAGATTTGTCTTCATATGACGGTCGACTACCACATGTCCTCCGTCCGTCTCAAGTCCCGGAACCAGCCTGTCAGGCGCGATCGCGTCTCTCAGTACGAAGACTCCATCTGCTTCGTACTCTCTCTCTGATGTGACTACGATGCGTTTGTCTCCGTCGGAACGGATTTCCTTTACCTGCTCTTTCACCACACTGACTTTATCCGGCAGCTCGGTTTCGTCCTTATAAACAGGGATATACCTGACCTCACTGCAGACCTCTGAGAGAAAAGCAGCCTCTCTCTCTTCCTTTTTACTGTAACCGATGACGATCGCCGACTTTCCGCGATACAGTGATGCATCGCATGTGGCACAGTAGCTCACACCCCGACCCAGTAGCTCGTCCTCACCCGGAAGTGATTTCCCGGTCACGATGCCGGTAGCAAGTATGAGGCTGTCTGCCTCGAGCATTTCCTCATCCGCCTGTATCGCGAAATATTCACCCATCGCATACACAGTGCTTACACGTTTCTTTGTGATGTCGATCTCCATCTTTTTCAGATGTGATAAAAATGCTCCAGCCAGGTCCTCTCCGGTGATATCCGGAAGTCCCGGATAATTCTTGATCTCATGTGCTTTTCCCACCTTAGTGCTGATCTCATCACCTATCAAAAGAACTGATTTATTCCTGATCTTAGCCGTGATCGCTGCCGATACTCCGGCAGGTCCGCATCCTATGATCGCGATATCAAAGCGGTTATTATTCATACTTCTACCCCACTAATTCTTCAACTGCTTTTCTTACATCTTCCATATCCACGGTAGGCTCAAATCTTGCAACCACATTTCCGTTTCTGTCTACCAGAAACTTCGTGAAGTTCCACATGATATATGCCTTGTCTCCGTATTTTTTGTTGTTCATCTTGGTGAACTTGTTCATCGCTTTTGCCTTCATGCCCTTTCCAAATCCCTCAAAGGGCTTCTCGCCGGCCAGATAAACAAAGAGCGGATCGGCATCATCACCATTTACGTCAATCTTTGAAAACTGCGGAAACTCCGTTCCGTACTTTAATGTACAAAACTCATGGATCTCCTCATCCGATCCCGGAGCCTGTCCGGCAAACTGGTTGCACGGGAAATCGAGAATCTCAAATCCCTTGTCCTTAAGCTCGTCATACATTGACTCGAGAGGTTCGTAGTGCGGAGTGAATCCACATCCTGTAGCTGTGTTTACAACAAGAAGCACTTTTCCGTTGTAATCACCGATACTAACTTCATTTCCTGATCTGTCCTTCACCTTGAAATCATATACTGTTGCCATGTTCATTCCCCCTTTTTGTTATTGTTTTCCATATTACTTAGTGCCTTGTAGGTAAGCTGATAGAGCGTTTCAAATTCCTTTTTCGTAAGTCCTATACATGATGCCATGGATATCGGGATATCAACCGCTTTTTTTTGTAATTCTTTCCCCTGTTTGGTGATCCTTATCGCAAGCAGTCTCTCGTCTTTTTCCATTCTCTGCCTCTCAAGAAGCTCAGATTTTTCCAATCTCTTCAGTACCGGTGTCAATGTCCCGTAGTCCAGATGAAGGCACTCGGCGAGCTCTCTCGACGATACTTCCTCCCTCTCCCACAGGACCATCATGACCAGATACTGAGTATAGGTCAGATCAAGCTTCTTTAAGTATGGAGTGTACTGTCTCACCAACTCCTTCGAGCAGGCATACAGCGGAAAACACACCTGGTTGCAAAGCTTCAGAGACTCATATCCACCATCCGTTTTACTCATGTCAACTCTCCTTTTGTTTTTGCGCCATTTACTTGTGCACAATTGTTTTGTTAAGCTGATACTACCACACAAGTTTTCCATTGTCAACACTTTTTTTAAATTTTTTTGATTTTTTCATCCTCTCATACCCTATATCAGGCATTCCGACAGATGATTTTCACTTGAAATACGCATTTGAATGATGTATAATTCTTTTATATTTACCACCAAAGGAGAACTACCATGATAGAAACCGGAATCAAGGGAAGCATTAAAAAAACCGTCACTTCGGAAATGACAGCAAAGATCATCGGAAGCGGTGAACTCGATGTACTGGCTACTCCCGCACTTATCGCCCTTGCGGAGGAGGCTGCGTGGAAAAGTGTCGCTGATGAACTGGAAACTGATCAGGGTACGGTCGGCACCAATATGAACCTTTCACATATTGCCGCTACTCCCGTAGGTATGACTGTGCGCTGCGAAACTGAACTCACCTCCATCGACCGGAGAAAGCTGACATTTTGTATCGAAGCATATGATGAAAAAGAAAAGATTGCCACAGGCACACACGAGCGCTTTATTATAGATAATAAAACCTTCCGGGAAAAAGCTTATGGCAAGCTAAACCACGACTGATGACATAAACACCTGTTTCACTTACGGAGGATACGATATGCCCTATACTTATAAAAGAAGTAAATCCGCATACCTGATTCAAGCAATATGCATTGTGCTTTCAGCCTTTCTTTTGTTTACGTACATGCATTTCGGCTGGAGTCAGAGCTTCGGTGGTTTGTTATCCACACTCAGTCTTGCCATTGCTTATACTTTCCCGTTGATCTTTGTCGAGGGTCTCTACGGTATCAGGAGCGCCATGATCTCCTACACTTTGATCCTGATACCGATCATCATCATGTCTCCGGGTGATGCATTCATGCTTACCTTTCACCTGGTAATGATCATTATATTGGAGTTTTGTATCAATCACGGGTTTTTAAAAACACTTACAAAGACCCTTATAAGCGCCTTGATTTCAGGCTTCATCCTTAATTCCGTATTCTTCTTCGTCAACCATCTCGTGGCTGAAGGAACCTTTTCAAATGTATTTTCTAACGTTGATTTTCTTGGTATGGCAGATATACTTATCCAGATTATCATCGCATATGTGATCCTTTACCTTCAGTTCAACTTTCTTCCGGAATCACGCACCAGGATTTATCCTGTCGGACGTTTCAAAAATCATATTAAAAATAACGAGTACAATGAGTACCTTAAACATGCGCCCAAACGTTCTTTGGGAAAACAGATCATACAGATACTGGCCATCGAAGCTCTCGTGCTTGGCTTTTTTTCCGCTTTGGTAACAAACTCCCTTATACCCGGTCTCGGGGAAGTCGTGGAAACTCAGGGGCCCGGAGTCAGTGGCGGTGCAGCTATGTTTAAGCCTGCAAGAAAGCCGGCTTCAACCTCGACAAACTCTTCCACGGAAAGCTCAATAGACGGTAGTAAAGATGTTCCTGCTCCTGTTTCAAGATCAGCTGCGGGTCCGTCCGAGGAAGACAGAAAAAAACTGGAAGATCACATCAAAGAAAGAGTCGACTGGTATATGAGCAGGACCAGACTTGGTGCGTTTGACAGTGATGAAGACGGAACAACCGAGATCTTTGTTTTGAACGCTGAGGGACTTGCTTTCGATATTAAGCTTATTCTCTTTCTTTTTAATATTGTAATGCCTATAGTCATGCTACTGCACTATCTGCTTGAGCGTAGGATGATAGCTCCGATCGCAGGTATGTCCTTAGCAATGAGTGAGTTTGCAACTGATTCTCTCGAGCAAAGAAAATCAGCGGCTTCTCAGATCACAAGCCGCACCTTAAAAACAAAGGACGAAGTTCAGGTGCTGCATGAAAGCCTCGCTACGACCGTTGATGAAGTCATAGATTATATTGAACGACTGCAGGAGGAGCAGAAACTCAGAGAAGATCTGCGGGTTGCTCAAAAGGCGAGCGAAGCCAAATCAAACTTCCTTTCAAATGTATCTCACGAGATACGCACACCTATAAATGCAGTATTAGGCATGGACGAAATGATCCTTCGCGAATCAAAGGATCCGACTATTCGAAAATACGCAAATGATATCATGGTATCGGGCAGAACTCTGGTCAGCCTTATTAACGATCTTTTGGACTTTTCGAGGATAGAGGCCGGAAAGCTTGAGATCATCCCTGTCGAATATGAAATGAGTTCAGCACTTAATGATCTCGTAAACATGATAAGCATAAAAGCCGAGGAAAAAAATCTCAAATTTGAGATCGACGTTGATGAGACGATACCTCACCTTTTGATCGGTGATGAGATCCGCGTAAAACAGTGCATCCTGAATATACTGAACAACGCCGTCAAGTACACACAAAAAGGCTTTGTAAAACTAAGCGTTTCCTATGATAAAAAAGATGATAAGCATATCCTGCTGAACATAAGTGTGACTGATACAGGTATCGGAATCAAAAAAGAAGACCTCGCCTCTCTCTTTACTCCGTTTGAGAGGATCGAGGAAAACAAAAACCGAACCATAGAGGGCACAGGCCTGGGTATGAGCATCGTCAAAAACCTTTTGGACATGATGGATTCATCTCTTTCGGTCGAGAGCACATACGGCGAGGGCTCCACCTTCTCCTTCTCAGTTGTTCAGGAAGTCATCTCCTGGGAACCGATGGGAGATTTTGCGGAAATGTATGAGCGATCGCTGGAGTCAACTAAAGAATACCGGACTACTTTCCAGGCACCGGATGCAAAGCTGCTCGTAGTCGATGATACAAAAATGAACCTTACTGTGATCCAGGGTCTGCTCACTCCGACACGTATCAACATCACAACGGCACTAAGCGGTCAGGAAGCAATCGATAAGGTTAAGCGCGATCACTTCGACATAATATTTTTAGACCAGCGCATGCCGGGTATGGACGGTATAGAAACTCTTCAATACATGAAGAAAAACATACCTGATCAGATTAAGGGAGTCCCGATCGTAGCTCTTACCGCAAATGCCATTTCGGGAGCCAGAGAACGATTTATAAAAGCGGGCTTTGATGATTATCTCACCAAGCCGATAGACAGTATCAAGCTTGAAAACACGATTGCATCTCTTTTGCCGGATGAGCTTGTGATCCATCAGGATGATGATGACTACGTAGATTTTTCCGAGGACAGCTTGGAACAGACGGAAACAACTCCTCATGATGAGATGCTGAAAAAATATTCTCAATTTGATGAGATCAGCTACGATGACGCAATCTCAAATTGTATGAAAGAAAGCATCCTTTCGGAAGCGATAAATGATTTTTATGCAGGATCAAAGACCGGTCCGGATGAGATAGAAAGATATCTCCGTGAAAACGATATTAAAAATTACACTGTAAAGGTTCATGCTTTGAAAAGTTCCGCAAGACTTATCGGGGCCATGGATATCTCCGGTCAGGCAGCGTATTTGGAAAAATGCGGTGACGATGAAAACCTGGCTGAGATATCAGAGCTTACTCCAAAGCTTTTATCCGATTACAGATCCTTCTCGGATAAACTCAAAGCACTCATTTCAGAGATCAACGGGTCTGATGATGATCTCCCCGAGATCGACTCTGCTGCCCTGTCAGAGGCATATGCAGGGATAAAAGAATACGTTGATGCTTTTGATTTTGACAGTGCGGATTCGATACTTGAGATGCTTAAGGGATATCGGATTCCCGACGAAGAAAAAGCCAGATACGAACAAATAACTGACATGATAATGAAGCTTGATCATGACGGATTAATGGAGGTATTGTGATGGAAAAGAAACTAATGCTTATCGGAAATGAAAAGGGGTTCATGGTACATGCGACCGTGACAGCTCTGGAAAAAGAGGACTATGAAGTGCTCTGTGTACCACCGGACATCGACGAGATCTACAGGCTTAAGAAAACTCCGGATATCTGGATACTTTATGTCGAGGAGCTAAACGAAGAGCTGCAGAAGGTCCTCACTTACTGCAAAGATACTGTTGGCGGAAGAGGAGCATTTTTCTATCTGATAGGAAATCCCGAAGACTTAAAAGAGGTCCGGAAAGTCATCCCCGATACGCTTATCAAACGCTCTTTTGAAAGACCGGTTAACAATACCGACCTTGTAAAAGAACTGAATCATATCATTCTGATCGACGAGGTAGGCACCGTAGAAAAATCTATCCTGATAGTTGATGATGATCCGACCATGGTTCGAATGATCAAAAATCTCCTCTCCGAAAAATACAAGGTTTACATGGCAAACTCCGGTATGAATGCCATCACTCTCCTCGTCAAGAACAAGGTCGATCTGATACTCTTGGATTATGAAATGCCTGTCGTTGACGGAGCTCAGGTTCTGGAGATGATCCGTTCCGAACCCGCGACCAGGGATACTCCCGTGATCATGCTGACTGCAAAGGATGACAAGGAAAGCGTGATGAAGGTACTTGAGCTCAAACCCGAAAAATACCTCTTAAAGAGTATGCCTCCGAACAAATGGGTGACGGAGATCGACGACTATTTCAGATCAGTGATGTAATCTGACCGGCACTAAGCATAGGTCTTGCGATCTTCACATTGAAAAACTCGATCAGTGGTCCCATGAAAAATGCAGTTACGATAGTTCCCACCCCTGCAATCGTCGGAATCTCGCCTATTGTATGACCTGCGAAAAGAAAGAGCCCACAACCGGCGATCACACAAACAAAATCCGTAGCTATACGAATATACTTGAATTTTCCCCAGTTCCACTTGCCCGACATCACGATCGCAACTGCATCATAGGTCGACACGCCCAGGTCCGCCGTCATGTAGAGCGCTGAGCCGAAGCATATAACCACGATTCCAACCACCAGGCAGACAATCCGGATCACCATAGACGGCTCCGGGATCAGCCACTGAAGGAAGTCGTAAGTAAATTGTGTTATATACCCTAACAGAAACAGATTGATAAATGTAGCCATACCGATATTGTGACGGTCTACTATCAGACTGAATAAGAGTAAAACGGCATTCACTATCATATACAGCGTTCCGAATCCGATCGGGATCAGTGAGTCCATTCCGCTCATAAACGATTGAAACGGATCCACTCCGAGCGCAGCCAGTTTAAAGACACCAACGCTCACTGCGCATATGATCACACCCAGTAGAGACATGCCGATGCGTCGACGATTCTTAATCAAATAGTTTTTCATTTCTCATTCCCCTACAAAATCTTGAGATCATTTTTCACCTCGTTCTTCCAATCTTTTCAAGCTTCAGTAATTTCATTAGCAGACGGAAATCCATATGCGGTTTTTGCACTGTAAACCGCACGAGTAATAGCTTCACTCATGACTTCTGCCGCAAGCGTTCCGACCAAATCCATATCAGCGTTCACATCTCCCGTCGAGAGCGCATATATACTGTCTCCGTCTGCCGTTGTGTGAACCGGCCTGATAGACCTGGCAAATCCATTGTGTGTCATCCCTGCAATCTTACATAGCTGCGATTTCGTAAACTTCGCATTTGTTATGATCGCACCAATGGTTGTGTTATCCACAAACTTGTTCTCACGAACATCTATGCTCCCCTCCATGAGAGTGACAGTATCGCGAAATCCTTTTTTATCTTCCGTGAGCAGCCCGGCGATCTTTTTCCCTGTCCTCCAATCATAGATATCACCGAGTGAATTAACCACAACGATAGCACCTATCTGAAGCGGACCTATCTCTATCGCATAACTGCCTATGCCTGTTTTCATACAGGTATCCATACCGGATATCTTTCCTACTGTGGCACCACAACCCGCACCATAGTTACCGTCTTTATAGTTTGGGCTCTCCATCGCGTTTTTGGCCGCCTCATATCCCATATCAGGATCCGGACGCACATCCTTATCTCCTACCGTCAGGTCAAAAATGTCCGACTGCACGACCAAAGGCACCTTGGTCACTCCTACATCAAAACCGATGCCTCGCTTCTCTAAGTACTCCATAACTCCATTTGAAGCACCAAGACCAAATGCACTTCCACCACCGAGAACTACCGCATGGACGACATCAGCTGCTGTCAGTGGATCTAAAAGCCCACTGTCCCTGGATGCCGGCCCTCCTCCTCTGATATCGAGTCCTGCTCCCATTCCCTGCTCACTGATGATGACCGTGAGTCCGGTCGCAGCCTCGACATTTTCAGTCTGACCGATATGTATTCCTTTGACATCTGTTATACTTATTTCTTTTCTCATTGTTTATTATCTCCCTATGTACAAAATACTAATAAAAGCATTGACATTTTATAGTGATTAAACTCCCGGATATTAGTTGACGGTAAAGCTTACTGTAGACTGTGTCATGTTGATGGTTTTATACTTTGCTACTGTCACAAATATTGAATACTTTCCTTTTGGTGCTCCTTTTTTTACCGTAATAGCACCATTTTTTCCTAGCTTGAGATATTTCTTTTTGCTGCCATCAGTTACATTTTTACAGGTTATCCTTCCTTTCCCGTTTCTGCGCTTAACCTGTATTTTTTGTGATTTTTTCTTTAGCGTTCCGTATGATAACCGAGTTCGTGACAGATATATTCCTGCAAACTGGTCGTTTATACTTGAGTGCGTGGGAGCCTCGCTGACATATGAGCTCTTATCAAGATAAGATGGCTCATCACCGAGTACCCACTTTGCATAAACAGTAATATCACCATCCAACCATACATTGCGATAGGACGTAATCTTTTTTCCGCCACCATTTGGCTCGGTATACCATCCATCAAAAGTTAGGGTCGCTATCTCAGGTTTTGGAAGCAAACCGAAATGTCCGCCCTCATAGACAGTCTTAGGACTGAAATTGATCGAACTATCACCTGTATCAAATCTTACTTTAAAGCTTTTTACTCCTTTTACTTCCTCAGGTTTCAACGGAAGTATCTCTGTAAGATCATAATTGTGATCGGATAGATTTTTTCCATTTTTCTTGTTCAGTTTGTAAGTCTTTCTGGAGACATCCGGATTGCCGTTAAGTGTCTTTATCAAGACCTTGTCTGTATCCTCTGATACTGATTCAACCAGGCAGTAGTGCCCTGCGGAAAAATGCAACACATCTCCGGCTTTTATGTTGTAGCTTCCTCCGGCATAGACAGTGTCTTTCCACTTGATCGAATCCTTCTGATCATAGTATAAAGAGCACTCCTTTGGAATCCCCGCCATACTCAGACACCAGTCGCAAAAGTTTCCGCACCAGCCACCATAACCATACTTATAATTACTCTTTTTTACATAGTCTTTCATCCCCCACTGCCAGTCAGGAAGTCCGGAAAAAAAGTTATATTCTGTGTAGTATTCACCACCAAGTTTGTTGTATCCGTGCATCTGCGTTTTATCATTTCCCTGGTGATAACCGAGCTGACTTTTTGCGATAGAGAGGATATCCGCAGCCATATCTCCCGAAAGAGATACCTCGTTAAGCTTTTTGTAGTATATCCCATTTTTATAATACTTAGTAAAATCAGGATGAAGAAAATAGCATTTTCGAAAAGCGAAGTTTCCAAAGTGGATCTTTTTCTGATCTCCTTTATATGCGATGTTCTCCAACTCAACGCATGCTTCGAATGCATAATCACCTATTTTTTTAACAGTGGATGAGACTGTCAACTTTGAAAGACGGTAATTTCCCCTAAAGGCTCCCTCTGCTATACCGGTAACACCCTCCGGGATGATGAGTTCCCGGATGTTTTCACGATACGTGCATGCATATGATCCGATCTTGGTAACCCTCATCCCATCAAGTTCTGCCGGGATTTCAGGGCCGGTAAAATCTCTGGGAATCCAGGTGATGGTTCCCGTGCTTCTTTCTATACCCCAGTTAAGCCCACCTACTTTGACATACTCAGTTTGACTATCGTATTTGACTTTACTTACCGATGACTTGCTCAGCTCACTCAGATTCACAAGATTAAGTCTGTCGCATCGGTGATCGCTTGCGGAAAATCCCGGTATCTGACAGTCAAAATAATTAAGCGTTTCATCAGAGTAAGTATTATCCAACCATATCCACTTCCCACCGATGTATGCTACATTAAAGACATGGTCGATGTCTTCTCCTTTTTTCTGTAAACGATGCACATGTACGCACGGAATACCTGCCGCGCAAAAAAGTGCCTGTGTCAAATTACCGTATCCTCCGCAGGTTGTCATAGCTGTCTCTCCGTCATGCTCAGCCGGCTCCCAGTTTATAAGCCCATATGCATCCGTCACCTTTTTGATCGGGAATTCTTCTTTGTCCTCATCATGTGTCTTGCGCCATTCCTGAAACTTTTCCATCCACTTCTCATCATAATGAAGATACTTGACTATCCATTTGCTTATAGCTTTTGCTTTTTCTCTATCGGATGAAAGACCCTTGGTCAAAGCCTTTGCCTTCTTTACTACCACATCCCATGCCTCATCCGTGTAGGGAATATGTTTTCCATCCTTGTCAACAATCCATTGATTTTTAAAACTGCGCACGTTATCTACATAATACTGTGGATCCTGCTTTTTAAGATAATCAAGTGTATCGTTAAAAGTCTTTATCCTTGCTTTCCATTTTTTATCCGGATTATTTACAACTGTTTTTAGTTTGTTACTTTCCCAGAAAAGCCTCTTTTCAGATATATCGCCAAGCTTTAATCCCTTCGGGATAACAACCTTTTTTAGGTTTTTACATCCATAAAAAGCACCCTTCTCAACCTTATTTACCGATGAAGGAATGGTGATACTTTTAATCTTTGTATTTCCACTGTAACACCATTTACCAAGTATTTTAACTTTTTTACCCACTATCTTTTTGGGTATATATGATAGCTTTGCACCCCAGGTAAGCTTGCCGGAAGACTTATCAAATCCGACCCACTGACCGCTGATCTTGTAGTATTTGACCTTGGCCTGTGAATTGATGTCAGCTCCGGCAGATACTCCTATCCCGAAAATGACAGCGACAAAAAGAAACATGATCAACCTTAATGCAAACTTCTTTTTCATAATAATCCTCCTTTATCTGGTGATGCGTTTTTTCCCGGGCACGATCGCCAGGCCGGGGCATACCAGTACGCAAAGATGACAACCGACACACTTGCTTC